>NZ_JAVDWS010000003.1:0-360095 GCF_031457395.1 Algoriphagus sp. 4150
TCGTTAGTGGTTCCTCTTGGTATCTAAATAAAAGATCTTCAAACTCCATATTATTGTCACAATATCGCACAATAATCGGAAAATTTCCGATTATTTACCAAAAATTTGACAATAATTGAAAATATTGTTCAAACGAATACTGTCACAGATTTTAATAAGGTTTGTGAAGAATGTGGCCCGAAGAAGTAACTTAAAGGCCTCTTGAATGATTAAAAGCATTTCGATGTTTTCCTCGGACGTCAGAAGCATCACCTACATAAATCATAGCAGGTGTTCATTCTTTGCAAAAAATCCCGTTAACAAATCCCTGAAAATAAATGGGACTCTTTGCACTTCCCCAACGAGCCCAAGAGAAGAAAGTTCATGCCTGACTAAAAGGATTTAACAAAAACTATATTTTTAGTAAATCAATGATTTTAGTTTAATGCCTCGCTTATTATTTTAGAACCAACAATCTCATATCTATTCTTAAATATCTTGCTATTTTTTGTAGATTTAACTTGGAATAAAGTTCATTCAAATAATAGAAATAATACAGGCGTAAGTAAAGAGGATTTATTATAACATACTGTAAATCAGTATGTAACAAACCTTGCGTAAATCGTGTAGTTCTTGAAAATTTATAATTGTAAGTAACTGATAATTAGACGAATACAACCAAGGTTCACATCCCTCTTCCTCTGCTGATTGAATCACAAATCCCTGTTTACCACTGGTTTACAGGGATTTTTTTTTTTATTGCATTAATCACAAATGAGTCACCAATTTATTGTGATATTTTTTTTTGTTTTGAAATATTAAAAAACATGTCCTTCCAGCGAGAATAATTTCCAACCAACTATACAAGCTATAAAAACCACATTATAATGTGAAAATATAATCGAATAGGGAGTCAAGCTTCATAAATAGTCAAAAATCACACTATACTGTGAAATTGATTTGAATACCAGATCAAAAAGCTATCCGTACTGTGGGACAAAGGCCAAATTCGACTAACCTCGGAAGGAGAACAGGGGACTTACATACTTAAACCTATTCCCCGGGATCTGGATAAAATTGATCAAGTTCCGGCGAATGAACACCTGACCATGCAGATCGCTAAGCAGATATTTAAGCTAAAGGTCGATGAGAATGCCATGATATTTTTAGAAAATGGAGAACCGGCATATATCACTAAGCGATTTGATATTGATTCAGCGACATCAAAAAAATTGGGGGAGGAAGACTTTGCTACTCTTGCAGGCAAAACAAAAGAAACCGATGGTAATGAATTTAAATACAACTACAGTTACGAAGGGATAACTTCCTTGATCAAAAAATATGTTGCCGCCTACCCTGTCCCACTTGAGGAATTTTTCAGGCTCGTGACATTCAATTTCCTCTTCTCAAATGGAGATGCGCACCTAAAGAATTTTAGCTTATTAGAAACACCACAGGGCGACTACCATCTTAGCCCTGCCTATGATTTAGTGAATACAAGGATTCATGTCAAAGATCCTGAATTAGCTCTCAAAGATGGTTTGTTTGACAATGACTATTACACAAAAAGTAATGAGGCCAATGGTTTTCATGCTTATGATGATTTCTTTGAATTTGGAGTAAAGATCGGTTTATTAGAATCGAGAGTTCGACGAATACTAAATGAGTTAGCAGATCATAAACCAGAAGTAGAATCAATGATACGGCGAAGTTTTCTTAGTGACTATGCAAAGGAGATTTACAAAACCACCTACTTGGACAGACTAAAGTTATTGAATTACTCCTTTCTAAATTTAAAAAAGGATGGATGAAACATGTTGGTATTAGGAAGTGTACCAAAGATTCAAATCCTCGATTTTACCGTTTATCCCAAAAAACTGAATAAAATCCAGCATGGGAAATTAGAGATCTACCCTGAAAACAAGCGCATAAATAGGGCATACTGAGAAACGCCGGTAATAGATCAAAGGTTATCATATTGATTGATTAACCCATTTTTGATGTGAACGGTTTTTCAGCAAGCCCTAAATAAATGCACCACAAGAGATATTCGAATTCCTTTTTTTAATCCATTTTGATTGAAACATCTCCATAATGGAACAAACTCATGTTATAAGTACTGTTCTCGTAGATAAAGCCTACATAGTAGTTTCCGGAAGCCCAGGCTTTTTGACCGGTTATTGGTTGTACTGCGGGTGTATTATTGTCCGAAGCAGCTCCGATTTCAATCATTGGGTGGATTATAGTTAATGGCTTTGTTGAAAAATCATACATATTTGAACCGTATTCCGATTGGACAAGATCTTCGTGCTCCCACACATCGGCAACAATTACTTTTGAGAAATCTATGTCAGAAATCGTTTCGGGTCTGTGGTTATGCTTTTTGTCTATCAACAGACAATACATTTTCCCATCACCTTTTATGGATGCAATACCCGCAATAGGCGCTAGAAACTCATTCTTATTGATGGCTTCATCAGATTTATAGGGTTCAAAATCCTCATAAATAGTGCTTAATGCATACAACGTTTTTATTGACTTGAAATTTGCATCTACTACTTCAACACCGAAGTTAAATCCAAGATCGAGAGGTAGATTCTCAGGAGTGTAAATAGTAATGGCACGTTTGTCTTCCAATATAGTCCCATTTTGGTCGGTGACAATGATCAGAAAATCATAAGTCCCTTCCACAGCATCGGCAGGAATATCGAAGTGTTTGTGAATAGTTGCATTTTTGACTCCCCTATACTCCTCCCAGACCACTTCATGGCTCCACGTTTCGGAATAAGTCTCCTCACTTCGCTGCAGGATTCTTATCTGCACCGTTTCTATTCTGTCTCCGGCAAGTACTTCGGCATTGAAATGGAAATCGCGTCCTATGACCCCCATCTCATTATTATTCAGTCCTACCTCTACTTTATCCAGTGTGGGTACTACCTGAACAGGATCTACTTCATCATCCTTACATGAGAACAGTGAGACGATGAATAGACATATCAATAGAAATGGCATGCCTGCGATTGAATTCGGCTTTAGTTTAATGGATAGATTTTGCATGTTTGAATTGTTTGTAAAGATTTTTGCGTTAATAATAAAATGATATTGTGAGTAGCTTAATAGCGTTTACAGTGATGCTTGAACCCATAAAACAGTCCTTAGTTAAAGCTTAGGGTAGGGCATCAGCAAAGATTAAACTTCTATATACCGCCTGTTTTTTACTGATATCCCAGAAGAGTTCCAGAAATGGATATTGCAGGTCCATAGCCATCAGATTGGATTTTCGCAGTTTATAGATCGCAAGAAGTTCCTCAGCCTGCTCCCTCAGAAGAATATCTTCTTCCTGAAGTTGATACCCTTGCGGAACAGCATAGACAAAACTCCCCTCCTCCCTGCTGCTTACCGGAATCTGCAGAAATTCCCGTTTTACAAATTCTTTGGTTTCCTTCTCATGCTCCGATGCCTTTACAAAGAAGTCCACCGCATGATCCGGATATCCAAAGAAATATCCATAAGCCCTCCACCGCGAAGAGGTAAAATCAAATTCCGTTTGGCTCAAAACCTGTGAAACGGGCGTTTCAGGTAAAATCCCCCTTTTAAGGAAAAAAGGAGCATGGTCTTTAATTTTTGCTTTCACCGATTCTCTGTGATAAATCAATACTTCAAATGAACGTTGGTTCCCGTAGATCTCCCGAAAAGGAATGACAACAAAACCGACAGGAGCTTTTTCAAGTAATGAAAGGGCGACATAGAGATCATTCAACTGCCGGTTAACCTCATCTTCATTCAGATAATCCCGAGAGACTGAATCAATCTCAAACTGAAAATGAAGAATCGTACTGATCGGCTTGAGTCCTCCCATTACTGTATAGATCCCCTCATTTTCAAGGATTTCCTTAGCCAAAGAATCAGCAAGATGCAGTGTACGTGATGATTGTCCATGTGTCCCGATAGTAAGAGAAAACATGATTAATAGGGTTGAGAATAGGGTTTTCATCTGTTTATATTTTGATTTTTAATGGTCAGATAGCCTGTCCCGTCCGCCGCGGCGGACGGGAGAATCTCGCATGGCTAATAATCATCCCAGTGTGTGACTTTTGAGTCATGCTCGATTTCATGTGGATTAAAAGAGTAATTGGGTGAAAAATGAGAATTCATGAAGTGGATAACTTCGGGAAAGGCGATGCGAATAGCGGGATCCTACAAGTAGCTTATTTTCATCACTTAGTGGCACCATCCATTTGGCCCCAAGTCCCGGTTCGAGAAATGATCGGGAATAAAAAGCTTGTTGTGGACCAAGAAGCAGGTGGGATATCTCTTTGGATGAATCATAAACCAAGTCAGATTTCGCATTCCATGTTTCTACAGACGGGTTGATGTAAAACAGTGACTTACCTAAACCAAAGCGCTTCAGGACAGAAGCCTTAAGACTGAATACAGAGATGGAGACCTGTTCCCTCGCTGCCAAATCCTCAGAATTATCGGTACGGTACTGCAGTTGAAACTCTGCCTGCCAATCCTTGCCAGCGCCGAGGTTGGCAATATTGACCCAACTCACCTTTCGAAAGTCTCCTTCCACATTGATCGCATTGAAAACGGGATCATTACCGCTAAGCCGTTCCGAATCAATTGAGAGCAAAGACTCAATTTGCCCAATCCCATTTAAGCTAAAATCTAGCCCGCCTGTCCATCTAAGCCCTTTCATACGTGCCGCCCCGCCATTTAGAGGAAATGCAACCCCATCCCTCGCCTCATAGGATTTGGTTTTAAACTTCATTTCGGTGAATGCATGTACAGCTACTTTCCTATACTGCATGGCAAAAGAAACATTCGTTCCCTGCAAGCTCTGCGTTCTCTGAAAAGACTGGTAAATATTCCGCATAAATGTCCCCCACCCTCTTCCCTGGTAGATTTCCGCATCCTGCACCGCATAGCTTCCGATATGATTCTCTTCCTTGGCGGATAGCAACTGTATTCCTGCACTTACTGAAGTATAGGCTCCTGTGCGAAAGTTCTGTCCCAATCCTATGATGTATCTGTTTGTCCTAGCCAATGGTCTGGGCTCAGCATTCCTAGTATGGGTACCGACTTCATAAGCTAAATTACCCACAGTCTGCCAACGCTTTTCGGAGCCATATTCAGGGCTGGAGAATCCTACTTGAAAGCTTACCTCATCTCCTGACCAAGGCTGTATATCTTTGTCCATGAGCCGATAGGGCACAACTCCCCAGTCAGCCGTTTGAAGTAAGTATGGGCGTTTGGAACGAAGTGTTTTATGATAATTAAAATTCCCGGCCATCATCCAAGAGCCCAATTCCATTACAGAAGCGGATTGAAAATACGCCTGACTTAGGTGATGTGTATCAAAAGGCTGTTCCCGTATTCCTAAACGGGAAGTATAACCCAATCCCGCCTCATAGAAAGTAGGTTGTCCTTTTTGAAGCAAATAGGAATACTCATGAAGCTGGGCCACAAAGGGAAGATTTTGATAGAAAATCCGGTCAATAGGGAAATTTTGCCCGCCGGAAACCAGCGGGCAAAAAAGAAATCCTAGAAACCATTGTACTCTTTTGGGAATCATTGACAAGAATTATGGCAATACAGGAGTCGCTGACAATTCAAAGTCCAGCTGACTGTTATTGGTGTCCTGATACACTGTATTCCCATCCACGGAGGCAGATTTCCTGATTACAGATTCGCCTGTGTAGGTATTGGACACATAAGCAAACCCTGCATCCAAACTGGCGGCGATACGCTTATAAGCTCCATCTGCCTCACTTCTCAGAGTTTCCACAGCATCCAATACCAGAGAATTGGGAACCTTCACCACTTGGGGGAAAGTCGGGGAAGTGTCAGGAATAGCTACTTGTTCCAAGCTGCTAAAATCATCCGTTCTCCAGATAATCGTGCCCGGTCCAAAAACCGGCACCAGCGAAAACGTTGCGTTGAAGGGGTGATAAACCATCTCCATATTGGGTACATTCGGAGCATCTACATCTCTGGTCGAGCCTACTACAAACAGTTCGAAATCCGCATTGCTCAGATCGACAGGACTGCCGGGATTAGCCTCTTCAGCTTGGTGATTGATTCCTTGCTGGGCAATGATCACTCCTGTAAATGGCTGAAGAATATTATCCTGCCCGGCTCCCGGAATCCTCCAGGCTGTAGAGATGTAGACATGATCTTTGTCATCCTGAAAAGGAGATGGCGCCTGATCGGGATTGATCTGTCCGGAAACCCCATACACATTGGAAAGCATGAGACCGTCCAGTGCAATAGGTTCACTGGAGTTGTTATAGATCTCGAAAAACTGATCAAAGAAGTAATTTCCACCTTCAGGCGTTTTGGAACCGGAATAGTAAACCTGCTTGATCACCAATCCACCGGTAACAGAACCTGACAGCTGAACCGAAATCGGTCCTTTGGAGGCTAATTCCTCTGAGAGAGCAAGGCTATTATCCAAATAGTTCAGGTTGATCCCGGCAGGAATTCCCGTCAGCGCCATAGCCTGCTCCTCACTGAGAGTCATACTCGCACTGAGTTCGTAGCTACCCGGTATTAATTCTTCGAAAACAACTTTACCCTCAGCATCAGTTACTTTCTCCTGCTGGGAACCGGAGGCCAGGTTCTTCAGCCGTACAGTTACGCCTGCCGCCTGACCAACTTCGAAATCCTCAGGAAACAATGTGGAAAATTCGGCAGAGAAGGCTCTTAACCGCGGTTCATCATCCCGGTCGCAGCCAAGCAAACACAGGAAGAAAAACACCCCAAGTAGACCGGTCAATTTTGATTTAAACATGTTCATAGTTATTGTTGATTATAATTGATAGAATAGTTCAGCTCCGAAGAATAGGCTAAGGTTTCGTTGTGAATAAGTATCCGATCGGACACTCCGATATAGCGGCCTGTGATTGGTCAGATTGTTTACATAGAATGCAAAACCCCTTCCCTCACCGAATTCCTTGTTGAGTCTCAAATTAATAAGGGTAAGCGGAGGCATGCGCTCTGTTAGCAGCTGATTTTCAGCAATTTCCCTTCGATAATTGTCGTATTCAGGAAGAACAGCCTCATCCATAGACAAAGAAGTTTGTATCCCCCTTCTGTCAATAAGCCCCACAGGAAGTTCGGTATAACCTACCGGGCTGTCCATTTGGATCCAGATAGCCTGAACCAGGCAAGAGATTACTAGTCTTGCCGCCGGTACCCTGTGAATAAACCGGAGTGAGGTATTCCATTGGGCAGAAGACACCCCCACTCCTCCTGCGTAGATAGGTATATTGGGGCTATCCGTATATCTGTATATGAATCCGGGATCTACCACATTTCCCGAAGAAGTAGAAAGGGTTTTGATGTAGGCTCCTGTAAGGTTAAGTTGTGTATTTATGCGTTTGATCTCCGGAAAATCCACCGTGTATTCCAGGCCTGTATTGACAAGATTTTGATTATTGACAGGCCTATCATAAGCCAGAAACAGTGTATCATAGGACACCGGTGATCCACTCAGTATAGGAGGAGATCCTGTGGGGTATTCAAGAACTTCAAATTCAGCACGTCGGGCGAGATAATGTTCCCTTACATAGCCTGGACCGTTTTTAACAGTTTCGCGAAAAGCTGTAAGGCTAAAACTGGAGCCAAATAACTTCCCATCAACCCCTAACTCGGCTTTGGGACTTTTGTAAGGCCTTACGCCCCCATCAGGCAAATCAATTTTATTGGTGGTGACGATCAGCAGCCGCTCTTCAGGCACAGGTGCATAATAGTTGAAATTGATCAAGTCTATAAATCGTGGTCCCGGGCTGAGGTAAATCAAGGAGGGGACTTTAGACAGAACTCCATATCCTGCTTTAAGAGATAGTTTTTGCGGGATCAGCGCCCAAGAAGCATTCAGCCGTGGTTGGATATGGGTCCCCAAAGACATGGGGGATGCCCCAGAGAGAAAATAATGATCCGCACGTACACCAATCTGCCAAAACAGCGGCTTGCCCATTAACCGGGAGGAAAACCGGTCTTCCCCATACCACGACAGTTGATTGAGCCCAGGAATATCACTAAAGCTTCTGGGACGGTCTCCTGCAGAATAATTCTGACGTGGAGGCCGGGTTAAGTCAAAAGTTCTTCCGGGGCCACGGTTAGCATCATATCTCCATTCTGTACCCAGCAGCACTCTGTGAGACTCACCGAATAGTCTCCAATTTGCACTGGACTCCAGTCTATGGTAATAGTTGACAGCTCTTCCTGCTACGGTTGTTTCATTCAGATATCGTGCCGTTCCAAAAGGAACAGATCCTGTGCTGTCTTTCAGAAAAATCGGCCGTGGCCCAACGTTGGTTGTGATAAATTCTTGAAAGAACGCATCCTGCCGGTTCAGATTGAGAGAAATGGTAGCCTCAACTTTTTCGAGCCATTTGGAATCTGAATAATAAGTCAGGCGGTTGTTAATTCTGATAGCCCGATCCTGTGCTCTCCAAGCTCTCGCGGCAGGGTCATTTCCTTCGTCCTCCCTACTTACAGCCAGATTACTGCTTAGTCCCAGACGGCTTCTCCAAGTCAGCTTTGCCCCAAACAAACCGGTCAGCTCATGCCCAAGTGTAGCCGTGATTCGAGAGTACCCGTTTAGAATATCCCTGGGATCAGGCTTGGAATCAATAAAATCAAGATCCAAACTGACTGCTTGTTTTTCAGGCCGAACAGACAACCCAACTCCTCCACTGACTTGGAATGAATTGGGATTGGCACGGACACGCAGCTGAGGGGAAAATGCTCCTATTCGGGTTTCTACCAATATGGTTCCCGAAGTAGCATTTCCATGTCTGGCTGAAGCCACTCCCCGGATCACTTCCACCCGCTCAATCTGGTCTGCAGGAATCTGTCTTAGATCAGTCCCCTGTCCGGAAACTGATTGAAAAGGAGGTCGGGATCCGGGTGAAGAGTTCAGTATGTTTACATTGTATTGAAGATTGGCATCATTGGATATGGGACTGCCATCCATCACCAATGAGGTCCCAAGTTGTGCCAATGTACTTCCTGCAGAGGTAGAAGGAGCCTGACGGATCAGGATTTGTTGGGGTGAATTGACGCTGGGATTGATGGCAAGTTGCCCGGGCAGCAACTGGAGCACATCCCTGAGACTGTTGGGTTGGACATGCGCTATGGCCTGCCGGTTGATTTCCGTGCTTGTTCCCAGCCCTGCTTGGTTTTCCTTACCCGTAACCGTTACTTCGCCCAATTCCAAACTGCTTCTCTGAAGCCCCAATTTTAGGATATACCGGTCAGCACTTACATTAATCAGGGTATCCACAGGTGCATATCCCAAGAAAGAAACCTTTATACGTACGGCGGTGGACTCAGGAACTTCGACGGGACCAAAACTCCCTCTACTATCGCTGATTAGGCTTCTCCCGATTGGCTCAAGCTGAATCAAAGCCCCCGGAAGGGGAAGTTGGTTTTCATCAATTACATAGCCTTCAAGAGTCTGGGCTGTCAGGGAATGTAAAAGGAATAAGGTACAAACAAGGGTAAAGCCCCAACGCATTTAGAAATTATTTATGCAATACTGTTGCGCAAAATTAAACCCGATATTGTTTGATGCAACTTTATTGCATAAATATATTATTAGAATCAAAAAGATGTTTGGATACCAACGCAGTAGAGGTTTTGGGATTCTCTCTATCAAAGGCAACTTGGGGCAAGGAAGTGTGAGAGGAAAGAACAGCCGGGAGTCTTTCACCAAATCTCCGGGAGATTATAAAAAAACAATCCACCGAAGTGGATTGAGTAAAACTGAGTAAACTTATAGAAGTTAGCAGAAATATATAATGAGATGACAAGACCCATTATACATCTTTTCTAGCTCTACCTTATGAAAGGAATTTTGGGACTGTCATGGAATTAACCGGTTTTTTTCATCCTGGTCCAAAATCCCTTTATTGTTTATGGGGTGGTTAGCAGTCCATAATTTGTCATTAGAAAATCTTCCGAAAAACCCATTTTTTGATAAATGCCTTTTCCCATTGCAGAAGATTGAAGCGTCACAAATTCAACGTGGTCATCAATAGCATTATTGATTAAATGCGCCATTACTTCTTCTGCCAAACCTTGCTTCCTGAACTCAGGAATAATTCCCAATCCGTGTACACCCAATACATTTTCTGTTTTGTGTGCGATCACTGTTCCGATTATCTGATCATTGAAGCGAACAAGGTAATAGGAGATTAAATGGTTGGTCTTATTGAGAATTTCCGGGGAGATTTGGTATCCGAAACTTCTTGGATATAATGCACTCCAGCTAGTCGCCTGACTTTCTTCTGTCACTCTTTGCAGAGTTATACGATCTGAGTGGGTATACTTCCCGTGAAGCTTAAGAGACATTCCGATTTGCTCAGACTTCTTGCCAAAGCGAAATTGCTCGAAAATAGGATGAAGTTCGTTTTCAAAATCGCTCCAATGGCTCAGGGTCAGGGGAATCGATGAGCTCCAAATAATTTCGGCTGCTGTCTCCAACGTTTCCTCCGTTACTCCTGCAGTAAACCATACCCGGTTGGGCCATTCAGAACCGCTGACTTGACAGTAGTTTATAGTGTTTTGAGAAAATTGCTTTTGAAATGAGTTCCCTACAGTTTCCCACAGGGAAATCAGGTTGCTGATGTTTTTCTCTTTGACAGTATTATTCATTATATGCTAGTTTGAGTTGATGAAAGCTATTCCTAAAATCATTGCGGATACCCCAATCATCTTTTTCAATGTGATGGGTTCGAGCGGTAAATCCAGCCAGCCGAAATGTCCCGCTACTACAGAAAACACCAGCTGCCCGCACAATCCCATAGATATCATTTTAGAGATGCCCAGCTTGGGGATTGTAAAATAGTACAGGGTAATTCCTATTATACTAAACAAGCCTCCGGTAAACCACAGATACCAAGGAACCTGCTTTGCTGTTTGGATATTGGGTATATCTTTCGAAAAGAGCATCACAAAGACGAAAGCAAATAGAACTCCGCTGATTGATGTCGAAATGGAAGCAAGAATGGGCTTTTTGACCAGCACGCCCAATTGGGTGTTAAAACCTGCCTGTATAGCCAAGCAAACTCCGCCTATGAAAGCTATTATGGATAATAAGGATTGATTCATGTGATTATAATTTGTTTTTCAATGGCCACATAGCCTGTCCCGAACTTGATTCGGGAGAATCTCGCATGCATTATAATCATCCCAGTGTGTGTGTTCCCGTAGGTACAGGATCATGCTCGATTTCATGTGTTTTTAAACTATTTTTTACTTTTATAGAAATAGTTGAGTGGGTTTGAATGGGTTATTAAATAACATTCTGTATGATCCCGTAGGTACGGGATCAAGCCTGCGGTAGGCAGGCCTGTCTGCCACTGGCAAGCTAGATTTCTTTGTTCTTTTGGCTTGGCCCAAAAGAACCAAAAGGCCAAGACGCCAGCAATCTTCCGCCCTCAGACCAGCCGCACCCTCGTGCTGCGTCACCCCAACGCGCCCTAACAACAAGCAAATCTGCTGATGCGGTGTATGTCTGGATCATCCCCCTGTGTGTTCCCGTAGGTACAGGATCATGCATGTCTGACTCAGGCAGGCTCGATTTCATATGGTAAAATTATTTCAAAGAATCCGGCACACGCTTTACATATGTTGAGAGGGATGTTTTTTTTTACATGTATATCCGCTTTTCTGCCAGTAAAGAGACTAAAGCATTATAGGATTTGGTCAATAATAGCATTGAGGCCACTTCGGTCTCCCGTCTTCCTGCCTAATAAGCCAAGGCACTAAGGAGTCTGGCATCATTGCAATAATCACATTTTTTATATCCGATTTATTCCAACAGTGAGATGAACTCAAACTAATCTGATCAATTCGAACAGCGCTTTTGTTCTGCCTCTTTGCAAAAAATAAGGCAAATCAAACTCGCTGAGGATAATCAGATTTACTTTAAATCTTTCCGGATTCTACTCAGTTGTGTAGGGGTAATTCCCAAATGCGATGCGATGTGCTGCAAGGGAATTCTTGTGTCTATGTTCGGATACTTATCCAAAAACTTTAAATACCGCGTTGTGGCATTTTCCATTACCAAGGATATTTCCCGTTGTTCTTTATCGATTACCCAATTCTTTTCGAGGTAGGAAATGTAAAAATTTTTGACCTCATCATTTTGGGAAATAAGTTCTTTGTATCGGTAGTAATCAACACTTATAAGGGTGGTATTTTCTATTGCTTGTAAGGTGAATTCAGAAGGAATCTTTAACAGTGCCGAAACGGTGGATCCGGCAAACTGCTTTTCCAAAAAAATATTCTTATTGTATGTATTCCCTTCACTATCCGTGAAAAAAGCTATTATCGCACCTTCACAAATAAAATAAATATGCTTAGCGACATCGCCGATATTGAGAAGTATCTCATCTTTATTCAACGTTCGAAAGCTTATAATAGCTTCAAACAAAGAAAATGACTCATCGGAAATCGGAGAATACCCCAGTACCGTTTCTTTGAATTCAGCTAGGTATTTTTCAGTTATGCTCACTTGTTTTTACAGCTTGGTTTGATATTGCCTGTTAGTTTGAGACACTCGGAAGATACCTGTGCTAAACCTTAATTGGAAAGTTAAAGTTGCTTCGCAAATTTTCTTTTTGTCGAGAAATCCTATTTTCGTCTAACTTCATTTAGCTTGGCCTGTTCTTTAATCAGTCGTATTAATTCAGACTTGGGGACTTTTTGGTCCGGCTTAATCTGAATAGTTTTCTTACCTGTTTTATATCCTTTTTTCTTAAGTATTTCACGTACTTCATCATCCAAAGCATCAATACCGAAACTCACGTGCTTCTTAGCTACATCAAACCCCGCAAGTATTCCGTGATAGTTATATATGGGGACATTCCAGCTTATCCCGCCTTCAGCCTTTGGAATTGTGTTTTTTATAATTTCCGCAAGTTCGTACATGATTCCTTGAAATTCCCGGGGTGCGGCATCTATGTATTCTTCAATCGTTGTTGGTTTTATGTCCTTCATTTATTTGTTAATTATTTTATCCCAATTTAAATCGGTAAAGGATTAAAAAAAACAAGAGAGGTCAGTACATATGTGGGGCTCCCGAATGAAACCCTCACATCAAGCCGGAATCCACAAAGCGCCCCATTATCGAGTGGATAGAATTGGCATAAAATCCCGTTACAGATTTCATGTATTCCAAAGAAGCGTACCAATATATTACAGCTGTTCCAAGAATACGGAGCGGAGGAGGCGAAAAAAAATGCCACCATTGAAAATGGAGATTTTATTTAAAAATCATTTCAACAGAAATTCAACAACCAAAATATTCAGAGCCGGGTTATCGATAGAGAACCCAGCCTGTTTAATCAAAGTTTATTTTAGAAGTATCTCTTAATAGATATTTCACCGGTTCCTGATATCTTATTGTTATCACTACCAAAATCCCCGGCTCTTTGAAACTGACAGGTAAACTTGAATTCCCCCATAGCCAATCCGGTGGAAGCTCCAACGCCGGGAGTTTCCTGATAATTAAGACCACTTGCAGAAATACTCCCCGAAATACTTCCAAACCGTGAAAAAACATCCGTTCCCGGAGGTGTAATTATGATAAATCCACCATCTGCCTCTTCTGATTCAGGATCCCGGATTGGCAATACTGTATTGCCATGCATCATTACTTGGACCAGCATTTCAAAATCCCCATCCATAATATTAAAGGTAATCATCCTGTATGTAGGTTCCCCTGGAATATCAATGTACTGAGCCATAAGTTCTTCATTGGGGATGGTACCTGAATAAGACTCTCCATTTGACAAATTCACATGGTACGTATGCTCTTGAAGCACTTCAGGACCGCTTCCGCAAGAACTAAGACCTCCAATCAGCAAAGCTGAAATAAAGAAATACAGTAGTCTCATACCTCAAAAGTTGAATTTTATCCCACCTGCCAATACCAATCGGTCGAAATCACTGAGCACATACTTTATTTCGGCGAAAGGAAGTAAGTTTTTGCCCAGATCAAAATTTACACCTGCACCTAAGTTCAGACCAATCCTTCCTTCACTGACTGAAAAATCTGAAGTGCCCCCAATGATGGACAGGTCCGTTTTCACTTTCATCTGGGTATAATTCAGCCCTCCAAGTCCGTACAAATGTATCGCACCTTCCTGAAGCAGCATATAATTCAAATTCCCATTGATTTCAAAGGCACTGGTTTTCACAATCGTTTCGTCTTTGGGAAAATAAAATGAAAAGCTGGGTGAGATTATCATTTTCTCAGCAATTGGAAATTCGGCAATAGCCCCGACACCCAATGAATTGATGTTGGTTCCGTAGATCAGTTGCCCACCGATCCGTTTGGAATCCTGGGCAGAAACTTGGTCTATTCCTGCGATTAGTGTAATCACAAAAACAATTAGTAATTTTTTCATTTGTTTGTAATTGGATAAATGATAGTTAAAACAAGGTCATACTCGACCGTCTTTAGTTAGTCTGGAAAAAGAAAAAAAGGTAAACGCGGGCATTAAAATTTGCGCATAAAAAAGAGGCTGTCTCATAGCTCATAATTGTCACATTGAGCAGCCAGTCTGCCGAAGGCATGAAAGTCGAAATGGGATTAATTAGCATATAAAAGGCTTCGACTTCCCGCCAAGGCGAGGCAAGCTGCTACCAATGACGGATTTAATCTGAGTGCAGGTATTGTGTCAGTTCGAGCACCCGGAAGACGGGAGTCTGAAGGAACGAGAACCCTTCGATTTCGAGACTCTCGCCTCTCAAGTGCTCAGGATGACCTTAATTTGCCCTTAATTACCTTGCTGTCACTACTCTTCTTTTGTAAATTCTAATTTTTTATTACTCAGCCTGACAAGAAAAGCTGACTATGAGACAGTCTCAATGCGCTGAGCATCCTTACTTAGTAGCAGTCCCCAACCAGTTCTATGGAATCCGTCAAAGGTAAAGTCTGCAGTTCTCCTTGGGTATTCCTTATTCTCAGGGTGTAATCTTTGATAGGTCCCCAGTAGGTGGTGGGGTCAACTGTTTCCAGCTTCAATTTGCTCCAATACATTTGCCCCTTAGAGTCAGTATAGGATGATTCAATCCTTGTCACCAGCTGATCATGCCCCAGACCGAAAACCTGACTGAGGATTTCCGGCAACCGAAGTTCTTGCGCCTGTTGATTAAAAGCATAGATGAGCCGCGTATCATAGTCCACTGTAGCAAGATGGATAGTCTCCAAACCGTTGGAATCCTTTAACCTCCTAACCTTATACGCCTTGCTTTCCAAACCCGCTATTATCTCATTGGATTCAGGAAGGGCAATAAACTCGATATACTCATCCTTAGGAGGAATGTCTGAAAGCTGGTCCTTAGGCTCCAGATATACCGAGTCCACCGTGACCACCTTGCCGTTGCCTGGCCCTTCGGCTTCAGTGCCGAAGGTCAGGTAACTGCCATCAGGCTGGGCGATGACGTAGTCGATCATCTCGTCTTCCCTGCCCCATGCAGCCTGGTCAAAAAGAAAGCGCTTGCTGCAGGTGCTGTAATAGATCCAGATTTCGCCTGATTGTCCTGTATGATCTGAATAGGAGTAAATAATAGCCTGATCAAAATAGAGCCCACCTTCTTTGCTATCGTATGTGGCAAGGTCTATTTCCTGTGGAAACCCGACTGAAATTGAACTCACGACTCCAACTAAGTGAATGATGATTTTAGCTAGAAACTTCATATTGATCAGATTATTTGGTGACAATAAATCATATTTACCCCCTTTCCTATTCAATAATTTCTACGGTAAAAGCAATCATTACTGCAGGCGTTTTAAACTGCTGATCCCTTTTGACTGCAAAAAAGTAATAGGGAGGACTGACTAAAGCACCGGCATTATGATGACCTTGACCTTCCAGAATTCTATTGAATTTTTTTTCATCATCTGTCAGTTTAGTCTGGTCTCTCAATTCATGAAGATACACTTTGCGATGTATATTCCCGAAGTTAGCATCACCTAGAGGAAGCGCATTTGAAAGGTGTGCTTGTCCATTTATAGCTACACGTTCTGTTTTGCCCTCCAAAGCAGCTCGATTTACTTCAAATTCAAGAAATCGATCAACAGGAAATAAAGCGGGTCTTGTAACTCCCTCTCCTGATTTCGGCATATCTGCATCTTTAGCAAAACTGTAAAAACCGAAAAAATGGTAGTTTATACCTCCCCAAGACCGGTTTTTTATTTTGTCATAATATGAAAGATTATGTTTACTCGAAGCTCTTGATTTGGGAATATCAAAAACCCGTGCCGGAGCATTATTGGTAGCTTTAAGCTCTGTGGTATTGGATGAGGTCTCTTTATAGGCACGGATACTTCCAGTCCCATATAAAGCTATTGAGGCTTCATCGGTTAGGACATAGTTGAGAAAAGACTTATCCCAATACGTTGAACCTGCCAGATAAATAAATTTATACTCCACCCTCACCTTTACCGTCGGACTCAATTTGACACCTTCTCTTTCGGCTATGCCTTTATTTGTTTTCTCCACCTTATACCCAACCGTTGGGGATTTGATATAAAGTGAATTATCGTTTCCAACTATAGATCCTTCTGCATTGACCAGCTTTTTCCCCTTTTCATATAGATTATTTATAAGGAAGGTCACGCTGTTCCCCTCTACATCCCCCACAAAGAAGCGTTTATATGGATCTCCTGTGATCCCATAGTCGTTTCCTACTACACGGGCTTCAATAGTATGCTTGTGTTCTTGGTTTGGATACTGCTTGATTTCGAAGTATATGTCACGCTTGATCCCTTTGGGGTCGTCCAATCCTCTAACCACGTAAAACCCTGCCATTGGTCTAGGCTTTACTTTTGGGATGGTTGCCATCTGAACTCCTACTTTTGGAGTACCCGTTGCTTGCGTCACTACCGTACCACTTCCCACACCAAGTGCACCTTTTTGAAGTGAGGTAGCTGCCTGAGCTTTACTTGCCTGCTGATTGGTCAAGGTCTGATTCTTGAACATTGGCCCACCATAGTAGCGTGCCCCCTTTGTGCTCTCGTGCATAAACATAGTGGCATTATCATTGGCTCTGATGAAAATCCTGAACTTCTGATCCAAAGAAGCCCATTGGTTTTTGTCATATTTCAGTGTACCCGTGACTTCCTTATTGGCCATGATACCGGTAAGTGTGGCCTTCATGTTTTCCTTTTTATGAATAATTTCCCCTGTGATCGTATTTCCATTTTGGGTCAAATGGTACTCGATATTAGGATCCACTTTTGATTTGTCATTCACCATAGATGCATTCCATACACCAGTGAAATTTTGCGCCTGCGCCCATCCTGCCCAAAAGAGCAGAAATAGCTGTATTAAAATATACTTTCTCATCATGTTCGTTTTTTTAATAGAATTTGAATCTCTTTAATCTCCAGCTAGCAAACGATTGATGAAATGCTGAGCTCCGGTGGATGTGAGTTGGGGAAGTTTCGTGTCTTTGCGCTCCCCTCCCCAAGGCGTCCATTCTGTCTGCCTGCCCCATCGGTAGGTTCCTTCAAACTTATCATCACTGATTCGTGTAATTTTGAAATAGCCATCTCCCTTAGTACTGGACATAAATTCACCCTCCACCTCATTACCCGAAAAACCGATCAGGTGAATTACCCCGGTATTTTCAAAATCCCCACTTACAAAAGTTTTTCCTGTCTTTACATCATTGATCTGGATTAGCCGGATCATCCCAAGATTAGTTTTCCAAGTACCTGTCCAGGTTCCTTTTCCCATATAGGGTTCATTTGATTGGGACTGATCAGATCCCGCAGCACAATTAAATGCCAAGCTGGGTCTTGTCCGTCCTTTCCTTGTCCCTGCGGCTTTTCGGTCATTGCCTTCCAGGCCAAAATATACCTCCAATACATCCGCATTATTTCGGGTAAAATAGAACAGGAGTGGTTCTTTCTTACCTTGACAATAGGTCAATTCTCCTTCAAACTTCCCAGTATTTTTATCATAATTGCCTTTGAAATCAGCTAGTTTTTCCTTTTTCGGGGAAGCCAAAATCCCCTGAATTTCAGCCGAAGGAAGAGTCTGAAGCACTCTGAGTTCATTCCCAATATCCAGAGTAAATATCCCGGTGGCCTGAGCAGGAAAAGTCTGTGCAGACGCTAAAGTGCCCAAGGTCATAATCACCAAAGCGCCTAGTAGCAGTTTTTTGATGTAGTTTTGCATGTTATTATTAGTTTAGAAAGACCATAATCCTCCCAGGCAGAAGATGAATATCATCTACGCCGCATGAGTTACAGCCTGATTTGTAAATGGACAGTGAGGCAGATTAGAGCCGCCAAAAAGAAAATCACCTTGGATCGAACCCCTTTACCCAACCTTTGATCTTGACTTTTTCACCAGAGGTAGTTTCGGTAAAATCCCCCTCAAACTCAGCTTCTATATCTAAAATCGGATACTCTTCTTTAGTGATCTGATCCACCCATGATTTTTCCTTTTTAGATATTATCTTGTAAGAACCGCTATCGGACAAGAAAACATATTTTTTATCGTTTTTCTCCACCTTCAGCTCTATAAAAGAATTCTTTCCAAAGGGATTTTCTTCGGGCTTAAGCGGACCTATCTTATCCTCTTCCCAGATCATTCTAAAGGTACTGTTGCCCTGTGGCGGATCAATGAAGCTAACTGTGGACGCACTGATTTCCTTGTTCTCGTCCCATCTGGAATCGATGCCACCCTGCGCATACACAGGTGTAGTGAACGTTTGCCCGTCCAGCGAACCGCCGGAGATTTTGAAGGAATAGAAGGATTTGGATTTCAGTTTCTCCTTGTCCATACCCAGCTCCTTGGCTACTTTTTCAAGCGCTTGATCTTCTTTTGAGCCACCACAGGAAAATGTGATGAGTAACACACCTGCAAGGAGTATTGCCTGATTAATTAGTTTTATTTTCATGAGATTTCTATTGAATAGTGAATGAAAAAGTGGCGGGTTTGATTTGACCTTTGGCTTCTAATGGTCTGGCGAGCAGCTTAACCTGATAGCTTCCGGGGGCAAGTTTCCCAGGAGTCTCTTTCATAGTAGCCCGGTTTTTCTCGT
Source organism: Algoriphagus sp. 4150 (assembly GCF_031457395.1). Classification (NCBI taxonomy): domain Bacteria; kingdom Pseudomonadati; phylum Bacteroidota; class Cytophagia; order Cytophagales; family Cyclobacteriaceae; genus Algoriphagus; species Algoriphagus sp. 4150. Next base: position 19,063 of record NZ_JAVDWS010000003.1, read on the forward strand.
TATAACTTAGCATAGAGATAAAGTCAAAACCTTCTGTTCCTATGATCATATCACCGGGGATATAAGGCATGGGATTTCTGGAAGTTTTCCCTACCAGTTTACCATTATGGTACACTTCGGTGATAAACTCAAAAAAGATAATCTCCCTACCCTCTTTGGATTTGATCCCATCGCCCTGAAAGGCAAATAAGATGGGATACCTATCCTTCCTGAAATCGACAAAAATATCAATCAGATTGTCGGATTTGGTTTCCAGTTTCAATTCAGAGCTTTTTCCAACGGTAATAGCTCCTTTGACAGTTTGGGCATGGGATTCGATCAAAATAAATGTGAACCATGCCAAAGCGATGATGCGGATAAATGTTTTCATTTTTTTTATGTTTTATAGCTTGGTGAAAATTTGATTTCAGGATTCTTGACCACTTTTCTTAGTATCATTTTGAAGAGAAATATCATTCCTCCTCCGGTGATCGATGGGCAAAATCACATCTCGAACTGCAGGTAATTCTTTGCAGAAACCTTCCCGGAAAAGGGAACCCAAAGCTCAGGTTGATCTACCTCCTTTTCCTTACCGAGTTTTCCATTGAACTCAAAGACAAACTCTTCAGAAGTCCAGATGATCACTTGAAGTTGGCCCTCCATAATATTTTGAGGAAAAGACATGTCGTATTTGACCTGCCCCGGCTCCCTATCCGAGTCGAACTTCCCAAATCCAATAAAAAAAACATCCCCAGCTTCACTGAATCCATGAAATAAGCCGGGTTGATTGAACGACAAAGTGTCCGGCTTCCGCTGTGCTATATCCCTCCCTGCAAATGTCAGGGAAACATGCTGGCCCTCATCGTCCATTATGGTAAACATCAGCTGGTTTGGATATACAGAAAAGGTTGCATTTTCCATCCGAACATTGTCAAATACTATTTGGTCTCCGACTTTTAAATATGCGATATTTTCCTTCTCGATATGCCTGAATTGTTTGACACTTGAGACCATCGAGAGGTGAAGCATTGCTTCTTGACGAGTAAGCAAGAGACTCACAAACCAAATAATCAGTCGCATATCTCAGTCATTTTATCCGCCAGCTTTCTTGCCAGTTCAATACTTTTCCCCTCATCCACAGATCCATAGGGACCTACTTGGGCGCTGAGCGTAAGCAATACCTCACCCACTACTACAAATACACCAAATCCTTTTTTGTTGTAAACCGCATAGTCTGCTTTTGTATCCAATGGGATGTAGGCATTTTGCTGCATACCCATGACAGTAGTTTGAAGGGTTGTATTGGAGGACGCACCGGCATTCGGTTCTTTGGACTTATCCAACTCTTCATTGATTAGATTATTCAATCTGGCTGCTTCTTCAGGCGTTTTGTCCCGGTATGTATTCTTTGTGAAATCCACGACCAGATTAGGAATATCCTTATTCTTATCTGTTCGCTTGAGTCGAAGTTTCTCTGCCGTCTCCATTTCATCAAATCCTATGAAATGGACCACACCATCTTCCATCCAGGAATATCGATACATATGTCTTGACTCATAATGATCCGGTTTGATCGGATTCCCATTGGCCAATTCTTTGATTAATTCTTCGGTGAAAAATTTCCCTTCATTTTCTCCTGTATAGTCCATCAGGCAGGAACCTTTCACCTTTTTGGAACCGGTAGTGTTACCCAAGAGACTTTTCTCCCCAGTAGATGTACTGCACATAGATGCCGCTATCAGCAGCAGATTGAATGTGATTGCAAGTAGTTTCATGATTCAGCGACTTAAAAGGCCATCCCATTTTTGTATTGGCTCATGTCAATCACTTGCTCGATCTCGCCAAGTTGTATGACTTTCATATTTGAAGAAATTTTACCCTTCTTATCGAAAGCTGTCATTTCCATCATAAAACCCTGCATTTTCTCAGGTATAGCGACTTTATTTTTGGAATAAGAACCTAGGGATTTGGCAAAGGCAGACTGATCAAACTTTACTTCAGGAGCTATCCAAAACTCACCTTTCAGGTTTTCATCTTCTATGATGTACTTCGTTGCGGCGTAACCCAAAATAGTTTTGGTTTCGTTAGTCTTGATCATTTCCGGCATGCTTTCATCTTCCTGTGCATCAGCGGCACTACCAAACATCCCCATCATTGAGGTGGACATAGCCGAATAGGTTTTGTCTTTGGGATTAATAGTCACCATCACATCACTATCCAGATCGTATATAATCAGCATGCCCGCTGTCTCCATACCGAAATAGCTGTCCCGAACATTGTACTTCCATACCTGAGTCATGGGTTTGCCCTTTTCCATGTTCATTTCCATGGTCACTTGGAAATCAAAGCTATACTCAGAAGGAGCTTTAAAATCCTTGGTTTGTCCCATCATTCCTGCTAGGTCAATCCCTCCTAAGCCATTCCCTTCGTTACTTTGATTGTCACCTGAAATGGCTTTGTTTGTCACCTGGTCTTTGAGTTTCTTCAATACTTGGGATTGACCTTCGACTACCATAAAAAACAGGCAGAGGCAGAGTACGTAAATCTTGGAGTTTGTATGTCTTTGCATAGCGTTTGAATTTTGATTGCTATGCCTTAGTCTGTTAGGATGAAAAATGGTAAACAGTCAACTCAAAAAATCTTACAGTCAAGCCCCTAAACCGGGGGATTAAAGATAACGATATCATTGCGGGCATTCAGAACGGGGATTTACAAAACATCCCTTCTTTCTTCCCACTCTCACAATTTATTTGTAGCTTGGGAAAACTTTAGGGGTGTCCTCACTGAATACAGTAAGGACTGAGATTATACCCTTTGAACCTGATGCAGTTAGTACTGCCGAAGGAAAAAGCTAAGTGATACACGTGCTGTGTCTCCCCTGAAGTATATAATTTTTACAGGATGGAGATAACATATAACAATCAAACTCAGGAGGTACAGGAAGAAACATCGGTTTCAGACTTTGTTTTTCGTCAGATAGGCGAAAAACAAAATGGTATTGCTGTGGCAATCAATGAAACCATTGTACCCAAGACAGAGTGGGCAAAGACCTACTTAAAAGCAAACGATAATTTATTGATCATCAAAGCAACTCAAGGAGGGTAAGTTATGAGCAAAAAAGACAAATCACCCATGCAGGGCAGTATTTCAAAAGGACCTATAAGCGGCTCTAAAAAAGTGTATGTACCGGGAAAAATCCACGATATCAAAGTAGCGATGCGTGAAATTGCGGTCTCGCCTACGAAGTTGTTCAGCGGAGGAACAATGAAGAATCCGCCGGTGACTGTATATGACGCAAGTGGACCCTATACGGATGAAAATGCTGTAATAGATATCAAAAAAGGATTGCCGCGCATCCGAGAGCAGTGGATTCTTGACCGCGGGGATGTGGAGCGTCTGGAATCCTCAACTTCAGATTACGGACAGGAACGATTGAACGACAGTTCGTTGGATCATTTGCGTTTTGAGCATATTGCAAAACCTCTGCGGGCGAAAAACGGTGCAAATGTGTCACAGTTGCACTATGCCAAAAAAGGAATTATCACACCTGAAATGGAATATATTGCCATTCGCGAAAATCAACGGATAGAAGATTTGAAAGCGCAATGGAACGGCGAATACGATACGATGTGTGCGCAGCATATAGGCGAAAGTTTCGGTGCGAATACTCCTAAAAATCTCATCACACCTGAATTCGTACGCGATGAAATAGCAGCGGGAAGAGCCATTATCCCAAATAACATCAACCACCCGGAAAGCGAGCCGATGATTATAGGACGTAATTTCTTGGTGAAGATCAATGCAAATATCGGTAACAGTGCCGTGACTTCATCCATTGAAGAAGAAGTGGAGAAAGCAGTGTGGGCTTGCCGTTGGGGTGCAGATACCATTATGGATTTGTCTACCGGGGATAATATTCACGAGACTAGAGAATGGATTATCCGCAACTCACCCGTCCCGATAGGAACTGTTCCGATTTATCAGGCACTCGAAAAAGTAAAAGGTAAAGCAGAAGATTTGACATGGGAGATTTTCAGGGATACGTTGATCGAGCAAGCCGAGCAAGGTGTATCGTATTTCACCATCCATGCCGGTGTGCTTTTGAGATACATTCCATTGACAGCCAAGCGAATGACGGGAATCGTCTCCCGTGGCGGTTCTATTATGGCAAAATGGTGTCTTTCACATCACAAAGAGAATTTCCTTTACACGCATTTCGAGGACATTTGTGAAATCATGAAGGCATACGATGTGGCTTTCTCTCTTGGAGATGGTCTCCGTCCGGGCTCGATCGCCGATGCAAACGATGCTGCACAATTTGCCGAGCTGGAAACATTGGGCGAACTGACAAAAATCGCTTGGAAACACGACGTGCAAGTGATGATAGAAGGTCCCGGACACGTGCCTATGCACATGATCAAGGAAAACATGGACAAGCAGTTAAGAGAATGTCAAGAGGCTCCTTTCTATACCTTAGGGCCTTTGACTACGGATATTGCACCGGGCTACGATCACATTACTTCGGCAATCGGTGCTGCGATGATTGGTTGGTTTGGTACTGCGATGCTATGTTACGTCACGCCAAAAGAACATCTAGGCTTGCCAAACAGAGAAGATGTGAAAACAGGAGTGATCACCTATAAGCTGGCTGCGCACGCTGCGGATTTGGCAAAAGGGCATCCCGGAGCACAATACCGGGATAATGCGTTGAGTAAAGCCCGCTTCGAGTTCAGATGGGAAGATCAGTTCAACTTATCGCTGGATCCGGACACAGCACGTGAATTTCACGATGAAACACTTCCTGCTGAGGGCGCAAAAGTCGCCCACTTCTGTTCGATGTGCGGACCGAAATTCTGCTCGATGAAAATCAGTCAGGAAATTCGAAATGACGCTGAAGCGGGAATGTTTGAAAAGTCAGAAGAATTTAAAGAAAAGGGAAGGGAAATTTATTCCTAATGCTGATAGTAGTCTCCAGTGCTGAAATGCTAGAAAATGAACCTGCGGCAATTAACCAATTATTTGCCGCAGGATTGAAGTTGTTTCATTTGCGCAAGCCCGACGCCGGAGAAGAAGAGATCAGAAATTTGTTGACAGCAATTTCAGAAGAATATCTCCCTCGGGTAGTGCTTCATCAGCATCATCTCTTGGCGGGAGAATTTGGAATTCACAGAATCCATTTCAAAGAAGCAGAACGGAGGAAACTAACAGCGAGCGACTATTCGATTATGGAAGATTCAGGACTGGTTTACTCCACCTCCGTGCATTCTCCGGAAGCGTATCAGAGCTTGAATCAGGTATTCCGCTACGCATTCTTCGGGCCTGTTTTTGAAAGCATTTCCAAACCCGGCTACACCCCTGAAAAGGAAATGAAAGCTGAGTTCGGAAAGTACAGGTCAACGAAAGTAATTGGTATAGGAGGAATTACGGAGGCAAATGCAGCTTCAGTCTTGGAAAATGGATTTGATGGTGTAGCTGTTTGCGGTACAATCTGGCAGAGCGGGAATAAAGTAGAAGCATTTGAAAAAATACTTATGAATTTGGGCATCGTAAACTGAGATGAAAGAGCTAATTCAATTGGTGAGATCTGCGGAGATCTGCGGACTTTTCAGCGTATATCTGCGGGAACTATTTTAGACTTTCAGAAAAAACCAAAATGCAGGATAATAGACCTTTTGTATTGACAATTGCAGGTTTCGACCCAAGCGGAGGTGCCGGATTTACGGCGGATATCAAAACGTTTGAGCAGCACAAAGTGTATGGTCTGGCTATTTGCTCGGGAATTACCCTGCAAACGGAAGACAGCTTTCTAGCTATGCGCTGGGAGAAAGTAGCGGATGTGTTGACTGCACTTGAGGTCTTATTGTCAAAGTATCCCGTCGCGGTAATTAAGACAGGGATTTTGCCCAATGTGGACTATTTGGATAAGATCGTAAGCTTTCTGAGCACACATTATCCCGGGATAAAAATTGTCGTAGACCCCGTGTTTAGAGCATCCGCAGGATTTGACTTGTTTGATTTTTCATCGAGAGAACGCTTTTACAAAAGTTTGGAAAAATGCTACCTGATTACTCCAAATCTGGAAGAAGTGAAATGGATAACAGGAGAGGAAACAGAGGAAAATGCCGCAAGCGAATTGGTAAAGCACTGCACAGTTTTCCTGAAAGGAGGACATCACGCAACTAAAAAGGGCGTCGATTATTTATATGAAAAAAAACTGATCACTGAGTTTTTGCCTGCAAAGGAAAGTACTAACAGCAAGCACGGAACAGGCTGTGTCTTATCTGCTGCGATAGCTTCCAACTTGGCTTTGGGACTTTCGCTGACAGAATCCTGCCAGAGGGGAAAAAAATATTTGGAGAAAGTATTGGATAGTAATCACACCTTATTGGGATATCATCATGTATAGATTTCAATTCATATCACAAGGTCAAACGCCTGAAGAACACCTCAAGAACTGCAAAGAAGTATTGAATGCAGGAGGCAAATGGATTCAGTTGCGCATGAAGAATTTTCCGGATGAAATTGTAGAGAAAACAGCGTTGGAAGTACAGTCATTATGTGCCCAATTTGGAGCAACTTTCATCTTGAACGACAACGTGAATCTCGCAAAAAAAATCAATGCTGATGGAGTTCATCTGGGATTGTCAGATACGGCCATTATAGAAGCGCGGTTGATATTGGGTAAGGACAAAATCATAGGCGGAACCGCCAATACGGTGGAAGATGTAGTACAAAGAATAGAAGAAGGCTGCAATTACATAGGGCTGGGTCCCTACAGATTCACCACGACAAAAGAAAAACTGAGTCCAATACTCGGATTGGAAGGTTACAGAAGCCTGATCAACCGATTGAATGAGGAGCAAAGAAAAACGCCCATCGTGGCAATTGGTGGAATTCAGTTGGAAGACATCTCCCCTATTCTAGAGACGGGAATCAGCGGAATTGCTCTATCGGGGATTTTGACCAACTCAATGCATAAAAAAGAAATTGTGGAACGCATTAATAAGATACTCTATGAACCCGTTTAAAATCGCAGACAAGGAATTTAGCTCACGCCTTTTTTTGGGAACGGGAAAGTTTGGTTCGCCTATAGAAATGCAGCATGCCATTATCAATTCAGGTTCTGAATTGGTAACAGTAGCACTGAAAAGAATTGATCTGGAAACCGATACTGACTCGATTTTGGGTCATTTACCCAAGTCTGTCAATTTGCTACCCAACACTTCCGGCGCTCGAAATGCGAAAGAAGCTATTTTTGCAGCTCAGTTGGCCCGGGAAGCATTGGAAACGAATTGGCTGAAACTGGAAATTCATCCTGATCCAAAATACTTGCTGCCCGACCCGATAGAAACCTTGAAAGCAACGGAAGAATTGGCGAAACTGGGCTTTATTGTGCTTCCTTACATTCATGCAGACCCTGTTTTATGCAAGCTATTGGAAGATGCAGGCACTGCTGCAGTGATGCCTTTAGGTTCGCCGATTGGCACCAATAAAGGACTGAGAACAATAGATTTTCTGGAAATTATAATCGAGCAAAGTCGGGTTCCCGTGATTGTGGATGCAGGAATCGGAGCTCCCTCTGATGCAGCCAAAGCCATGGAGCTGGGTGTGGATGCCGTTCTGGTAAACACTGCAATCGCAGTAGCGGGAAATCCGGCAGACATGGCCGCAGCTTTCAAAATGGCGGTAATTGCCGGCCGATTGGCCTATGAATCGAAATTGGGAAAGATCCAATCTTCAGCGGTTGCATCAAGCCCCTTAACGTCTTTTTTGAATGGGTAGCTTTGTAGACATATTCAACTCCCTCTCTTGGGATGAGGTGAAGGAATCGATTTATTCCAAGACAGAGAAAGATGTGCTTCACGCACTGTCCTCCTCGAAATTGTCTTTGGAAGATTTTAAGGCATTGGTCTCCCCTGCTGCAGAACCTTATTTGGAGCAGATGGCTGCAAAGTCGAGTATGCTGACCCAAAAGCGATACGGAAAAACCATACAGCTGTACGCACCCATGTATTTGAGCAACGAATGCAACAATATCTGCACCTATTGCGGCTTCAGTCTGACCAATAAAGTGAAACGCAAGACCCTCTCCGATGATGAAATCATAAAGGAAATTGAAGCGATAAAAAAGGAGGGATTTAACCATATCTTATTGGTCACGGGCGAAGCGAACCATACGGTAAACATCAATTATTTCTTACAGGCGATCAAGCTTATCAAGCCCTATTTTGCCAATATTTCGATAGAATTTCAGCCCTTAAGTGTGGAAGAATACAGACAAACACATGAGGCCGGTGTTTACTCCGTGTTGGTTTATCAGGAAACGTATCATAAGGAAGTGTACAAAACTTATCATACCAAAGGAAAAAAATCGAATTTCGATTACCGCTTGGAAACACCCGATAGAATCGGCGAGGCGGAAATCCACAAAATCGGATTGGGGGTATTATTAGGATTGGAAGATTGGCGGGTTGATTCCTTTTACTGTGCCGCTCATTTGGATTACCTGGAAAAGAAATTCTGGAAAACAAAATACTCTATTTCCTTCCCGAGAATGCGTCCTGCTGAGGGAATTATTGGACCCAATGTGATCGTAACAGACAGACACTTGGTGCAATTACTGACGGCTTACCGCCTATTCAACGAGGATGTGGAACTGTCAATTTCTACCAGAGAATCGGAGCACTTTAGAAATAATATTATACCACTTGGAGTCACGTCAATGAGTGCCGGGTCAAAAACAAATCCAGGGGGTTACTCCGTAGAACCTGAATCTCTGGAGCAGTTTGAGATTTCCGATGATCGTCCGGTTCAGGAGATAGTGGAATTGATCAAAGCCAAGGGATACGAGGCCGTTCATAAAGACTGGGACCGAAAATTCAGTGAAGACTATGCTTAGCAGAGAAGAATTCAATCGCTACAATAAGCAGGTAATGCTGGAGGATGTGGGCTTGACTGGGCAGACAATGCTAAAAGAAGCAAAGGTGCTTGTCATCGGTGCCGGAGGCTTGGGTGCACCACTACTTCAGTACTTAACTTCGATGGGAGTGGGAACCCTAGGAATTGTTGATTTTGATGTAGTTGAAATATCTAATCTCCATCGTCAGATTTTATTTTCGCCTGAAGATGCAGGACGGTTAAAAGTGGATGTAACCAAGGAAAAATTAGTAAAACAAAATCCTTATGTATCCATAACTACCTATCCCGAATTACTGTCAGAAGAAAATGCCAAGCAAATTTTTAACGATTACGACTTTATCGTGGACGGCTGTGACAATTTTCTGACGCGATACATTGTGAACGACACCTGCGTGAAGATGGGAAAACCCTTAGTATATGGCAGTATCTTGGGATATCATGGACAAGTAGCGGTATTTAATTATAAAGGGAGCAAGCACTTGCGGGATTTATTCTCCGAACCGCCAAACGCTGAAGATGTCCCGAGCTGCTCAGAAAATGGTGTGATGGGCTATGTACCAGGAATTGTGGGATTGTATATGTGTGATTTTGTGACTCAGTTGATCATGGGACAATTTGAACAAGTCAACACCTTGTTTCTGATTGATTTGAAAACTATTGGAATGAGACAGATTCGATTTTAAACAAGGAGAGTGATTGATTTTTGAAGAAAATTTTGGGAGTAGTCTATGGTAAAAAGCAATCAATCCGGAGCCTCCAGACTTGTGTCCTGTAGACTGAAGTCTCCTCACTGACAGCATTGGATCATGAAACGGGAAACCAGCCTGACAGGAGACAGACTCAAACTAGATAAGTACTAAGTACTGCTTCTGGAGAAGCAGCATAGCAACAACAACGATAAACTAGCTGCGTACTTTGTTGTTAAATACCGTATGTAATGCTGACTTCAGACTATCTAGTCAGGATCCATCTAAGTAAAAAGAAGTCTGGAGAGACTTGAATAAGACAGTTGATTTTATAACATCCTGAAAATAAACCGACAACAACAAACTAAGTATATGTTTTAAGAAAAATTATTTTTATGTTTACCTTATTCCAATTTTTAAGACTAAACGTAGATGAGTGATATTCTTATAGAAAGGTTAAAGTCTGGGGATAAGGCTGCACTTGGGGAGATATACAAATTATATCGGGAGCCTTTCCTACAATTTGCAAAGCGATATCACCAGGATGTAGAACTTCTACATGATATCTATCAAGACGTAAGCATAGCCTTATTCGACAGAGCTGTAAGTGGAAAGCTCGAGCTTGAAAAAAGCAGTATAAAAACCTACCTCTTTTCTATGGGAAAGTTCATGCTGTTCACCAAATTAAAAAAAGAACACCCCAACCTTGAGTTAAAAGAAGAACAGGAGTGGTCTCAGGGATTCTATGAAGAAGCCAAACTCTTTATAGAAGAACCTGATCCAAGGGTATTTTTCCTTGGAAAATCACTTGCCAAGCTTGGCGAAAAATGCCGGAAAATCCTCGAGTTTTATTACTACGAGAACAAAAGCATGAAGGAAATCCAGCAGATAATGGAGTATAATCACCCCGATGTGGTCAAAAGCCATAAATCCCGCTGTATGAAAGCACTCAAGGAGTCGTTTAAACACAAAAAATTTGAATACTAATGGAAGGTAATGAACTGCTTGACCGCTTCTTTAAGGGAAAGCTGACTGAGGAGGAAAGACAGAGATTGGAGAATTTACTTCAGTTAGACGAGGACCTAAGGGAAGAGTTCGAATTTCAGCAAGCTGCACGTGAAGCGATCATTAGAAATAAACATATAGAACTTAAATCCTACTTGCGGGATGTTGATGAAGAGTTAGATGCAAAACCTAAAAAAGGTGAAATTCTTCCTTGGACTTCACTGTGGAAGGTTGCTGCCGGCCTGGTGCTGGTATTAGGTGCGACATTCTTATTCCTAAAAATCACCGATTCTAATACAGATCCCCAGACTTCAGATTCATTTCTTTCTTACTACAACGCTTATCCAAACGTAGTGTCACCGATTACACGTGGGGAAGGGTTCAATCCGGAAGATCAGGAGAAAGCTGCATTCCTTGCTTACGAAAGTGGAAACTATCGCCTTTCTGACAGTTTGTTTACCGGCATTTTACCATATCAGACAGATTATATCCATTTTTATAAAGGCATTTCGAAGTTTGAACTCGGGCAATACGACTCGGCCATCCTTTATTTTGACAACTATCTATATAGCGATGGAACGCAGCTACGGGATCAGGCCAAGTGGTACATGGCTTTAAGCTATCTAGTAAAAGGTGACACGGTCAAGGGAAAAGAGGAAATGATCCGTCTGAGAAAAAGCAGCGGCTATAAAATGGATGAGGTGGAGCGGATTCTGTTAGAGATAGAATAAAAAGTAATTGAAGTGACTTAAAGTTAATTATTCTGAGTACAGAATTCTGCCAATAAGCAAATTCTCTTGGTCAATAGGGATGCTGTCCTCCGGCAGGGAAAGAAGACCGAAGAAAGATGTTTCGTTTTCGGTATTGTTGAGAGTCCCGAGTTGTAGTTTAAAGTAGCTACCGGTAAAGTAGCGTGCATCTAAATAAACACTATGAAAATTATTTACCTCAAGTATTTAGCTCTGTTTTTTATCCTTGTGTGTAGCACAACTCTTGCGAGCCATAGCCAATCTCTAGACAGTACTGAGTACAAGAGCAAAATAGCACAACTGGAAAGCATAAAGACTGAAAGTATAACAATTCCGAAAAGTGAAATAAAGAATAGAGTTTTACTTAAAGAATTGGAGCGTTATTTCAAGAATGAAGAATTGTATGATAATTATTTGGAGACCTTACTACACTTATCCTATTCGCATTACTTTGAAGCAAATATGGATAGCACTTTGTATTATTTAGAAAAAGGATTGTCCGAAATAATACGTCCAAAAAAATCCGATAAATTAGAAACTATTAACATTTTTTTCAACCGCTATGCATCGTTTCTAAACGACGATGGCCAATACAAAAAGAGTAAAGACTTATATCAGGAACAGTTAGAACATTTGAGAAAAAACGACCCCTCGGGCTTAGCTAGGGCATATAATAATTTTGCTGTATTACTGAACAACCTAAAAGAAAGCGAGCAATCACTACGCTATTACGACAGCTGTCTGACCATACTGAAGCAACAGGGATTAGATGAAGGAACTCCCTTGGCTTTTACTACTTATCTCAACCAATCCATGCCAAAGATCAACATAGGGCAATATCAAGAAGCATTGGAAAGCCTGAAAAAAAGTGAATTGAACTTGATAAAAATGGGTCGTGACAAAAGTCCGGGTGACGTAATTTTAACTTCTTTATATTATGCATATGTATATTCTCACAAAAATGAATATTCAGATGACCTTGAACATGCCTTTACCTATGCAAATAAAGGTTATCAAATGCTCTATGAAATCAATAAAGAGAACTTCTACATGACTTATTTTTATTTGGTATTAGCCGATATTGAAGAGAAAAGAGGAAACTTTAAAGAAAGCCTAGACTATAACAAAAAGGCTGTGGCCTTGAAGGCAAAATTATCGGGAGAGGTCAACGATGACATGCCTGCGATGCTAACAAATGTGGCTAGAGTAAATAATAAATTGGATTATAAGGATTCTGCAGAGTATTATTTCAATCAAATAAAGAAAATATACGATGAACCGACGCAGAACAAAACTTACGACTACATAGAATATCTTTTCGAAAAAGCAGATTATTATCTGAAATCGAAGAGATTCCCAGAAGCTGAGAATGTTCTTCTGGAAGCATTGAAAGGATTTATCCCCGCTTATAATTGGAATCGTAGAATTGCAGACAATCCTCCTTTTGAGCTAATACCAGACGTTTATCAATCCGCATTCTTCTTTATAAAAAAAGCAGAAATAACTCAAGAAATCGCTGAGAAAAATGAGGATTTTGATTTATTAAAATCCTCATTAGACTCCTATATAATTGGGATCATATTGCTGAATAAAAGTAAAAGTGCGATCTTCAATTTGCGCTCAAAAGCTCAATACGGTCAACAAAAGAGTATCTATTATTCAGAAGCTATCCAGCTTGCAAACAAACTATTTCAAGAAACAGATGATAAATCCTACTGGGAAAAAGCATTTATACTTTCAGACTTGGACAAATCCTCAAATCTAAAAAACCATCTGAACCAACAATCCACAGCTTATCATAGTACCATCCCCAAGTATTTGCTAGTGAAAGAATTGGAATTGAAAAGCGAAATAAATTTACTGGAACAAGAGGCCTATAGAGACAGCTTCTCCAAAGCTATCCAATCCAGTTCAAATGACTCAACCCTTAGTCTCATCGTAAGTAAGAAGGAGGAAATGAATAGGCTGCTGTCCCAGTATAAGCAAGAATATCCCAACTATTACGCGATGCAATATGGAGGTCTGGATTTTCTACAGGAAGATATTCTGGCAGGTGACCAGATCAAGGAGCTGAGGGGATCGAATAAACTGATCTTACAATATCATGAATTGGACGACAAATTCTTATTGGCTTATGTCAAAGGTAAAAAGCAAGGGATTTTGGATATTTACAAAGATGAAGTATTTACCAGAAATCTAGAAGAGTTTATCTGGAATACCAAAACTCCTTCCTCAGTTGATTTTCAAAACTCAGCACATTACTTATATCAAAACTTATTAGCTCCCGTCCTTGAGTTATTACCTTCTAAACAAATTATCATAATTCCCGACGGAACGCTGAGCTATATCAACTTCGAGCTCCTTATCAGTGACCCAATAGCAGAAAAAGCCAACTATAAAGAATTTAACTACCTTCTCAAAAGTCACACGATCACTTACCATTATTCAAGCTCTTTGATAAAATTCAAACCGACCAACTTGAACGGCAAGTCCAGCATATTTATGGGTTTTGCGCCTTATCAGAATATTACCGACCCAAAACACATAGCTCAGTATGAGCGAACAGCCACATTTGACTTTGCTTCGTATTCTCCCCTTCCATATAGTGATCGAGAAGTTGGAGAAATAAGTGAAAAATTCTCTGGTAAAGGTTATTACGGTTTGGAAGCGAAAGAAAGCTTGCTAAAAAGCGAGGGCATTCAATCAAATATATTGCATTTTGCTACGCATAGCTATATAGATGCCAAAAATCCTATTTTCTCTGGATTGCTATTATCCGCCGATGATGAGAATGACGGGATACTTTATACCCATGAGCTGTTTGATCTGAAACTGAACGCTGATCTGGCCACATTATCAGCCTGCAATTCCGGTTCCGGTGAATTTCAAAAAGGTGAAGGAGCAATTAGCCTTGCAAGAGGCTTTATGTACGCAAATGTGCCAAACGTATTGATGAGCCTTTGGGCGGTTTCTGACCAATCTACAAGCAAATTGATGGCGCTTTTTTATGACAACATTTATAATGGAGAGCAATACAGCGAAGCGATTAGGAACGCTAAATTAGACTACCTGGCCAGTGCAGACCATAATCTAGCGCACCCTTATTACTGGGGAGCTTTTATCTATGCAGGAGATGTAGAAGGTGAGAGAAATACTAATTTCTATTACTTTCTTATTGCCGGAATATTCATCGTAGGAATATACATCCTGTATCGGCGCTTCATGACATAAAACACTTGTTAATTTTAATATGCCCATCACACTGTCTCTTTACCAATTCTTGTTGATATTCTGATTGGCAAAAAGGTGAAGGGACCAGATTCCAAGGTTTGGGATTTTCACCACAGTCCATGTAAACCCATTTTAAAAGCAATGGACATTCAAATTAAGGAATAAATAAACCCATCGCTCAGTTGAGAAGGTTAGGTTTCTTTTTTAAAGTTAAGTTCACTTTTAATTAATTAAATCATGATCAGGGCATTGGTGTATGTTGCATATGAATCGGCTGAGAAAGGGTGGAATAAATGGCGGCTCAGCGTACAGGTTTTAGGAGAACTCTATTTTTTTCTCTTCAACAGGAAACATACCTCTTTTGCAGTGATTTCATTACTCTTGCTGGGAGCATGCGGGGCAGAAAAAGTTAAAAAGGATGATTTCCCTTCCGAAGCTGCATCTACTGTGGGGATTATGGAACTGTACATGGACAAAGGTGCCGATTGGTACCCGCATAGCCTAAAAGCTGACTCCCTTCAGGAATTAGCCATGCATGCCGAATCATTACCCTGGAGGCAGAAAGCATTGGAATCGGGAAAGAATGAGAACAGCGAAGTCCAAAATTACTTAAGGGTGAAAAGGAACCATTCCCTTGCAATGACTTACAACTATGCAGCGGAAGGCATCCCCCTATTGGCTGATGCTTTTCAACTGATGGATAGTACCAAGCTAAATACAGATGAGAAAATTTCTCTACTAAATGCCTATTATCATTTCCTCGGTTATAACGGAAAATGGTCTGAAGCGCTTCCGGTAGCCACAAAAATCCACACAACCCTTAGTACGACAACCGATCCTGACCCAGAAAGTTTATCGAGTGTTCTTTTTGACATCGCATATATCCACAACAAAATCGGGAACTACCCGGAGGCTGTGGAATTTTATGAGCAAGCGTTGGAAATTCAAATCGGTTTTTTGGGAGAAAGCCACCAGGAAGTAGGCCTTACCTACAACAATCTGGCTTTCAATTACGGATTACTGGGGCTTGCGGACAAAGAATACCAAACCTACCAAAAAGCGTCAAAAACCTGGGAAGAAGCTGATGGAACTGACCAGAGTTATCTGATGACAGTGTATGGAAACCTGATCAATTGGAATCTTCGCTATGGGGATCTCAATGAAGCTGAGGGGTTACTGGCAAAAATCCGACTACTGATGGGGAATCAGGACGAGAGCTTTGGAAAACGAAATCGATTAATCGCACAGAAAAAAGACGATCCAAACACCAAGTTGGTATTGAATTACTGGAACAAACATATTCATGTGCTTTCCCGGCAGGGAAAACTCGATGAAGCGACCAAGTACCGTGACTCAGTCGCAGCTCTGGTTTCGACCATCGATCACAGCAAAGTCAGTGAATACCTGATTTACCTCGTCAGTTCCGAAGAAGAGCTTGCCGAATTACATTTTCTAAACGGGAATCTTGACGCTGCCATTTCTCATTACCTGCAGGCATTGAATCTAAAAGGCGCCTATGAATTTAACCCCTCACTACTGTCAGACACTTACGCCAAAATTGCACTGATCCATCTCGATAAAAATAATCTAACAGATGCTAAAAGCTACATTGATTCAGCCATTGCCGCACCCAAGCATTCTCAGGTTTTGAAAGATTATTATTTTGCGGCTGCCAAAATATCACTTGCCTCACTCAACCTTGAAGAGGCAAATGCCCAAAGTACAAAAGCATTAGCTATACTGACGGGTTCCGACAGTCTTGCTGCCCTACCACAAAGAATTCAGTTGGCTGATTTTAGTGGTCAGGTGCATTCCAATTACATCTCCGGCTTGACTGTAGCAGGCCAAACTTACCTCTCAATTTTTGACAGCTCAAAGGTCACTCAAGACCTGGAAACAGCCCGGCACCTTTTTCAACTTGCCCTAGAGATGCTAAACAGCTATTACCTCGGCGGTGCCTACACGGATGCTTTGGCATCCATGCAGTCTAAAATCCAGCTGGGACTGCTCGAGTGTCAGCTTCGATCAGACAATCCCCAAAATTCGGATTCACTAGGCAGTTTGATTGAAAAGCTGGAAAATAACAGGAGCAGCCAGGACTGGAAAAAATTTATAAAAAATGCCCGACATGCTGATATCCTGATTCCTGATTCTATACAGCGAATGGAAGATGAGCATCGCAAACTCATCGCCCACTACAAAGATCAATGGCATAGTCTTCAAAATGATTCTGCTGCCCAAAATCAAAAGGATTTTTTGAAGTCAAAACTTCACCACCATGAGCGGGAACTCCAAAAACTGGAGGCGCATTTGGACAAAGTAACTCCCCAATACCTCAGTCTGAGTCAAAGCCATGTAAACCTAGCTCAAATCCAAGCCAAGTTGGATAAGCAAACCACGCTATTGCGATACCTAGTCACAGATTCTACGGCCTATTTGTTTGAAATTTCCAAATCCAAAATCCTTCTGCATAGACTGGGATCCACGGATCAATTAAGAGAGATGGTGAATCGGACCATGGATCAATTAAGAAGCAGAGATAAAGCTTTCTATACTTCTTCGTCACAACTATTCACATTCCTGAGTCCACCACCGGTTGAAAAAGAATTGCTTCAAAACCTGCTAATCATTCCGGATGATATCATCAACTATGTGCCATTTGAAGCGTTGACCCCAGCTGGGAAGTCCGAAGGTTTTTTGATTAACCGGCATGAAATAAGTTACTCCTCATCTCTGCCACTTTGGTTGCTTCAAAGTGGTAAGAAAAATCCCACCCCCCCGACCTTCGCAGCTTTTGCTCCGGATTACTCTTCTCCGCAGCAGATTGGTTTTCTTCGTGACAGTACTGCCACAAGTCTGCCGGGAGCGGCATCAGAAGCAATGAGGATTTCCGAATTACTGGGCGGGATGATCCATCAGGGAACTAATCTGGACAAAGCATTTTTTCTGCAAAAGGCTCCGGAATATTCAATCCTGCACCTTGCCATGCATGCCGAAATCAATGATCAGGAGGGTGAACGATCGAATTTTGTCTTTGCAGATGACAGCAGGCTCCATGCTTATGAACTTTACAACATGAGACTTGATGCTGATCTAGCAACTTTAAGTGCATGTAATACAGGCTACGGTCCGATCAAAAAAGGGGAAGGCGTAAAAAGTTTGGCGACCGCATTTTCTTATGCGGGAGTTCCAAGTCTGATCATGGGTCTATGGCAACTTCCGGATAAAAGTTCTGAAACGCTTATGGTCTCTTTTTATCAGTCTTTGCTTGATGGTCAGCCAAAAAATATCGCTCTTGCCCATGCCAAACGTGAATATTTAAAAGCAAATCCCGATGAGGAGCTTAGCCATCCTTTTTATTGGGCAGGATTGGTGGTTTCCGGAAATATAGATCCGATACAACAATCCCCAATTCTCATATGGCCTTTTGCCCTAGCTTCTATTTTGATCATTGGTGGAATTGGCTGGAAAATCAGAACCAAAGGATAATCCGCTTATTTGGAATAGATAATTGGCAGATCCTTAAACCTGAAATATGCATTAGCAATTCTATTGCAGCCATTAATTGCCTCAAAATAAGATCATTTATTCTGTATTTATCTGTCCAGTTTAAATCAGTCATTTAGTTCTGCAACTTTGTTAGGTATTCTTGGTACAACTCCCATCCGGACATAAGGTAAAGGATCCTGCTCTTTCCGTTTGCACTGAATTCTGCTCGGTTTCTCTCGTTGAATTACTAGAATTGTCACTAAAAACAGCTGCCCCAATAAGTAGCAGGAATGAAATCGTAATGTTGACCGTCATTGAGATTGAAAGTTTAGTTAGAATTGCAAAGAATCCATAAGTTAAACGCCTCGCTATAAAAATTAGCTCTTCTTTTGATCTAACTAAAGATAAAAGCACCAAGATTGCTCCTGATGCTTTTCAAACCTATGGTCAGAGGTTCTTATCCCTGCTGAGACTACCTTTTCACCAACACCACTATACCGAATTCTTCTTCGTCAAAAGTAAGTCTGACTGAGCTATTGCTGATTTTTTCCAGCGTGGCATTTCCCAACTCACTTTCCATTCTATTCCCTGTAATCAGGTAATTTATATCCACTCCCAACCCATCATTCAGCACTGCTGCACAATAAGTGCTATTTCCATCACTTGCAGTCACACGGGGATTGACATTAAGTACTCCACCAGCCATAAAATTGTAGGAAGTTTCGCGGTTGCAATCATCAATAATTTCAGGCTCACCAGACAAAGTGAAAGTCTCGGAGATGGTCCATTCTCCCATCATAAACCGGGAGTAATCAGTGGCAGGCTCCTCTTTTTCTTTGCAATAAGACAGAATCAGAAGAGTTGACAAACTTAACAGTGCGACTACTATTTTTTTATTTTTCATATGTTTATAATTGATTTTTTAAGGGTCATAACCTGTCCCGTGACGAAGGAAACAGGATGGAATCTTTGACGATTAATCCGCCAGCTGGCGGAGCCCTGTGTGTTTAATGATGATTTTAATCGTGTCGATTTCATAGGTCTTAAAGTTATTTTGTAAAAATCACATAAGATTAAAAGGCCAACATGCTCAATTTGAACAGCGCCGGTAATTAATTTGAAAGTAGATGGAATCAGTTGAGGATAAATTCTACCCTTCTATTATTTGCCTTGCCCGTCGGTGTGTTGTTCTCAGCTATAGGATCCGAAGCTCCTTTTCCTGAAGTTTCCATTGTATTGCTTACACCAAATTCATTTTGCAAAGCCATCTTTACCGCAGCCGCACGTTCCTCGGAAAGACGCTGGTTGAGTTCAGCTGAGCCATCGCTATCAGTATGCCCGATGATTGATACAAACTTACCAGACTCGGACTTCAAAGCATCTGCGATTTCTTTAAGAATGGCATAGGACTCAGGTTTGATCTCTGCTGATCCGGAGTTGAACGTGATTGCAGAGGTGCTGTACGTCCCGCTCGCCAGAAGTTTATTTCGGGTATCCGGTTGACCTACGGCATACCTGATATTGCTGAGGTAATAATTGTCTCCATCCGTAGCGTTGTTGACAAAAAATCTAGCACTGGTTAACTTGACGTCTTTCTGAAAAGCAGCTGTCAGATCCAATACTTTTTCCTCATTGGCAAAGACCTGAACGCGTCTACGCATCCGGGAAATAGAAATATGAATAGGCTCGTTGGCGCCTTCGGCGTTTATAAGATGCTTAGCATTGAAATCATTCCTGAAATTCAATCCCTTCTCTGTGTGAACTGCTTTTCTGGCAATAATATAAGGGCCGCCATCATGACTATTTCCTGAAAACTGGATCCCCAAATAGTTGTCAGATAATTTCTGGAGGTTAAAGTAATCTCCGCCTCCATCCCAGTCCATATTTCCTTCAGGGTTGGATATGTCTGTAAACACCAGCATCAAACTCCTGCTCATACTAAAAGCGCCAAAAGCAAAGTCATACATCAGGTCAAACTCCACCGTAAAGTTTTCGGGAAAATCGCTGAGGTATTCGGGTATGAAGTTTCCTTTGGTCTTGTTGAACCATACCCAGTTGCCATCAATGCCGTCAAAATTGACGATTTCGGCCGTTCCGGTAGTGATCCATGAGGCAGGAAGGTCTCCTACCTTGTCCTGCATAAAATCATCGTAGGCAATGATGTCTTCCCCCTGAACAAAGGAAAATTTGGTGTATTTGGAAAGGCTTGGGGAGCCTTGTGAAAGCATCTCCGAATCCATAGTCCCCTGGCTTTGTTCATCCGCCCAATCTTCCGAACCATACTCACCGCTCATACCCTGTCCGTCGCCAGACCTCATCCCGTTAGACTGGTTATCGCCCTTATCTTTATTCTTTTTACCCTTTTTAGTAAAAATCCCTTTTACACCATTGACAATACCGTCCCCCACAGATTCAATGGTTTCGTCCACTGTCCGTTCAGCTTTATTTGAGGATGATTCCTTGGCGCGTTCTACCACTCTCTCCTTTATCTGCGCATGTGTCGGAGAAAGAAATCCCCCCATAAGCATGACAGCAACTGTCCATACTATCTTTTTTATCCTTAATCTGTACATAGCATATTATAGTCTTGTTAAACTTGATTCTGCTACTTAGTCTTAGGTGGGTAAAAAAGGTAAACAAATAAATTACCTAGTCTGTGGGGAGACAAGCCGATACACCAACCTTTTATAATGGTGTTCAACTGTTTGAAAACAGTCTTACCTCAGAATAACAGGTAGCTAGACTAGTCAATCCAAATTGACAACCCCATAAGAGGAGGATTTGTAGTTCATCCCAATTTCACAAAAATTAATACGCTTCCCTTGTCTATCAAATATAGATTGTATTATTTCGCACTCTAATGACGCAATTGGTAACCAGACTTTTACTAGCACTATCTATCCTCTTCTCAAGTGGATATAGTCAAGTATATGCTCTGGACGATGCCTCATCGGCAGATTCCGGTTTTTTCAGCTCAGACAGCCATCAAGAATCCACAATCAAAAAAGGTTCTACCGGTCATAAATCCGAGAATGAGAACTTAAACATCTTCGAAATCGAGGAAAAGGATGATTCCCTTGTCTCTTTTAAGAAATTCGTAGAATACAGCAATTATTTTACTGCTATTTTTTGTACCCTTTTATTGGGTTATCTAGTTCATATTGCAAATATCCGCTTGCTTTACCGTGAGCGCTTTTCAACTATTTCGCCAAATCGATTACATCTTGTAATTCAGGTTTTCCGGATATAATACCGTCTATAATAGGCTATTCTTTTTGCCTATTCCCACTGTTTACTTACTGCTCTTAACGACATAGCGAATAGCTATTAGAGCTTCCGTGTATCTGTTATACACGCCCAAAATCACCCGAAAAGCACTATTCGTTTCTAAAAAATCAACCTATGAAATCGAGCATGACTCAAAAGTCACAAACTGGGATGATTATCCCATATGCGAGATTCCATATGGCCATTGAAAAACAAATTACAATCATATGAAAAATCAAATTTTCATGCTCTTGAGCCTATGCGGCACTTTGTGGATTGCAAGCTGTAGCTCACACGGAGAAGAGCATAAGGAAAGTGAAACCAAATTTCCGGTCACTAGCCCTTTACTCATGGATACTTTAATCACCAAAGAGTATGTCTCCCAAATCCATTCTATCCAACATATTGAGCTTCGTGCACAAGAAAGAGGCTACCTACAGAAGATCTATGTAGATGAAGGTCAACTCGTGAAAAAAGGACAGCTTTTATTCAAAATCATGCCTAAACTCTATGAAGCGGAGCAGCAAAGTGCGGCAGCAGAAGTGGATTTCGCAGAGATCGAGTATCAAAACACCAAAACACTGGCCGATAGAAATATCGTCGCACAAAATGAATTGGCCATGGCAAAAGCAAAATTGGCAAAAGCAAAAGCGGAGCTCGCTCTTGCAGAAGTACACTTACAATTCACGGAAATCAGAGCCCCTTTTGATGGAATTATCGGCCGCTTCCGGGTTCGTGAAGGAAGTTTACTGGATGAAGGAGAGCTTCTTTCTGAATTCTCAGACAACAGTAAGATGTGGGTCTATTACAATGTTCCGGAAGCAGAATACTTAGAATACCAAGCAGAAGTGAAGAGCGAGGATAATGTCATTGTCCAGCTCCTAATGGCAAACAATAAGTACTTCACCTATCCGGGAATAGTGGAAACAATTGAAGCAGATTTCAATAACGAGACCGGTAATATTGCCTTCAGAGCCACATTCCCAAATCCGGATGGTCTATTGAGACATGGAGAAACAGGCAATATAGAAATGAGCATTGCGCTCACGGACGCATTGCTTATCCCACAAAAAGCAACTTTTGAGGTACTGGATAAGAAATATGTGTATGTCATCGATGATGAAAATAAAATCCGCTCCAGAGAGATAACTATCGCCGCCGAACTTCCGCACATTTATGCTATTTCGGGTGGGTTGGAAAAGACTGACAAGATCCTTCTGGAAGGTCTTCGGCTGGTAAGGGAAAATGATGAAATCCATTACGATTTCGTGCAGCCACACACAGCATTGTCCCAATTAGGCTTGTATGCAGAATAGTCTATTCTCTCCTAAAAACCAGAAGTAAAATGTTTACTACATTCATAAAAAGACCAGTCCTCGCGATTGTGATTTCATTCATTATCGTATTTGTAGGTTCGCTGGCCATCAAGCAACTGCCAATTTCGCAGTTCCCCCAGATTGCACCTACGACGGTGAGTATTTTCATAGCCTATCCGGGATCAAGTGCAGATGTACTTGTGAAATCCACGCTTATTACACTGGAGAACTCTATCAACGGAGTGGAAGGCATGCGTTACATGGCCACGGATGCTACCAGTGCAGGAGAAGCCACGCTGAACATCATCTTCGAACCCGGTACCGACCCCAATCAGGCTGTCATACGGGTCAAGACCAGGGTGGATCAGGTAATGCCTCTCCTACCCGAACTCGTACAGAGAGAAGGTGTGGTAATCACGCCTATACAGCCAAGTATGCTGATGTATGTCAACCTGTATTCCACGAGCGAAAATATGGATGAAAAATTCCTGTATAACTACGCCAACGTGAATATGATCCCTGAAATCAACAGGATCAAAGGAGTGGCAAGATCCCAGATATTAGGTAGCAGAACCTATGCGATGCGTGTATGGCTAAATCCTGACCGTATGCGTGCCTACAACATCTCTGTGGAAGAAGTCATGGAAGCAATGCAAGAGCAAAGTATAATAGGACGTCCCGGCAGAATAGGACAAAGTTCAGGTATTGAAGCTCAATCTCTGGAATACGTATTGACTTACAAAGGTTGGTTTAGCAAACCCGAAGAATATGACAATATCATTATCCGGGCAAATGCGGAAGGCGAGAGCATCAAACTGAAAGATATTGCCAAAACCGAATTGGGAAGTGAGTTCTTTGATATTTACTCCAACTTGGATGGTCACCCGTCGGCAGCAATTGTATTGAAGCAAAACTATGGTAGCAATGCAAGTGATGTAATCGAAGAAGTAAAAGCGGAACTGGAAATAATGAAGGCTTCCTTTCCTCCCGGAATGGATTACAAAATCAGTTATGACGTATCCCGGTTCTTGGATGCGTCCACCGAGCAGGTGATCCATACACTTCGGGATGCCTTTATCTTGGTAGCCTTGGTTGTATTTGTCTTTTTGGGAGATTGGCGATCTACGTTGATCCCTATCATAGCAGTCCCCGTATCGCTGATAGGAGCTTTTTTTGTTCTTCAGATGTTCGGGCTCTCGATCAATATCATTACGCTATTTGCTTTGGTACTTGCCATCGGTATTGTGGTAGATGATGCGATTGTGGTGGTGGAAGCCGTACATGCCAAGATGGAGGAGTTCCCTCATTTGACACCCTATCAGGCTGTAAAACGAGTGCTCGGTGAAATCAGTGGGGCGATCATCGCCATCACTGCGGTCATGGTATCGGTATTCTTGCCCATCTCATTTATGAGTGGACCTGTAGGCACATTCTATCGCCAGTTTTCTATCACCATGGCCAGCTCTATTGTGATTTCCGCCATCATTGCGTTGACGCTGACACCTGTGCTGTGTGCTATGCTGTTGAAAAACAATCATGGGAAAGAGAAGAAGAGAAATCTACTGACCAAAGCACTGGATAGTTTCAACAGTGGCTTTGATAAATTGACCGGTAAATATGTAAGCTTGCTAAGATCCATGGTAAGCAGAAGGTGGCTTACATTCGGAATTCTCTTACTCTTCGGTGTAGGAATTGTCTTCGAAAATCAAATTTTGCCTTCAGGATTTATCCCAAGTGAGGACCAGGGTACCATCTACGCCATAATCCAAACGCCTCCCGGTGCCACACTGGAAAGAACCAATCAAGTCTCACAGAAGCTACAGAAAATCTGTGAGGAGATAGACGGTGTGGAATCCGTTTCTTCTCTGGCGGGCTATGAAATCATGACTGAAGGACGTGGATCCAATGCAGGTACTTGTTTGATCAACCTAAAACCATGGAGCGAACGAAAGCACAGCGTGAAAGAAATCATGGAAGAACTGGAAGAAGAATCCAAAGGTCTAGGTGCGGTGATAGAATTCTTCGAACCACCGGCAATTCCGGGATTTGGTTCCTCAGGTGGCTTCTCTATGCGTCTTTTAGACCAGACCACTACTACTGATTATCAAGAGTTTGACAAGATCAACAAGCAATTCATGGATGACTTGGGCAAGCGAAAAGAAATCACAGGCTTGTTTACCTTCTTTGCAGCAAACTATCCCCAATACGAATTGGAAATAGATAACGACAAGGCAATGCAGAAGGGTGTATCCATAGGAAAAGCGATGGAAAACCTGAACATCCTTATCGGTAGTACTTATGAGCAGGGATTTATCCGGTTTGGCAGATTCTTCAAAGTATATGTACAGTCAGATCCTGCATTTAGGAGACTTCCTTCCGATGTCTTGAATCTATTTGTCAAAAATGAAGCTGGAGAAATGGTTCCCTACTCAGCATTCATGACCATGAAGAAAACTCAGGGACCGAATGAAGTCACCCGATTCAACATGTACAATTCCTCATCCATCCGTGGACTTCCGGCGCCGGGATTTACGACTGCAGACGCAATTCAAGCAATCAAAGAAGTATCTGCCCAGACACTGCCTAAAGGCTACGACATTGCCTGGGAAGGACTTTCATATGATGAATCCAACAGAGGAAACGAAGCTCTTTATGTATTCCTGATCGTATTGGTATTCGTGTATTTTGTATTGGCAGCACAGTATGAAAGCTTCATCATTCCGCTCGCAGTTGTGTTTTCGCTGCCTGCAGGAGTATTCGGCTCTTTCTTATTACTGAAACTGATGGGGCTGGACAATGATATTTATGCGCAGATTGGACTCATTATGCTAGTCGGTTTATTGGGTAAAAATGCCGTACTGATCGTGGAATTTGCCGTTCAGAAACGTCAGGAAGGATTGAGCATTTTTGAGGCAGCCATAGAAGGCGCCAAGGTACGTTTTCGCCCGATCTTGATGACATCATTTGCCTTTATCGCAGGTTTGATTCCATTGATTTTGGCATCAGGAGCGGGAGCTATCGGTAACCATACCATCGGCGCCTCTGCACTTGGAGGCATGCTATTCGGTACCGTTTTCGGGGTGATCATTGTTCCGGGCCTATACTTCATATTTGGAAGTTTGGCGGATGGTCGACATCTGATCATGAATGAAGATGAAAGTCCATTATCCGAACCAAAACACCACTCACATGCTTAAGAAAACAATACATATATGTCTTGTATCAGTGACAATAGCTTTAGCCGTGACTGGCTGCAAAACTCCTGAGTTACTACAGAAAGACATAAATAGCGAGGTACCCGAAGGCTATACCGACAGCGCTCAGGACACAGCAAATACTGCATCAGAAGTGAAATGGCAAGATTACTTTGCAGATCCCTACCTGAAGGCACTGATTGACACTGCACTGAGTAATAATCAGGAACTGAATATCACCTTGCAGGAAATTCAGATCGCACAGAATGAGGTTAGAGTTCGCAAAGGAGAGATTCTACCTTCAGTGAATATCGGGGCAGCGGCAGGAGTGGATAAGCTCGGCAGGTATACCAGCCAAGGTGCAAATGATGCCAATACCGACATCAAGCCGGGTAAAGAAATGCCTGATCCACTTCAAGACTATATGCTTGGAGCTTATGCCACTTGGGAAGTCGATATTTGGCACAAGCTCAGAAATGCCAAAAAGGCTGCAATGAGCCGGTATTTGGCCAGTGTGGAAGGCAAAAACTTTATGGTGACCAACCTGGTCTCCGAGATCGCCAACTCATATTATGAATTGCTGGCCCTGGACAATGAGCTGGCTATTGTAAAGCAGAATATTGAGATTCAAACTAATGCGCTGGAGATTGTAAAATATCAGAAAGATGCAGCCCGGGTGACAGAGCTGGCTGTGCGTAGATTTCAGGCACAGGTGCTCAATACCCAGAGTTTACAATATGGTATTCAACAAGATATCATAGAGGTCGAGAATCGAATCAACTTTCTGGTGGGAAGATTTCCACAGCGGGTAGAGAGAAACTCAGCTGCATTTGGAGATTTGATCCCAGAAACAATCCAGACCGGAATTCCTTCCCAATTATTGGCAAACCGTCCTGATATCCGACAGGCTGAACTCGAATTGGCAGCTTCAAAAATTGACATCTCGGTGGCAAAAGCTGACTTCTATCCTTCTTTGGCCATCACTGCCGGTCTTGGGTTTAATGCCTTCAACCCAAGCTACATTTTCACGGCCCCTGAGTCTCTGATCTATTCTGTCGCCGGTGAACTGGCAGCTCCCATGATCAATAGAAATGCTATCAAAGCAAAGTATCTGACTGCAAATGCCAAGCAGATTCAGGCTATCTACAACTATGAACAAACCATTTTGAACGCTTATATAGAAGTTGCAAACCAGCTTTCCAATATCCGGAATCTGGATCAAGCCTATAATCTAAAGTCGCAGGAAGTTCAGGCACTTACCCAGTCAGTTGATATTTCCAATGAACTATTCAAATCAGCGCGAGCGGATTATATGGAAGTGCTGCTGACACAAAGGGATGCGCTGGAATCCAAATTCGAATTGATCGAGACTAAGATGAAGCAGATGAATGCCAAAGTGAATATATACCAAGCCCTAGGCGGCGGATGGAAATAAATTGGTTGATTAAAGGTTGAACCTCTATCCATTCAATGGTATGGATAGGAATGTGAAAAGTCCCTCCGAGCGTTTGGAGGGACTTTTTGAAGTATTAATTACGAGTGTAAGTGGCTGTACCTTCTCTTTTACTCACTATAGTAGATCCTGGATAATCTACAGTCGATTCTTCAAGAAATTTCAATACCAATGAATTGGCATTCAATTTGGCGATGGTAATTTCTTGTGATGGCTGACTTGAGTTATCTACAATTAGTTTATCACCACTGATTTCCCAAGTACCATCTTGAAAAAGGTTGTCTAACTTAATTTCCTCTTCGAACGATTCACCATCTACCTCTGCCGTCAGTAAAATAACATAACTCCCTTTTCCAGAGTAAGTATTAGGAGATTCGCTAAAAATCACCTGGGCGTCGCTTTCAGTAGCCACACCCCTGTTGAAAGTTTCAAAAACCTCCTCTCCATATGTCATTTTTGTACTAATTGAATATTCGTAGGATTCCATATCCCATCCTCCGACTATCAACGCTGAATCGACAGGTGATTCGTTTTCACTAGAGCCACATGAGAAGCCAAGACTTATTGCAGCTAATAAAATAAGGTTTTTGGAAAGTTTCATTTGATAGTTTAAAGATGTGAATTAGATATAAAGTTGTGAATATAAATATTTTATTGAACTAACATATAATTAATAATACGGTCAGCGTCTAGCCAATATAGATTTTATTACTATAAAGACATTATCATCTGGTTATTAAAACTTTACATACACAGATAAAAAAAACAAAACCCTATTTCAATCTGCCAAAATCCTAACAAGTTCTTCATTCACATAATACACTTCTTTCCCATCTCTTTTGGGGAAAAGAATTTTTGCCTCCGCTAGCTCAGAAAAATACTTCGTCAACGTCGTTCTTGAACTCACTCCCATCAATACCCCTAGCGTTTTGGATTTGAGATACGGCTGGGAAAAAACCAGTTCATTGACCTCTTTCGAATACCATTTGATTTTTGACTTCCCATACTCAAGTGTGGCATTCATTTGGACGATAATTTGACGGATCAAATCCTCTGTGAGAATAGAAGTTTTCTCCACCGCTTCCAGCATAAATAAGATCCAAGTCTTCCAGTCAGCCCGCTGTGTAACTCCACCTAGATGGTAATAATAGTCTTCTTTATGCACGATGATGTATTTTGACAGATAGAGCACAGGAAGATCGAGAAGTCTTTTATTGACCAAATAAAGCTGATTCAAAATTCTACCCGTTCGCCCATTTCCATCTGCAAATGGGTGAATCGCTTCAAATTGATAGTGGGAAATGCACATTTTCAGCAGCGGATCCGTCGGAAAGTCATTGTCATTCCAGAGGTATTCCGTCCAATTATCCATCAAGTCCTGAAGCAACTTCTCTCCCCTGGGTGGAGTGTAAACGGTCTCCCCTGATCGAAACTCACTATTGCCCCGCTTGATAATCGTCTGTGTGGCAGGAGATCTAAAACCAGCATTCGTGTTTTTCACTTCTCTGAACACCCCCAAGATCACGTCTTGATTAATGCTAGACTTGTCTTTCATGGTTGCATATCCTTCCCAGAGCGCTTCCCTATACCGCAGCACTTCCTTGGTCGCCGAATCTGCTCTTTCCTCTTGGATCAAGTCTGAAACTGCTTTGTACAATTCATCTTCTGTCGTAAAAATATTCTCAATAGCAGTAGAACTCTTGGCCTCCTGAAGAGCGATGGTATTCACCAACATCGTTGGATTTGGCAAGCGAAGTACGCTGGCATTCACAGAAGCTAGTGCTCTCGATGCAGTTACCAGTTTTTTTAGAATCGTAATATCTTCTTCCACTTCCTTGGATGGAGGAAGTAAAGGCAAGCCATTAAAGGGAATATTCCGATCGTAAGGCATAGAATACATTTTTTATCGTGTCCAAATTTACTGATTAAATGAACATGAAAAAATAAATATGTCCATTTTTATATAAAAAAATGAACACACACTAATTATACGTCCATTTGGTGGACACATATCGACTATATGTTCAGATTTTAACAAAATATGGACATGTATGCAAAACCTGTCCAGAAAAATCACTTATTCTACATCATGTTTATTTTAAGCTAAGTAAATGAACATGATTTCCACAGCTCAGCCTGTAAAATAAGCATCCAGCTCGGTCAGCATCGCGGATTTATCTCTCAGGTCATTGATGATCTTGCCTTTTTCAAGTAAGACAATACGATCACAGATATCCGTCACATGGTTCAAATCATGGCTGGATATCAAGAAGGTAA
This sequence comes from Algoriphagus sp. 4150, assembly GCF_031457395.1. Taxonomy (NCBI): domain Bacteria; kingdom Pseudomonadati; phylum Bacteroidota; class Cytophagia; order Cytophagales; family Cyclobacteriaceae; genus Algoriphagus; species Algoriphagus sp. 4150. The sequence goes on from NZ_JAVDWS010000003.1 coordinate 48,628, forward strand.
CCTGGGAATTCTCCTTTTCCTGAAGAATCAATTTCTTCAGTCGGATCTGAGAGCTTGGATCCAAATTTTCAAATGGCTCATCCAAAAACACCACCTCCGGACTCCCCATCAAAGCAGCTGCAATTCCCACTTTCTTCAAATTTCCCTTTGACAGATCACGGATGTATTTCTTTTTTCCCACTATTTCATCGTTAAACAGCTCTGTGAACTTGCTCAGATGAAGCTGCAAATCAGCCTCTGATAAACCATAGATTTTTCGCAATGTCTGGAAATACTCATCTGCGGTCAAATAAGACAATAGCATGTGCTCATCCAGATACGCTCCGGTAGTGGCCTTCCAGTCTTCTGATTTGCTTACATCCCTGGAATCAATCTCTACCTTTCCTTGTGAGGCTCTCACAAGATCGAGCATAATTCTAAACAAGGTAGTCTTGCCTGCGCCATTATTTCCCACCAATCCAAAGCACTCGGATTTGGGAATGGTTAGATTGGCCACATCGAGAACCACAGCTTCTTTATATTGTTTTTTGAGATCGGTAACTTGGATCATAACTCTTGACGGAATGAAGATGAAATTTCGTATCGGTTTTTCAAAACCCGATTTACATTAATAGTTGAAAGTTTGTTGAAGAATAAAATCCCCACCACGCCTATAGTACCCAGGGCCAACAAACCGACATAGGAATTGAAAAGCAGTGCAAAAGGAACATATATCACGTATGGAGCCACCATCATAGGGATAATCATCAAAAACTGAGCTGCTCCCACCCCTTCGTAATTGAACATCGCCCCTTTATTCAGATCCATTGGTTTGGGTTTCCAAATAGCCAAGTAGATAATCAAATGGATCAAAACACCGGCATTGAAGAGGAAAGTGGCCAAGTGGATCAACAGGAATTTCCAACCAAAATAGACATAGGGAATTGACAGCAAAAAGCATAATAAGGAGATTGACAGCAGCAGTAGGTATTTTCCTCTTACTAGATTTTTGATACCATCCTTTCGATTAAGAAAAAAATCGAAGTATCCCGAATTCCAGCTTAGGAAAAGCTGTCCGTACTGAATCATAAATATACCCGTGATAAAAACTCCTACGAAAATAAAGATGAAATTAAACCCGTCTCCGGCATCATTGTATTGAGGATTATTATAGAAAATCATCCCGTACAGCAAGAAGAATGCGCTTAGCATTAGGAATGTTCTACTTTTTTTGTGACGGATAATCAGCTTCCACTCCAAGTCTGCAAGCTCTCCGGCCATTCCAAATCTGGAAAAGAATCCTACAGATTGATTTACAAATCGAACTTCCTCTTCCTTGGCAAGATCTTCCAGATAAGCATTGTTCAAATAGTAGGAAAACGCAAGATAGTAGCCTACCATACACACCATCAGCAGCAAAGCCATCGGTAGAAAACTGCCCATAGCATAGGTGAAAAATGGAGCAACCACTTCACCCAAATTAAACCAGCCCATGTAAGTAGACCCTCCACCAAACAGAAGAACTATAAATACGATCAACACCCCTAACAGACTATCCTCAAAACGCTGCTTGAACCAAAGCATAAACCAGTGCAAAGTCCAACTGATAAACACCACTACCCCCAGCCAAGATATTGCTCCAGAAGCACCGTAGCCAATAGAGATTTCAGTGAACGCAAAAGGTGTGAAGAGCACTAAAGCAATTATACTTAATGGGGAGAAAAACGACCTTCCCAGAAACATATGCATGATTTTTTTCTTAGAGATGGGAAGGTGCAAAAGACTTTCCAATTCAATTACAGGCAGTTGCTGTAAGAAATATCGATACATAAACTCTACTAAAAAGAAGAAAATCAACCCTGAGTTCAGCACCTGAATGGGATCTTGCCCCTCGGCAAGTTCTGCCAAAATCCTGCTCAGAAAAATCCCCGCCATCAAAAGGTATCCCAAAAGCATAATTGCCAGAAAACCAAGAAAAATAGCTACCATCAGGCTCTTGGCAAATGCCGTGGATCGGAAACTCTTTAGGAATTCCAGACGGATCAGTTCAAATAACATAAAATCTTAAATAATTAAAAGTCTAAATTTCAACCCAAAATATAGGAAAAAGATGCTTCAATCTTAGTGTATGGATTTAATAAAAGAAGTATAAACCTAAATTTTGGAAATAAGACTTCGACTTCGCTCAGTCTGACAAACCTCGCCTAGCGCAAGTCTCCCGACTCATCTTAATGCAGTCTCCCGACTGCCTGTAAAACAGACCTCTTCCCTCCTCCCGCTTCTATAGTTGAGACAACATTTTATAAAAAAACCTACATCAATAGACTTCCTCTCCCATCGGACAGGGCTGCCGGAAAAATATCTCTAAACTGCGGCCTCCTCAAAAACCATTGGGGTAAAAAAAGAAGATTAGTCATGCGACAAAAAGTCCAAAAACCCTTCTACACTCTGAAATTCATTGCTCGCATATTTAATCAAAAAAGGAGATTTACTGACTATAATTTCATCCGGTAATTCCTTAATTCCGGCTTTCTCAAGCGCTTTTGAAATCCACGTAGCCAATTCTTTCGGTCCGGAAATCTTAAATTTTAGATCTCCCCCTTTCGATTCAATTCTCCCCTTTTCCAGACTAAACCGGAAATTCTCTCCGGGCAATAACTGATTGATCTTTCCCGAAATCACCAAATCCTCCGGCAAGCCTGAGATCAGAGGCGCTCCGCAATTGAGTAACCAAAATCTATCGGCTGTCTCCAGTGCAATCTCCAAGTCATGCGTGACCACCAGAATGGACTTTCCCTGACTTTTGGAGATCTCCCGAAGCAAATGCATGATTTCGTAGCGATTCACCAAATCTAGATGAGCAGTAGGTTCATCCAAGACCATCACCTTTCCATCTTGAGCCAGAGCTCTTGCGATCAATGCTTTTTGCCGCTGCCCATCACTTATTTCGGAAAGTCTCTCATCACGTAGATATCCAATTTTCGTAGCTTGAAGTGCTTTTTCAACTACTTCGCGATCACCGTCAGTCAGTTTTCCAGTCCAATTTGTGTGAGGAATCCTTCCCATCGCGACCAATTGACCCACTGTCATATTACCGGGCAGAAAAGGTTCAGTCAGTACCACTGAAAGCTCTTTGGCCAAGACTTCCTTAGCGTAGGACAAAATAGGGCTTCCATTCAGCAACACCTCCCCTTTGAATGGCTGCAACTGTCCCAAAATAGCCTTAACCAACGTTGATTTCCCTACCCCATTCGGCCCAAGCAAGCAGGTCATTTCACCTGCCAAAAGCTCAAAATTCAATCCACTCAAAATCTCCTTCTGAACTTTCCCTTTGGTATACCCCAGACTGAGATTTTCACCTATGATTGATTCCTTCTTCATAGCCTAAAATTCTTTACTGAAATTTTTACGAAGCACCAAGCTGATCACTATAGGAGCTCCTACGAGTGAGGTCACTGCATTGATAGGCAGCGTCTGAGCCGATCCCGGCAACTGACCCACAGCATCACATAAGAGCAGCAAACTCGCTCCAATCAGCGCTGAGGCAGGAAATAAAATCCGGTGATCTGAAGTCTTCCAGACCATCCTTGCCAAGTGCGGCACCGCAATCCCAATAAATGCTATCGGCCCACAAAATGCCGTAATACTCCCAGCCAATAGGCCGGTACTAAGAATCATCAACCAACGAAGGCGATCAGGGTTGATCCCCATACTTTTCGCATAGCTTTCACCCAGAAGCATTCCATTGTAGGATTTGACAGAAGCAATCACGGGAATAATCCCTATAAACATCACCAATCCCAACACCCAGACCTGATTCCAAACCAAGCCCCCCAGACTACCCATCGACCAAATGGTGAAAAGCTTCAATGATTCGGCACCCGAAAAATAGGAAAGAACCGAAATAATCGCTGAAACAGCTGATCCAAACATCAAGCCTACGATCAAAAGCGTCATGCTGTCCCTGACTTTCCAAGCTGCCAAACTCACCGAGAGCAATACCAAACTTGCGCCTAACGTACCGGCAATCGCAATTGCCCAAGGATTAATTGCTCCCCCAAAAGAGGACAACCCAAACGCTGACCCTGCAAGCATTAAGATCGCCACTCCAAGCCCAGCCCCGGAACTAATTCCCAGCACATAAGGCCCCGCAAGTGGGTTTCTAAAAAAAGTCTGCATCTGAAGTCCGCTGATGCTGAGTCCTATTCCTGCGAGAATCGCAACCAATGCTTTGGGAATCCTATAGTTCAGAATAATCTGCTCACGAGATGCTTTTGTCCATTCTCCCGTGAAAATCCCTGAGAGAATTTCACTTGGAGAAATAGACACCGATCCCAAACTCACATTGAGCAAAAAACTCAAAACCAGCACAATCAGTGCTACAAAAAGGAGAAGGATGGGACTACTTTTTTTCATCGAGTTGTTGATAAAAATACAACTCATACTCGGGAAGTAAGTCAGGATGAAGGATTTTGATCAGATCTTTAAGAATCAGGTCTGGCCGCATATATCCCAGTTCAAAATATTCCAGTCCGCCCGCTCTCCCCCGCTTCTGCGTATAAGAAAACACATTTCCCGACTGATAAGCTTTAAAAGCTTTGTAGCGGGGCTCCGAATTCCCCATAGTCTTCAAATCAGGGAAATCAGCAGAACCTATCCAAAAATCAGCTTCCAATGCATTTTCCAGCACAAATTCATAATTCAACTGCGCGCTTCCGGTTCCTTTCTGATCTGAGAAAATATAGTTTCCCCCTGCATTTTCGAGGATATTCGCTCCCCAGCTCTCGCTTCCCGGAGCATACCAAATATCCTGATAGAGCACTCCACTCAGTACTGTAGGAAGAAGGGAATCACTAATGGAATCACTCAATCTCTCAGCTTCCAAATAATCCTTCTCAACCTTATCAAAAGCGACTACCGCTTCCTCATATTTGCCCAACAGTACGCCCGTAAACTTGATCCATTCAGCTCTCCCAAGCGGATGCTGCTCCACATATTCTCCATTGATCACTGCAGGAATGTTGGCTTGCTCCAGCAAATCCAAGTACTTCAGATTATCTCCTTGGGTAGAAATCATAATCCAATCAGGATCTAAATCAATGACTATCTCTGTATTTGCCGAAGGCCCCGCACCCAAATCTTCCACCTGCCCGGCATCAATCCGTGCCCAGGTTTTCTCAGAAGAAATCAAATCCAAATTCGGAAATCCTATCAATTTTTCCGTCACATTCAGTATATCCAGATGTGGAATGTGAGTGGTCGATGTCAGGATGATTTTTTCCACCGGAAGTTGAATCATCGCATCAAAATGACCTTCAGGTTTTTCGGCATTTTCTTCCAAAATCAAATAGGTAAATATCCTATCGGCTTCGGCCCAAGCCTGAGTAACTTCCAGCTCCCAAAGACCATTTCCCCTTGAAATTGTAAATCCCGAAGCATAGCTCAAGTCTATTTTCTCAAGCTCGTACCCTTGCGTCGCACTCTTCTCATTACATCCTGAAAAAGAATACATTACAAGTAACAAAATTGAAGAAAGTAAGAGTCTAAACTGTATGTTTTTCACAGGATTTCTTGGTGATATTGAAATTCAAAATAAGCCCGGGATTTTGCCACTTCCAAAATTTGTCTCCAAACAGATTTTTTTTCTAAGCTTTCCCGATCTACTTTTGCAGCCGAAATAGGTTCTCAATCTCATAATCTGAGCTCTTGGGATTAAAAGGGAATTTGGTGTAAAACCAAAGCTGTCCCCGCAACTGTAAGCCGAGCGGATTTTTCCGCAAATTTGTCAAAAAAGCCATTGTTCCGGAACGAGAAGGCGGCAAATCAAGGCAAGCCAGGAGACCTGCCGATTTCTGTTGATTCTGTGCTTTCGGAGGAAAAGCGACGAAGAATGTGCCTCAGCCGATTTATCGGCTTCGATCCCTTCTTCCCATTTCCCTTCAAGCCCGAATTGAATTTACTACTAATTCGATCAGGCATGACTTTGCTTTTGTGGGTTTACACATTTGTCGGCTTTAGCCCGATCAGTCAGGACACGATACCCTTGGCTGAGGTGGAAGTCTATGCACCGGCTTTGGATAAATTCGCCCAAGGGCAAAAAGTAATCAACTGGACAAAAAACGAATTGGAGGCTTACCAAGGCCGCTCACTGGGCGACATCCTTCAAGAGCGATCCCCGGTTTTTGTACGGCAATATGGCGCAGGAATGATCGCCTCCCCTTCCTTTCGCGGCACTTCAGCAGGCCATACGGCAGTATTCTGGAATGGACTGCCGATCAACAGTCCTTCTCTCGGACAAAGCGATTTGTCCATTTTGCCTATTTCCTCCGTCGATCAGGTTAGTGTACAGTTCGGGAATGCCGGAGCACTTTTTGGAAATGAAGCCATAGGCGGAAGTGTTCATCTAGGCACCAATTCTGAATTTGGAAAAGGACTTCAAGCGGGGATTTCACAGCAGATTGGCAGCTTTGGTCTATTCAATACCAGTGGATTTGCAGGGTTTTCATCGAAAAATTTCAGTAGCAAGACAAAAATCTACAGAGAGTTTTCAAAAAATAATTTCCCCTACAAAGACCTGGGTCAATTCGGCACTCCTGAAGTGAAAGAAGATCATGCCCAAGTAGAGCAAATCGGAATTGTTCAGGATTTGGCATGGAATATCAGCACAGCCAACCAGCTAAAAACTGCCTTCTGGTGGAATAAAACTAATCGGGAAGTCCAGCCGGTAATGGGTTCGCACACTAAGGATAGACAGGAAGATCAGGCGTTCAGGGTAGCCATAGATTTCTTTCATTTTGAGGAGAAGTCGGTATGGAATCTGAAAACAGGGGTTGTCCGAAACGAGCAACTCTTCAATGCCAGTCAAAACAACAGCACACAATATTTTCTGGGTGGAGATTGGGATCAGGAGATTTCCGGCAAGTGGACCTCAAAATTAGGTGCGAGATATACGCTGACAAAAGGAGATCTAAGCACTTATCAAGCGGATGATAAACGTATCGAATTGTATCAAAGCACGAAATTCTCCGCTACGGACAAGCTATCTTTTGCCTTAAACCTCCGTCAGTTGGTTTATTCCGGCACTTTCGCACCTTTCACTCCAAATCTGGGGGCTGAGTGGAGCTTTTGGAATGCAGGTTCCCAAACCTTACAGTTGAAAACATCCCTGGGAAAAGGCTTCAAAGTCCCTACGCTGAATGACAGATTTTGGAATCCCGGCGGAAACCCCGACTTACTTCCTGAAGAAAGTCTTAGCGGTGAAATTGGCTTGACTTGGAGCAATAATGGAAAGCTCAACTGGACTCAAGGCTTGACCTATTACAAAATGTCCGTGGACAACTGGATCATTTGGCTACCTAAAGGAAGCTTCTGGACTCCTGAAAACATCAAGAAAGTCAGTAATCAGGGACTGGAATATCAAGGGAGTCTGGCAGTCCGATTTCTATCGTGGGATTGGGAACTGACTACATCTTACACCTACTCCGAAGCAGTAACCACAAAAGGCGCAGATGAGAATGATCAATCCGTAGGAAAGCAGCTGCCGTACACACCACAACACCAAGCCAATGGAAAAGTGCAGGTAAAGAAATCAGGGTTCACCTCCTCCATTGGGACTTATTTCGTGGGCGAAAGATCCGTCACTGCTGACAATCCGCGCATGATGTCCTCATTTCAACTCTTCAATTTCGGGATGGGCTATGACAGACTTGAGCTTGGCAAAGTCCACTTCCCCGTAAGTTTTCAAGTCAACAATCTGCTCAATACCGACTATCAAGTCCTCTATCTGAGAGCAATGCCGGGAAGATCCTATCAATTCAACTTATCTATATTATTCTGAAATCGAGCATGTCGAGAGCGACACACACCGGGATGATTATAAGCCATGCGAGATTCCATCCCGTTTCCTTCGTCACGGGACAGGTTATGACCCTTAAAAAATCAATTATAAACATATGAAATCGAGCATGACTAAAAAGTCACACACTGGGATGATTATAGATCTTGCGAGATTCCATATGGCCTTTAAAAATCAAAATATAATCATATGAAATTAAAACAATTACTCTGGGCTATCGCCTTAATTTCCTTCTCTTTTGCCTGTTCAAACAATGATGAAGAAAGACCTTTAGGCAAGTATGACAATGGCATTCTGATCATGAACGAAGGCAGCTTCGGATCCAATGACGGTGAAGTATTTCATCTGAATCCAACTACAGAAGAGCTTCTTCCAAATATTTTTGAAGCAGAGAATTCCCGTCCTTTCGCGGGTCTGATTCAAGATATGGTGCTTGAGACTGACAGATTGTACTTGGTAGCCAACACAGGAAAGGTGGAAATCGTGAATCCGGCAGATTTCAAAAGTCGTGGTGCTGTGACAGCAGAATTGGACCAACCTCGATCGCTGGCTGTAAATGGAAGCAAACTTTTCATCAGTGATTACGGTCCCTATGATGCCAACTATGGCACACCTGATTCTTACATCGCCGTAGTGAACGGTCTTGATGGCGGAGTAGTTTCGAAGAAAATTGCCGTTTCCAATAAGCCTGGGGATCTTTTCTCTCACGGAAACTATATCATCGTTGCCGGCTCTGAAGAAAGGAAAATCGAAATCATCGACGCGGCTCAAGAGGCAGTAGTTACCACTATTGAGCTGGACGCTTCTCCAAAGAAATTCCATGCAGAAGGTGGAATACTATGGATATATGCCACTACGGCAGAAGAGGTCAAGTTCTATACATTAAATCTTAGTAACCTTACTTTAGGAAATACTTATACAGTTCCTGTTACGAAACCTACCGGCAGAATTGCATTCGACGGAGATGACAAAATGTATATTGTAACTAGTTCTGATTATCCGGAATACAACGATGCCATTCTCGCAATTGAAATCGAAGGAAGCACTGCCACAGCTACAGAATTGATGACCGGTTCGGGCTTCTATGGCATTGGATATGATGGCAACTTAGATCAAATCTATGTAGCTGACGCTAATGGTTTTCAAGGGAATGGAACTGTAAATGTACTTTCTAAGACAGGGTCGCTAATCCGAAGCTTCGATGTAGGAAGAGGACCATCAGGATTCTTGGTTTATTAGGATTTGAAATTGAAACAACTTGTTCGCCGTGACGAATTGGAGAATTAATCTCCGAAAAATTTAGAATACAGTATTTTTTTCAAAAAGCCGCTGGGAATTAATTTTCAGCGGCTTTATGCTTTTGTGAAATAATATTATTTATTAAATCCATAAAAAGACGGCTTTTTGTGGATTGTATTCCATAAAAAGCCGTCTTTTTGTGGAATACAATCCATAAAAGTCTATATTTGAATATGAAATTTAATCGTATTCATGTCCAAAACCTCTCTGAGAAGCTAGAAAGCAAGAAAGTAATCCTACTGATAGGCCCACGGCAAGTTGGAAAAACTACGCTTATCTATGATTTGCTGGCGGGAAAAGATTATCTATTTCTAGATGGAGACGACCCTACAACTAGACGGCTTCTAGATACGCCAAATACCATGCAGCTCAAATCAATTATAGGAAACTATAACTATGTATTTATTGATGAAGCACAGCGAATTCAGAATATAGGAATCACCGCAAAAATAATCCACGATCAAATTCCGGAAGTGAGGCTAATTCTTAGCGGATCATCTTCATTCGAGCTATCAGGCTTAACTCAGGAGCCACTTACCGGAAGAAAAGCCACATTTCATCTCTATCCGATCAGTTGGAAAGAATTTGAGCAAAAAATGGGATATGTAGCAGCAGAACAGGATTTACCCAATCGGCTTGTCTACGGGTTTTATCCGGAAATCATCACAAATGTAAGGGATCAAGAGTCGTTATTATACGAACTCATAGAAAGCTATCTCTATAAAGATGTATTGGCTTTGGGTATCGTCAAAAAACAAGATGTGATTTTTCGTCTCCTACAGCTTTTGGCTTTCCAGATGGGAAGCGAAGTTTCCTACAATGAACTCTCCAGATCTCTTCAAATCGATGTCAAAACAGTCATTAGCTACATTGATTTGCTCGAACAAGCCTATGTAATCTATCGGCTGGGCACTTTCAGCAGAAACCTGCGGAAAGAAATAAAACTGAACAAGAAAATCTACTTTTATGACAATGGAGTCCGCAATGCGCTGATCAAAAACTTACAGCCAATTGACCTAAGAAACGATATTGGAGCACTTTGGGAAAATTTCCTGATGTCTGAAAGATTGAAGTTTTTAGAGTATAAAGGCATTAAAGTCAATAGTTATTTTTGGCGAACCAAAAACCAACAGGAACTGGATTATCTAGAAGAAAAAGACGGGAAATTGAATGCATATGAATTCAAATGGAATCCTGATGCTAAATTCTCAATTCCATCTGCATTCAGAGATACCTATAATGCAGACTATAAATTAGTACATAGGGAAAACTTCAGGGAATTTATCCTTTAACATCTCTATTACTTCAGCCTTACAATTCCCTCCAAATCCTTCATGCCAAACTCCAACCAGGTATTTCATTTAGATTTTCTTTTCGTTGAAAAAAAAATCAATCAAATCCCGCGCAAGGGACAAAGGGCTGAGTTCTCCATTTTCAACGCGTTTACGATTTTGATTGAGCATTTCCTGCACTTGCCTATGCTCTAGAAAGAATTTCCCAAGTAAGAACTGTAGATTTTCATCCAGCCATTTCAGCCGTTGGGAAGCACGGTTTGATTCCAAAAAACCCGATTTATCCATCTGGGAATTGTACTTCTGAATCATCATCCAGATATCACTTAGTCCTTCATTTGTCACTGAAGAAGCTGTCAGCACCGGAGTTGACCAGTTATTCTGTCCCAGTGGAAAAAGGTGAAGTGCATTTTTATAAGCTGATCTGGCTTTCTTGGCATTTGTCTGATTATCACCGTCCGCTTTATGGATCACTACGCCATCAGCCATTTCCATTATGCCCTTTTTAATACCCTGAAGTTCGTCTCCTGCTCCAGCCAACATAAGCAGCAAAAAGAAATCCACCATGTTCTTTACGGCTGTTTCTGATTGCCCCACTCCCACTGTTTCGATCAGAATCACCTCAAAACCTGCTGCTTCACAAAGCAACATAGCCTCTCTGGTTTTAGTACTTACCCCTCCTAATGCGCCACCCGTGGGACTTGGACGAATAAACGCCCGCTTATCCCCCGCCAATTTCTCCATTCGGGTTTTGTCTCCTAGAATACTGCCTTTACTTTTTTGACTGGAAGGATCCACTGCCAACACAGCCACGGACTTCCCCTCATCTACCAACATTTTCCCGAAAGCCTCTATAAAACTACTTTTCCCAACTCCGGGAACTCCTGTGATCCCTATTCTGATAGACTTGCCGGTAAATGGCAAGATCTCCTGCACCAAATCAGAGGCCAATGCCAAATCACTTTCCAGCGCGCTTTCTGCAAGGGTAATAGCCTGACTTAATTTAGTCCTATCGCCTGAAAGAACTCCTTCTTTATATTCCTGTAGCGCAAGACGTTTTCTCATTTCGGATATCCATCTGTAAAACTCACATCTCCCATTGGGCTCTTCTGATAGGTAGCAATCACATAAGGCTGCATTGCTTTGGAGAAATAGGGATCTGTAGGAGACAGGTTGATCTCCTGATCCAGTTCGTCTGAGAAAAAGAAAACCACAGTCCTGCCGTATTTGGTATGCGGCATAGCATCTCCGTATTCCCGCATCCATTCTTTAGAATCATCCAAAGCTTTTATCGCATACACCCGTACTACGGGTCCGGTATTATTTTCATTTCTATAGCTTGACAATTCTTCGTATTTCCCCTCAAACCGTTCGATTCCCGGTTGGGATAGCGAATCCATTGAGATATAAATTACAAGTCCAGCCACAATTAAGGCGATAATCCAGAAAATGATTTTAGAGCTTTTCAAAAACTAGGTGCGGTTATAAAGATTAGGCCTTAATTTAGCCGAAAATTCCGAGAATGACTTTCGAGTACCTCAAAGCACTTCACATCATTTTTGTAGTTACCTGGTTTGCAGGGCTATTTTATATCGTCCGGTTGTTTATCTACCAGACGGAGGCGATGGAACGTCCGCAGGAAGAGCGCAATATCCTCAAACCTCAGTTGGACCTCATGGCCTCACGCTTATGGTACATCATCGCATGGCCATCCGCAGTTCTCACCTTAATTTTCGGTACATTAGTATTGAGTCAGCGAATAGGGTACCTGCAAATGGGTTTTATGCATGCCAAATTGGGGTTTGTCTTTTTACTCTACTGCTATCATCTCTGGTGTCACAAGCTCTTCAAAGAGCTACAAGCGGGGCGAACCCGATGGACTTCCACACAGTTGAGAATATGGAATGAAGCGTCTACTTTGCTACTCTTTGCTATTGTGTTTTTGATAGTATTGAAAAGCACCCTAAGCATGGTGTGGGGTCTGGCAGGGCTTATCACACTTGGCGTGACCCTGATGCTTGCTATCAGATTGTATAAAAAATTTAGAAATAAATCTTAATCATCATGAACACGAGATTTTCGATTCTTGGCCTTCTTCTGATAGTATTTCTGTTCTCCCAATGTTTTCCGTCTGTAGAAAAAAAAGCGACGCTCCCGAAACTTGGAAATTGGCACATGGACGAAAAAACAGTGGACGGGAAGGTAGTTCAGGATACCGTTTACCACAAAATCGCAAGCTTCTCATTTATCAATCAAGAGGGCGATACGATTACCAAATCTTCAGTAGAAGGAAAAGTATATGTCGCAGATTTCTTTTTCACGACCTGCCCGACCATCTGTCCTATTATGAAAAAGGAAATGCTGAGAGTGTATGAGGAATTTGGAGACAATCCGAACTTCAAAATCCTGAGTCACTCCATTGATCCAACTCATGACACTCAGGAAGTGCTGAAAGATTACGCCCTGAAATTGGGAATTGAGAATGCTGACACATGGAACTTCCTGACCGGTGATGCAGAGAAAATTTATGAAATAGGACAGACCAGCTACATAACCACAGCTCAGGAGGATCAGACAGCTCCGGGAGGATTCCTTCACAGTGGAGCCTTTGTATTAGTGGATCAAAATGGTCACATCCGTGGTGTGTACGACGGTACCAAAGCCAAACAAGTGGATCAGTTGATCTCTGATATCCCAAAGTTATTGGGTAAATGAAAAAGTACCTGATGATCCTTTTATTTGCGGTAGCATGCAGCCCAAAGAGTTCTGATGAGGAGAATACACTCGCTCAAATAGAAGACCCTGAGGTGATGAAATATGCGGTAGAAGGCAAAACCATCTATGAAAGCCACTGTGGAAACTGCCATCAAAACGATGGCTCGGGACTGGGGAAATTGATCCCTCCCTTACGGGATTCGGATTATTTCCAAAAAAGCGTCCATCGAACTGTATGGATTATGAAGCATGGGCAGGAAGGGGAAATTTTGGTTAATGGCCAGATCTACAATCAACCAATGCCTGCGAGCCCACAACTGACTTCTTTGGAAATCTCCCAAATCAGTACCTATCTCTATAATATCTGGGGAATGAAAGAGGGTAAAATCACCTCAAAACAGGTGGAAAAATATCTGCAGGAAAAACCGGAATTCTGATTATTTAGGGCTTGCTGAAAAAGTCTCAGTTATGCCAGCTTCAAGGCGGCCGAGTGAAGATGTATGCTTATACCTCGAACGAGGCCAACGTAGAAGATGGTATGGCTGAGGCTAGCTGAAAATCCCGATTTTGGGATTTTCTGATGCATGGATAAAGACCTATTGTGGTCAATAGGCTTGCACTTGCTGAAAAACCGTTCGTATGAAAAATGGGTTAATCATTCAAAATGAGAGCTTTTGATCTTTTACCGGCGTTTTTCAGCATGCCCTATTTAAGGAGTTTATCCGCTTTGGCTATAGCTCCTTTCACATCTTTATTCACTTTAGCGATGAGGTCCATTTGCCCATCAAGGTAGGTTTTGAGTTCTTCATCACTCAATTCACCGTCTTCAGGCTCATATTGGTGCATCCAGTCAAACATCCCTTCATAAGCAAGGTTAAGATCGTAGGCAAGTGCTTTATGCTCCTCAATTGCTACCGAATCTACCGGATCTTGATTTTGCAATTCCTCCACTTTTTCTACTGCTTTTCGCTCTAGAGATTTGAGCTGCCCCATTTGAGGCATTACTTCATCGTGAACCGCAATTACTTCCGCCCGTAGCTTCTCGCTCTCACTTGGAGCAGCTGGACCACAGGCATTTACCAATAAAAACGAAGTGAAAATCAAAAATAGAAATTGGCGTCTCATAATTGCTCTGTTTATTTAGAGTAAAGGTACTATTTTATCTAGATACAGTATTATTGGGTAAGATGATATTGGAAGGTGATAAATTGAGGAAGAGCTGTTAATTTTAAACACGAACAAACACCTACACTTTGAAATCGAGCCTACCTACCATTAGGCAGGGGACTGTCTCATAAGTAGGTTTTCTTGTCAGGCTGAGTAAGGAAAATTTAAGATTCACAAATGAATAATGACGGAAAGTGATGTAGAAATAAAGTTGGGTCACCCTGAGCACTTGAGAGACGAGAGTCTCGAAATCGAAGGGTCCTCGTTCCTTCAGACTCCCGTCTTCCGGGTGCTCGGACTGACACAACATTTGCATACTTATTTAAATTCTGTCATTGGTAGCAGCCAGTCTGCCGAAGGCATGAAAGTCGAAGCCTTTTATGAGCTAATTAAGCCCATTTCGACTTCCTGCCAAGGCGAGGCAAGCTGCTCAATGTGACAATTATAAGTTATGAGACAGCCTCACTGGGATGATTATAGACCTTGCGAAGATTCCATATTGCCACTAAAAAATCAATTATAAACATATGAAACCATTTTGCTTTGCCGACGGGCAAATTATCTCTACCGAAAAAGCCAGCATTCACCCGATGGATTTAGGACTGATCCGAGGATATGGGATTTTCGATTTTTTCCGTACAGTAAATTTTAAACCGCTTTTTCTGGACAGCTACTTAGATCGTTTTTTTGCTTCAGCAGAAAAAACTTTTCTACCGCTAGACTATTCCAGAGCGGAGCTGAAAGCGGTAATTCAGGACTTGATTGAGAAAAACCATCTCAAGGAAGGCGGTATTCGTATGGTTTTGAGCGGGGGTATTTCGTCCAATCACTTTTCACCTGCCAAAGGAAAGTTGTTCATCTTCGCCGAATCACTGATTTTCCCACCTCAGGAGAAATACGAAAAAGGCATCAAACTACTCTCTCTGGAATATGTACGGCCGATTGCAGATATCAAAACGACGAACTACGCTCTCTCAGTCTGGGATAGTATGCGCTGGAAGGATGCGGGAGCAGAAGACGTGCTCTACCATATGAATGGCATCGTCAGTGAGAGTTCCCGCAGCAATTTTTTCATCGTAAAAGATGGAATCATCAGTACTCCCGATGCGAATGTACTGATGGGAATTACCCGCAAACATATCATAGAATTAGCCGGAGAAGTGCAAATCAGACCTGTAAGCATACAAGAAGCCTTCAATGCGGACGAGGCCTTTATCACCAGTACTACCAAAGTGCTGCTACCTGTCACCCAAATCGATGAGCGTGAAATAGGCAACGGAAAACCCGGACAGGTCTCACTTGATCTTCTGCAGAAATTCCGTAAGATGGAGAAAGAGATTTGCTATTAGGCGGAGCCTTTAATTTGGTGGATTGGGAGAATCAAAATCTCTTAATTCACCAAAGTTCCATTTGTCAAAATATACATCAGCTTCTCAGGATCCTTGCTATTGAGTGTAAGAGTTCCTCTCACACGAACTCTGTTGGAAGTATATTTGATCGGGGAAGCCATGTCCACTTCCATCACGGTCTCGGGACCTCCGGAGCCACAGAAGAAGCATTCGGCCAAAGGTAAACTTGATAGGATAATATGATCCGGCTTGAACATTCCTTCGAAGGGAATAATGTAGCCATCGGCCTCCACCACCTTGCCTTCCAGCTTGGTGATATTTTCAGAAAAGACAGGCACATAAAGCTCCCCATATTCATCTTCAGAGATTTTATAGGTAACCTCAGAAAGGTTTTTCCAGACATTGGTACTTTGTGCCACTAGAGACACCTGTCCCAAAATCATCACCAGAACTGCCAAAAGGCTTATTTTTATCTTTCTCATATATTCGGGTTTTTAATCAGCCACTAGTTAAGCCTTTGTCAACTGCTTTGCAATACTTGTTTGATAAGCTGCAAAGGCAGGGATCATAGAAGCCAAAACTCCCACCACTAACGCATAAACTACTATCCAAAGTTCTGCTTTCAAGAAAATCCAAGGCTGGAGACTGCTGACTACGCCTTGTTCATTCTGGGAAATAATCACCGAAAGAAAGCTATGTCCAAGTAAAATCCCCAGCACTGCACCCATAAAAGTCAGCATAATCCCTTCAAGAAAAATCAACAGCATAAGCTGAGCTCTAGATGCACCTATAGCACGCAGAATTGCCAGATCATATTTTCTTTCTCTGAGTGAAGTGTAAAGCGCTATAAAAATCCCAAGCCCCGAAATCCCGATGATCACCACCGCAAGCCCCTTCAAAAGCGTAATTCCAACACCAAGGAGCTCGAACAGCCTAACCATCTCAAAAGTAGGTGAGGCCGCTTGCATAGACGTACCTGAATTAATCAACCGGGGAAGCTGAATCGCTGCCATAGGATTTCTGTATTGGATCAAAAGCGTGGTCAATTCTCTGGATTGATCTGAGTGAGGAAATCCTTTCATAGCAACTGATTCCTGGAAGTCACTGCCAGGATGCCCCTCATGCTCAGCGGTAGAATCTGCATGCTCGGATTCTTCTTCATCGTGTTCATCGTGCGTGAACCAAATGGATTCCACACTTGTCAGAATTAAGCGGTCCAGCACATTTGCCGCAGGCTCCAGTACTCCTACTACTCTAAATTTATTTTCATCATGCTCATGGCTTCCCTCGCTTATTCCATGGCTTCCCACAAACTCATCTCCCAGATTATAGCCCGTTTTCGCAGCTACTTCCCATCCCAGCACTACTTCAAACGGTTTTTTCCAAAGTTCTCCACTTTGCAGTTGCGCATCATAAAGTGCCGGATAGTCATGATTTGTCCCTACAATTCGATAGCCTTGGTAATTGTCTCCCAAAGCCATAGGAATGATATTTTTCACCAGACGGTTTTTGGATAGTTTCTCCGCTTCATCCATTGGAATATTCCCTGTGGGAAAATCAATGTGATAGACACCCGAGAGGATCAATTGCAGAGGACTCCCTTTGGCTCCCACTACCAAATCTATCCCGGCGGCATCCCGGTTCATCTTCTTTTCGAACTGATCCTGAATAAGGAGCAACACCGTGATAATAGCCAATCCAAGAGCGAGCAACAACACGTTCAGCCCGGTAGAAAGTGGTCTGAATGTCAAATATTTCCAACTAAGCTTAACTAAATTCATGGCGCTATCACTTCGACAAAGTTGGGGATATGTGATTTGACCCGCTGATCGTGGGTGACTATGATTAAGGCTGCGCCGATCTTTACCGCCTGGGTTTTCAGAAGTGTGATGACTTTCTCCGTATTTTCATCGTCCAGGCTGGAAGTAGGCTCATCTGCCAGAATTAGCTTTGGGGTATTTGCCAGCGCCCGGGCAATGGATACCCGTTGCGCCTCTCCTTCACTTAGGGTCAGCACAGAAGATTTTGCCTTGCCTCCCAATCCCAATTCTGCCAATAGCTGATCAATATTTTGCCCTTTTTTCTTGCCGAAAAAATGAGCCATCTGAAGATTTTCTTTCACATTCAGTGAAGCGAGAAGGTGGGGTTTTTGAAAAACTATTCCAATCTCTTTTCCGCGAAATAAATCCAATGCCTGTCCTTTCATGGCCGTAATATTCTGACCTCCCAGCTTCACTTCTCCTTCCTCCGGCTCCAGCAATCCCGCAAGCAAATTCAACAGCGTGGTTTTTCCCGAACCTGATTTTCCCAGCACAAGTACACTCTCTCCCGGCTCCAGTGAGATATCCGAAAAAACCAATGCTTGCTGGCCCGGGTGACTGTATTTTAGATTTCTTGATTCAAAGAGCATAATCAGTTTACCGGAATTACCAGCCTGAAGGTGGTGCCTTTTTTAGAATTGCTTTCAAAGCTAATCTCCCCTTTCAATACATCGACACATTTTTTCACAATAGAAAGTCCCAAGCCGGATCCATCAACGACACCTACATTCTTTGCTCTGAAAAAACGGTCAAAAAGCTGGCTCTGTTCCGATTCAGGGATCCCTATCCCAAAATCTTTGACTGTTCCTATCAGTTTATTGTCTGCATATTCCAATTTAAAAATCACCTCCTGCCCTTCTTTTGAATATTTGATACTGTTTGAAAGTAGGTTTTCAAATATCTGGTACAACAGTTCACTATCCGAAGTGATGATTTTGGGTAGATTTACCAATTCAGTTTTGATGGTTACGTCGTTTTCTATCCCCGCATTTACTGTATCAAGCAACTCTTTGACAAATGCTCCCAAAAACATCTTTTTAGGTCTGAACTCGATCTTATTTGCATCCGCCTTTCCAAAAAACAGCACGCTGGTCAATAAGTTATTGAGTGCCCTCACGGAATGCTCGATTTTGAAGGCATGCTTGGCTATCTTTTGCTTCATGGGGTGATCCTTTTCAGAATAGATCTGAAGCAACTGCGCTGAGCTCAAAATGGACGTGAGGGGAGTTTTGAAGCCATGAGAGACGTTCAGCACGATTCTGGATTTCAATTCATTGATTTCCCGTTCTTTTTCCAATGCCTTGGTGAGTTCTTTATTTGCATTGTATAGCTCTTCCG
Source organism: Algoriphagus sp. 4150 (assembly GCF_031457395.1). NCBI lineage: Bacteria > Pseudomonadati > Bacteroidota > Cytophagia > Cytophagales > Cyclobacteriaceae > Algoriphagus > Algoriphagus sp. 4150. Next base: position 67,442 of record NZ_JAVDWS010000003.1, read on the forward strand.
TACGCTGCTTTACTTTTTCCTCCAATTCATTGTTAAGTTTTTGGAGTTCTTTTTCTTTGCGGTCTTTATAGATAGCCAATTCAATCACCATATTTAACTCACGGATATTAAAAGGCTTGATCACATAGGCACTTGGATTGGTTCCCACCACTTTATTAAGCGTCTCTGCATCAGAGCTTGCACTTAGGTATACTACCGGGACACCGTATATCTCATTGATGATTTCGGTGGTCTTAATTCCATCAAGCTCTCCGGCCAGATTGATATCCATCATCACTATATCGGCGTGATTCTCGGATAAAATATCCAGAGCTTTTTCTCCTGAGTCCGCTATTTCGAGGATCTCGTGTCTGTTTTTCTCCAAGGCACGCTGAAGCAAAAGTGCTGATACCGGATCATCTTCAACGATGAGGATTTTGAGGCTGAACATAGACTACATAAAAGATGTGAAAAATCTAATTTTGTCGCAAATATAAAAAATATAGGTCTCCCAAATCTAAAACGTGTCAATTGCTTCTTATAAACACATTTCACTCTAAGGGAATGGGCTGATTTCCTTCCCTAAGACTACAGGGTATTCAGCTCTTTTCATCCACCATCCGTCCCCGAAATCCTGACTTCCTCAAAGAATCACCGAATATCCGGGATATTGTTCTTCTTTTCTTTTGTGGGCGGTGGGTTTATTATATTTTTGTGCCAAACTATAGAAATCGCATCATGAGTGTACTAGTAAATAAAAATTCCAAGGTAATCGTACAAGGGTTCACAGGATCTGAGGGTTCTTTTCACGCACAGCAAATGATCGAATACGGTACCAACGTAGTCGGCGGTGTAACTCCGGGTAAAGGAGGATCGACTCATTTGGAAAGACCTGTTTTCAATTCTGTAGAAGAAGCTGTTCAAAAAACCGGAGCAGACACATCTATCATTTTCGTTCCACCGGCTTTTGCTGCTGATGCGATCATGGAAGCTGCTGATGCAGGTATCAAAGTTATCATCGCTATCACTGAGGGAATCCCTGTAGCTGATATGATGAAAGCCAAACCATATATTATAGAAAGAGGAGCTACGCTAATCGGCCCTAACTGTCCCGGCGTAATCACTCCGGGAGAAGCAAAAGTAGGTATCATGCCCGGTTTTGTGTTCAAATCAGGAAGAATCGGTATCGTATCCAAATCAGGAACCTTGACTTACGAAGCTGCTGATCAGGTAGCCAAAGCAGGTCTTGGCGTATCTACGGCTATCGGTATCGGTGGTGACCCGATCATCGGAACCTCTACCAAACAAGCAGTACAGTTGCTGATGGAAGATCCTGAAACTGATGCGATCGTAATGATCGGTGAGATAGGAGGAAACTATGAAGCTGAAGCTGCCAAATGGATCAAAGAAACCGGCAACAAAAAGCCTGTAGTAGGATTCATCGCAGGTCAGACTGCTCCTGCGGGACGTAGAATGGGTCATGCAGGCGCGATCATCGGTGGTGCTGACGATACTGCTGCTGCCAAGATGAGAATCATGAGAGAAAACGGAATTCACGTAGTAGATTCTCCGGCTGAGATCGGAGCTACCATAGCCCAAGTATTGGGTGTGAATGTATAATATTTGTTGGGTGCCTGCCCGCCGTGGCGGGTCGGGTGACCGACGTCCGATGCCTGCCAGCAATGGAGGGCTTAAAAAAACCGCTTCGATTAGGTTCGGGGCGGTTTTTATTTTTTAGAAGCTAGATGCTAGATGTAAGACTCAAGTATCAAGATTCCTTACCTGCGAATTGTTCTTTCAAAATTCAAAGCCTCTATTAAGCCTCCGTGAGTGTCTCACTCACGGAAAAATGGCAAATGAAAGCCAGTCGTGATGACCCGCCTACCGGAGGGCAGGCACGAACGGCGGAAGAAATGCCTTACTTTTTAACTTCCGGATATTCTGAAAGTAATTTTCTGGATACAAGTTTCGCTATTGCATGCCTCTCTCCAGAAAGTCTGTAAAACATATTTCTGATTCCCAAGACCCATTTTGATTCATAAATCACATGCGTTGAAACCGGATCAATAATCATTATTTTACCCCTTCTATTTCCCAAATCTTTTTTTACAACACTCAGTTGCACTATGTAATCCACATCGTTTTTGTCTTCACTTACATTCAGAGAAGTCTTATCGCTGAGGTAATGTTCCAACAAATTAATAGATTCCAACTCATCTGCATCCGCTTGATCAAGCTGCTTTTCGAACGCTAAATACACATTTGAATCTTGAGCTAATTGAGCATGGGCTGTAAGGGAAAGAAAAGTAAAAATAAGAACGACAAAATTCTTCATAGCTTTTTCGATTATGGTTTAAGATTTATTCAAAAAAATGTGCTTAGGATTTTCAATCCCAGTATGGGTCTATTACAAAACAATAAACTCCTTTTAATTAGTTAGTATACATGTTATTCGATAAATACCTGTAAAATGTTTCATATCCTTCGTATTTAATATCACCTATCATAAAAATCAACTGAAGAAGAAATTCTAAAGCATATATCAGCATGAATGCACTTATTTGGAACTTGTCTGGATTACCCAGTGAAAAATCCCCAGCTCCGTAGCGGAGAAAATGAAATTCACGTAGTAGATTCTCCGGCTGAGATCGGAGCTACCATGGCGCGGGCTTTGGGTGTGAACGCATAATATTTGTTAGTTGTCGGGTGACCGATGTCCTATGCCTGAAAACCGCTTCGATTAAGTTCGGGGCGGTTTTTATTGTTAAATTAAATTTTCAAAGTAAATTCTAAATTAACCTCTATTTTTAGATGCACTTCATAAAAGCTTAAAGCCATGAAATTGACCTTAATAATATCACTCTATATATTATTCGCATTCGGATGCTCTCAAAAAGAAAAAAAAGGGTCCCCCGAAAAAGAAATTCAAAGAGCAAAGGGAGCGATGCTTACTGCTGATTTCAAACGTGCACAATCAATTTTAGCAAATATCCCAGCAGGCAGCAAATATAAAAATGAAATAGATAGTTTATATATAGTTGCCGGTAAAGCGCAAATATTCCTTGACAGTGCTCAGGAAAAAAAAAAATATTTAGCGAAAAAGAAAACGAAATTAAACAAGCTGAATGGGCTTTGAAAGAAAAAGAGAGAAATCTAGTTTTCTTAAAAGAATCACTGACTTCCTCCCTTTTTACCAGTAAAAAGCAGTGGAATTCTGTAGAATCAATAAAAAGTGACATCTCTGCTTTATATAAAATGAAATTAGCTGCATCAAGAAAATATCCAGATGGATCTGAAGAATTGAAACTAAGCAAGGAACTTGATGTAAAAATCAAAAACAATAATAAACTCATATATAGATCAATGAGAGAATCCTTTAGCGAAATCGCTAGAAAGGAAATGTGGATTGACAATATTGAGGTAAGGATAATAGGAAGTAACCAAGACGAACTACTATTGGCTGGCCATTATTTTTCTGATAACGCCAATAAGTTAGACACATATCAGATACTAGAACCACATATGAAATCCCTAGGATTTAAAAGGGTTAACTTCAAAATGTTCTGGGGTGATGATGGAACTACTTTCAAAATTGATTCTCCAAACGATTCAGAATTAGAATAAAAAAATCCGGTAGCATCCCGATATAAGTCGTAAAAAAAGTTATTCTGGAATTTTTCGGCCCATTTGAAGGCCTGAAAAAATTACGGAAATAACTCAGCAATCAAAAATGCCTGAGATTTTTCCTCAAATGCATCTCTTGATTTGGCACCAAGCTTCCCATACTTTTGGTCAAAATGCGCATTAATCGTTTTAGGGTTCTTTTTTAAAATTTTTAGCATTCCCTCAATCTAAATTGAAAACCCTAAACTACAAAACCAATCTAGCTATTGATCGGATTAACCAATCTCAAATTTTCAATTACAAATTTCAAATTTGAAACCTTACCTTTGCCGCTTCACTTTCGAGACTTATGATTTCAGTAGATAACGTAGCCGTCATTCACAGCGGTTCCACGCTCTTTAGCAATATTTCCTTTGCCATCAATGAAACCGACAAAATAGCCCTTATGGGTAAAAACGGTGCCGGCAAATCCACACTACTAAAAATTATCGCAGGTCAGACCAAGCCCAGTTCGGGTTCTGTATCTGCTCCAAAGGACTTTGTGGTGGCTTATCTTCCTCAGCATCTACTGACTTCGGATGATTGCTCTGTGATGGACGAGACTTCCAAAGCATTCGCCAGCTACCTGAATATGAAGACGGAGATCGAGCGGATCAATGAGGAATTGACCGTGAGAACTGACTACGAATCCGATGAATACTACAAGCTAATCGAGCAGGTATCCGAGCTTTCGGAGAAATTCTATGCTATCGAGGAAGTGAACTATGAAGCAGAGGTAGAGAAAGTATTGCTTGGTTTGGGATTCGGGAGAGCTGATCTGACGCGTTCTACTTCGGAGTTTTCCGGAGGATGGAGAATGAGGATCGAGCTTGCAAAGATCCTCTTGCAAAAACCTGATCTGATCCTTCTTGATGAGCCTACCAACCACCTGGATATTGAGTCGATTCAATGGCTGGAGGATTTTCTTCTGAATAAAGCAAAAGCTGTGGTTGTAATTTCCCACGATAGGGCCTTTGTGGATAATATCACTACCCGTACCATAGAGATCACTATGGGGCGTATGTACGATTACAAAGCTAAATACAGCCACTACCTAGAACTCCGAAGAGAACGTCGCGAGCAGCAGCAAAAACAATACGAAGAACAACAAGCTACCATAGCAGATATCCAAGGCTTTATTGACCGCTTCAAAGGGACCTATTCCAAAACACTCCAAGTACAATCCCGCGTTAAAATGCTGGAGAAAATGGAAATCATTGAGGTGGATGAAGTAGATAGCTCAGCATTGAAACTCCGCTTCCCTCCTTCTCCCAGATCAGGCAATTACCCTGTGATCGTAGAAGAGATGAGCAAAAGCTACGATGAGCATGTGGTCTTCAAGAATGCTTCCATGACTATAGAGCGGGGGCAGAAGGTCTCCTTTGTCGGCAAAAACGGGGAAGGTAAATCCACCATGATCAAGGCGATTATGGGAGAAATTGATTTTGAAGGCAAATGCGAGCTGGGACACAATTCCATGATCGGCTATTTCGCACAGAATCAAGCTTCGCTCTTGGATGAGAGCCTGACAATCTTCGAAACCATCGATCATATAGCAGTAGGCGAAGTACGTACCAAAGTGAAGGATATTTTGGGCGCATTTATGTTCAAAGGCGACGATATCAACAAGAAAGTAAAAGTGCTTTCCGGTGGGGAAAAAACACGTCTGGCGATGATCAAATTGCTTTTGGAACCGGTGAATTTGCTGATTCTCGATGAACCTACGAATCATCTGGACATGAAGACCAAGGACATCATCAAGGATGCATTGAAAGCCTTTGACGGCACGCTAATCATCGTATCCCACGATAGAGATTTCTTGGATGGACTGGTGACCAAAGTGTTTGAATTCGGAAACAAGCGGGTGAAAGAACACTTCGAAGACATCAACGGCTTCCTGAGAAATAAGAAAATTGAGAATTTGAAGGAAGTGGAGAGGTAGAGTCAGTGGTCAGTGGTCAGTGGTCAGTGGTCAGTGGTCAGTGGTCAGTGGTCAGTGGTCAGTGGTCAGTTAGGCTAACTTTGATTCGGATGTAAGGTTTGCTTTATTAAAAATTAAAAAGTTAATCCGGCATTTTCACCTGATCAATTAGGATTTTTAGTTCTTTATCAGAAAGGGAATCCTTGTCCGATTTATCGTAAATATCCAGTAAGTAAATCCTGTTTTTTACCAACTTCAAAAAAGTAATTACTCTAGCTCCTCCCGATTTCCCTTTACCTTTTGAGGAAATTACAAGGCGTATTTTGAAACAATCTTTACCAAGTGGCTTACCCAACTTGGGGTTTTTATTTAAGTGAGAAATTAGCGTCTTCAAATCTTCTTTAACCGACTTATGTTTTTTGGCGATTTTTTTCAGTTTTTTCTCGAAAGAAGCTGTCGCCAGAATCTCAAAGTTCATTCAATACATCGTCTATACTTTTAAGTTTTTTCACACCCTTTTCATGAGAATCAACGTCCTCAAAAGCATCCAAGATTCGCTTGATCATCTCGCTTTTTGATTGTGACCTGATAGAAATCAATTCCAAATCAGCCAAATCATTTAGAATGCCTTTGACTTTTGGATTTAAAATATCAATAGTTATAGATTCCATAGCCTTATGATTTTGTTATTTACAATTTACGTAAATCTCCACCTAAAGATCAAAAAAGCCAAAACAAAAGACGGCAGTCGTAAAACTGCCACTTTTTGTTCTGGGATCATCAGGCATCCTACATCTGTCACCCGACACTTTAAACCCCAAACACCCTCGGAAGCCACATCGTAATCTCCGGGAATAACATAATCAAGATCAACGCCAACACCATTGCAAAGTAGAATGGAAGCATGGGTTTCAGGATTTTTTGAATTGTGGTCTGTGCAACTCCTACACCGATAAAGAGAATAGATCCCACGGGTGGAGTACATAGCCCAATGCATAGATTGAGCACCATCATGATCCCAAAGTGTACAGGATCTACTCCCAATGCGGTCACTACAGGCAAGAAAATAGGAGTAAAAATCAATACTGCCGGAGTCATATCCATAAAGATCCCCACGAATAGCAATAGCAAATTGATCATAAGCAGAATGACAAAAATATTGTCACTCAAGTCCAAAAGGGCATTGGAAATGTTTTGGGGAATTTCTTCACTCGACATCACCCAAGACATCGCCATGGAAGTTGCGATCAGTAGCATCACTACCGCAGTGGTTTCGGCGGATTTCAACAATACCGAAGGCAGGTCCTTCACTTTCAGTTCCCTATAGATCATCGACAAGACCAAAGAATAGACCACAGCAATAGCCGAGGCTTCTGTTGCTGTAAATACGCCTCCGATAATCCCTCCTATCACTACGATCAGTAGAAATAAACTGGGTACTGCATCCCAGAATGTTTTCAAAACAACCCCCAAAGAAGACCCTTCTCCCGCCGGCAGTTTATGGATTTTCACCATAATCGCCGCTGTCACCATCAGTAAAACCCCAACCAAAAGCCCCGGTAAATATCCCGCCACAAATAATGCCGCTACAGAAACACCTCCCGAAGCAAGTGAATAAACGATCAGCACATTGGATGGAGGAATGATCAATCCGGTCGTGGAAGAAGTGATATTCACTGCGGCCCCAAGTTCCTTCGGATAACCTTCTTTCTCCATTCTTTTGCCCAAGATACCTCCCATAGACGATGCCGCTGCTACCGCAGAACCTGCAATTGCTCCCATGAGCATGGCTGCAATAATATTCACATGAAGCAAACCACCCGGCATTTTGCCCGTGAGGGCTTTGGCAAATTCTATCAATCGATTGGCAATACCTCCCCGATTCATCAATTCACCCGCAAGAATGAAAAATGGAATTGCCAACAGGGAAAAACTATCCAATCCTGTCCCCATGCGCTGTGCGATGGTGGTGATGGCCGGCATGGTCTGAACTGTCACCATCAAGGTCAGCATACTCGAAAGTCCAAGGCTCCAAGCGACCGGTACCCCTATACCCAAAAAAAACAAAAAGGAAAGTACTAATACTAAAACGCTCAATACTTCCATTACACAGCAGATTTAATGGTTGTCAAAAATTTAATTGCAACGAGCTGGTAGTAAATCACCAAAAGCCCGCTAAAGGGAATAATTCCGTAGATGTATGCGAGAGGAATCTGCAGCACTGCTGACTTCTGCTCCAAAATAAAAGTCAGGTAAACAAGGTTTGAACCGCCAATAACCATTACGACAAGCGCGAAAATCAAAATGCAGCAGTTAATCAAAATCATCAATTTATCCTGTGCTTTTTCCTCCAGTTTAGTCAGGAGAATATCAATTGCCAGGTGTTCATTTTTACCGGCTACATATGCCGCTCCAAGCATTCCCACCCAGATCAACATGTAACGGGACAGTTCGTCGGTAAATGAACTGGGATTTTGAAAAACATAGCGGGAAACCACCTGCCAGGTCACATTGAGCACCATGAGTGCCATCAAGACGACCAGAAAATGGGCAATCCATTTATCCAGATTTAGCTTGGTTTGGGGTGAAAACATAGGTTTGATATGTTGGGTTAATAGTTATTTTACTGCGCGGATTTCCTCCACGATTTTATAGATTTCCGGTTGCTGAATTTTTAGATTAGTGTACATAGGTTCCACTGCCGCACGAAACGGTTCCTTATCGGGATAGCTGATAGTTACACCGGCTTTTTCAAGTTCACTTAAAGACTCTTCAGTAGCCTCAGCCCAAATTTTGTATTCATAAATAGCCGATTCATCTGCCGCCTCCTGCAGCCATTGCTGCTCCTGCTCAGTTAGACTTTCCCATACTTTGGTACTGACGATCATCACATCCGGCAATGCCGTATGCTCATCTATACTGTAGAACTTACATACTTCATAATGCTTGGAAGTATAGAGACTTGGCGCATTATTCTCTGCTCCGTCTACTATTCCTTGCTGCAGGGCGGTATAAAGCTCCCCATAAGAAACCGGGGTAGGCGATCCTCCAAGGCTTTTTACCATGTTGGAAGCAGTATTGCTTTCCATCACCCGAATCTTGAGTCCCGCAAGATCCGCAGGAGTTTCTATAGGCTTGTTTTTGGTATAAAAACTCCGCTTACCCGCATCATAATAGCAAAGTCCGCGCAGAAGATACTTCTCGGGATCAAGCAAGAGTTTTTTGCCGATCTCTCCGTTTAAAACCGCCAGCTGGTGTTCATCGTCACGAAAAAGATAAGGCATCCCAAAAACCTGCATCGTGGGTGCAAATCCTTCCAGTGCGGCGGAAGAAACCTTGGTCATCCCCAGGCTCCCAATCTGCAGGAGTTCTACCAGCTCCCGTTCACTTCCCAACTGTTGATTGGGATATATTCTCACCACCATTTTCCCACCGGATTTCTCCTCTACTTTTTCGGCTAAAAAGAGCATGGCTTCATGCACGGGGTGCGTGATCCCAAGGCCATGGCCCAGCTTGATTATTCGCTTTTCTGTCACTCCCTGACACGAAAATAAAAGCGTCAGGATTACACAAAAAGAAAGGATTGGAAGTTTTTTAATTGTCATGGGTTTATTGAACATAAAACATACTACACAATAATAGGTCTTTCTAAGCTGATATTTCAGGTCGATCTACGGAAACGATTTAGGCTGTATGATAAATGGCATTTCAACGCCGGGAACAGAAATTTCTGTGCTTCGCCATTACTTCCCAAGCCTGGAATAGCGCCGGATTGTCAAATACACATTTCAATTTTGACATGCCTTCACAATAATTTTAATTTTACTAATGATTTTCGTTATTGCATAACAATTACTTACTTTGCGCAATCGATTGCGCAATATAATGAATAATTCCAATGAACCATAAAACATTACAAATTCATCCTAAGGACAATGTTTTGGTCGCTTTGCAGGATCTGGTGGCAGGCGATATAGTTGAGCATAACGGCTTAAAAATCACCCTTAAAGACAATATCCCTGCAAAACACAAGTTTGCAGTCAATGAATTGAACAAAGGCGACCAAGTATTTATGTATGGTGGCATTGTAGGCAAAGCTCTCTCCATTATTCCTTCAGGAGGGGTACTCAGCACCCAAAACGTAACCCACGAAGCTGAGGACTTTGGAAAAAAATCCGGTGATTACCATTGGGACGCACCGGATATTGGCAAATTCAAGGACAAAACTTTCATGGGTTTTCACAGACCGGACGGTCAGGTCGGAACGGGCAATTATTGGTTGGTAATCCCTATGGTATTCTGTGAAAATAGAAACGTGGACATTATCAAAGACGCTTTCCTCGAAGAGCTTGGCTTCGGCAAGCCAAACCCATTTAAGAAAATGGTAAGAGAAATGGCTAGCCTGTATAAATCCGGTCAAACAGGTGCATTCGACACGGTTTCTGTAGAAACTGTAGTTGAAAAAAACGATGAGCGCCTTTTCGAAAATATAGATGGAATCAAATTCCTCAATCATCAGGTAGGCTGCGGTGGTACCAGAACAGATTCTCAGGCTCTTTGTGCGCTTATCGCCGGCTATATCAACAATCCCAATGTAGCCGGAGCAACAATTTTGAGTCTAGGCTGCCAAAATGCCCAGTCTTCTTACATGGAAGAAAAACTTCGCAAAATCAATCCTGACTTCAGGAAGACCCTCATCATCCTAGAACAACAAGTAGAAGGAACCGAGCAGCAATTGCTCACAAGAGCCATCAAAGAGACATTTATCGGTATGGCAGAAGCCAATACGCAAACAAGACAACCGGCTCCCTTGAGCAAATTGGTAGTTGGACTGGAATGCGGCGGATCTGATGGATTCTCCGGAATCTCTGCAAATCCTGCCGTAGGCTATGCTGCTGATTTGGTAGTGGCCTTGGGTGGAACGGCTATTCTCTCAGAGTTTCCAGAGCTTTGCGGGGTGGAACAAGAATTGATCAACCGCTGCGTTTCTGATGATAAGGCAGAGCGTTTTTCCTCTTTGATGCGTGCCTATGCAGGTGCTGCAGAGGCGGCAGGTTCGGGCTTTGATATGAATCCAAGTCCCGGCAATATCAAGGATGGGCTGATCACTGACGCAATGAAGTCGTCGGGTGCGGCAAAGAAAGGCGGAACCTCCCCAGTGACGGACGTGCTGGACTACGGAGAATACGTGAACACGCCGGGGCTGAATCTACTTTGTACTCCCGGAAATGATGTGGAAAGCACCACAGCCATGGCCGGAGCGGGAGCAAATATGATTCTTTTCACTACCGGTCTGGGCACACCAACCGGAAATCCTGTGACTCCTGTGATCAAAGTCTCCTCTAATCACAAACTAACCGAGCGTATGCCTGATATCATTGACATCAACACAGGTTATGTAATCTCCGGAGAGAAAAACATCCAACAGATGGGTGAAGAAATCCTGGAGAAAGTAATCAGAGTAGCCAGTGGAGAAGAAAAATCCAAAGCCATGCTACTCGGCCAAGATGACTTTATCCCTTGGAAAAGAGGCGTGTCGCTTTAACCCGAAATATGCCGTAGTAATTTTATTCCGGATTTAAGAATGATCAAAAAACGGGAGTTCCACTTCCTTCTCAAGTTCCGATGACTTATAAATGGCCCGGATCAGCTCGACTGATTTTCGGGCCATATTTCCTTCCACCAATACCTGCTCATTTTTCTCCAAAGCATTCAAATAATGTTCCCACTGGGCCTTGTGAAGTGCATGCCCGATTGCCATGGGATCGGCAGCTCCCGAACCCGTATTTGTATCAGCTAAAATTGGCTCATTTTCTTCACCCTGGATACTCCATTGAATCAATTTGCCTGCTTCCAAAACGGCGCTTCCATTCTTTCCAAAAATCTCCAAACGCTCAGGCAACCCCGGATACAAAGCTGTGGAAGCCGTAATATTCCCAAATGCCCTATTCTCAAATGTCACAAGCGCAGCTCCCAAATCCTCTCCTTCTATCGGATGAACCGCAGTCTTGACTTTAGCAAAAACAGACTTCACATCTCCCATCACATCCAGCAACAGGTCAATCGTATGAATACCTTGGTTCATGAAAGCTCCTCCTCCATCACCTTCCAGCGTGCCTTTCCAGGGACTATTGCTGTAATATTCAGGAGCTCTGTACCAGTTCACATGTGCATTCCCCATGAGAAGCTTACCAAATTTGCCGGCTTGAACCGCCGCTTTGAGTTTCATGTAATCAGCAGAAAAACGGTTCTGGAAAATCACTCCAAGTTTTACCCCATTCTTTTCACAAGCTTCAATTAGCTGATCCGCCCTACCGAGGTTTATTTCTATTGGTTTCTCTATCAGCAAATGCTTACCTGCCTGTGCTGCCAATAATCCTGCTTCCATATGATGGCCGCTTGCTGTGCAAATGCATACAACATCGAGTTCGGGATGAGTCAAAAAAGCAGAGAGATCGGAATAGGTATCAATGCCAAATTTCTCCTGAGCAGCCTTTGCCCTCTCGGATGAACTGCTGCATAGCGCCACCAATTTGGCGTTTTTGATTTCGGCGATTGCATCTGCATGCTTGCCGGTGATTGCCCCTGTTCCTACTATTCCAATTTTTAATTTCCTCATGATTTTAGTTCATTTTGAAGTTGCTCCCAGAGTTTCTGTGAAATAGGGACTCCATTTTTAAGATTTTTATTTCGGGTTTCTAACGTATGCTCTCCCGGGTATCGAATTGATTTCCTATCAAAAGTTGCTGAATTTTTTAGGTCTTCGATCAAAGCATCCGACTTGGTTTCTATCCAGTCCGTGAGCTCAAGCTTAGTTGGATCAAAGCAAAGAAAAACTTGGGAGACAGCGCTTTCATTTCCAGACTTGCCTACTTCAAAGGAGGCATTCCCGCCGGAAAGTACAGCTGCAAGAAGATCTAAGATCATACTGAGCCCCGAACCTTTCCAAAGACCTATCGGTAACCCCAGATGATTAGCAAGCACAGTTTCAGGATCCTTGGTCAAATTCCCCTCGTCGTCAAACCCTGCTTCATAATCCATTTGCTCGCCTTTTGTTTTTGCTATGCTCAACTTTCCATAGGCAAATTGTGAAAAAGCCATATCCAACACTACAGGTCCTTTCTCCCTGGGAATCGCTATCACAAGCGGATTGTTTCCTATTTTGGGTTCACTACCTCCCCAGGCGGGCATATTCGGTATGGTGTTGGTAAAGCAAATTCCGATACAACCGGCCTCCACTGCCTGCCAACCGAAATTCCCACCCCGCATCCAGTGATTGGTGTTTTGTAAAGTGACACAGCTAATCCCGAATTCTTTGGAAAGCTGAATCGCCCGAGACATGGCAAAATCCGCATTGAGATTCCCTACTCCCTGCTGACCATCCCAGCGCTCAAACATTCCGAGTTGGCTTAGGATAGCAGGTTCCTTGTCAGGATTGACCAACCCTTTTTTGATAAAGTCAAGAAAAAGGAAAAACCGGTTCACACCATGAGAGCGCACCCCGTCCAGATCAGCTTTGGCAAAAAGCAAGGCACATCGCTGTGCCCGATCTTCCGTCAATCCATACTTAAGTAATATTTCTTTCAGCGTGTTACTGACTTGCCCGAAGGGAATTTGAACGTCATCCATTAAAAAAACGAATTCTAGTGCGTGATATCCTCTAAGATAAAATCTATGCGGCAATTATGTCCCATTTGTCACAAACTAAATCATGGGAATAGCACGCTTGCACAGTTGCAGTGCCAATCCCCAAGGATCTTTCACCATCACGAGATGGGATCCATCAGGCAAAACATCATCGGAAATCAACTTAGCACCCGCTTCGACCAGACGGTCTCTATCAGCATTCGGATCCTCCGAGACCAATGCCAAATGCACTGCCAGAGGATGTAGTTTTTCAAAATCCAGTGTTTCTCCTTTCGGATTGGAATAGATCTCGATCATCACTGTGCCACTGTCATCTGCCAAAAAAGTCATGTATGGAGGCTCAGCCATTTTCTTAATTACTTTCAACCCGAGATGCTCCTCATACCAGTAAGAGGCGGCGGATGCATTGGTTACGTTTAGTGCAAAATGTTCGAATTTCATTTACGATTAATCTTTCAGATATTTCTTCAATTCAGGCAATTCCCGTTTTAATTCTTCTACTGCCAAGTCACTTACTTTGAAAGCCCCCGTAGGAGACAGATGTGTATCGTCTTCTCTTCCTTCAGGAAATTGGGAATAATCACCGGGACGATAATGCAGAAAAAGTTCCTTGGATTTCTCTACTCCAAATTGCTCCAAAACCTCAATTGTCTTCTTATGCAAGTCAAAAAGTGGCACATCCAGTTCAGTAGCTACTTCCCTTACCACCTCAGAATATCGCCCATGTGTGTCCGTCAGCACGCCATTTTCATCAAAACTCCTTCTTGAAATCGGAGTAGCCAAAACCGGTTTCCCTCCTTTTTCCCGAACTTCCTTTACAAAACGGATCAGATTATCCCTATAATCTGAATCGGCATAAGCATAGCGGTCTTTCGCGTTGATCTTCTGATCATTGTGTCCAAACTCAATTATCACATAATCCCCAGACTTGAGACGCTTCATTACCGTTTTCCAGCGACCCTCTGCACGGAAACTCTTCGTGCTTCTTCCATTCTTTGCATGATTTTCGAAGCGGATTCCCTCTTTGAAATACAAGGGAAAAACCTGCCCCCACCCTTTTTCAGGATTACTTCCAGCGTATGGTTTATCTGCCATTGTAGAATCACCGACTAGGAAAACCGTGATTTCATCCTTCGCTTGCTGGAAAGAAACCAAGCCAAGAATCACTATCCCAACCATTAAAAAAGCTAATTTTCTCATACTAGTTAAGTTTAACAGCTGATTCCAAAGCCCCGTTTCCAATCGAAATTTCAGTTTCAGATTTAAAGTCTTTCTTATCAAATGTGATATCAGAAGTTTTATTTCCCAAAACTCTCACAGGAGACTTTCCATTCTCCTCGAATGAAAACCCACTCACATTTACCACTTCACTATTGTAAATAGTCAGTGGAGTATCTTTCGTTCCCAGTACTTTTACATTGCGAAGTATCAAGCCCGAGGCGTCGATAGCCGTTATTCCTTTTTCTGTTTCGAACACAGAATTTTCCAAGCTTACATTCTTCAGCTTCATCTCAGGAAGTCCCATGAAAAATCCTGCGATTCCCGATCCGGAAACATAAATATTTTTCATACTGATATTTTGGAAGGAAGGAGTCTCTTCAGTTACCGGAACTAAAGCTTCATCTCTTGCTTCATCATCCGCATTTTGATCATCTTCCAAAATAGGTGAATTGCCGCTGTAAAACATATTGAAGCGAATCGCCTCTGCGGGAATGTCGATCATATGGATATTTGAAATCCAGATGTTCTCCACCACTCCGCCTCGGCCACGGGTACTTTTGAACCGCAAGCCTACATCTGTTCCTATAAAAGTACAGTTTGAAACATGGACATTTCTCACGCCTCCGGACATTTCACTTCCGATCACAAATCCTCCATGTGCATGATAGACAATGTTATTTTTCACAATTACATTTTCCGTCGGCATTCCCCGATCACGTCCATCCTTATCTTTTCCTGATTTGAAGCATATCGCATCATCTCCCACATCAAAGGTATTGTTATAAATCAGCACATTTTTGCAGGATTCCAGATCCAGTCCATCGCCATTTTGCGAATACCAAGGATTGCGCACATTGAGATTACGGATGATGACATCTTCGCTCATCAAGGGATGAATATTCCAAGCAGGAGAATTTTGAAATGTCGGCCCGTCCAATAGTACACGTTTGCTTTCTCTGATACTGACCATCACCGGCCGAAGAAAATCCTTCATTTTCTCCAATTCTGCACGGTCTTTTATGTCTGGCACATTGAAGCTACTACTTGCATTGTACCCATCCAGAGATTCCTGGGTAGGGAACCAAATCAATCCTTTAGCGTCCAAAACCCCACCGGAATCCAACAGTTTTTTCCACTGTGCCTCCGTCATTTTTCCTTTCTTCACAAATCTCCACGCATCCCCATTCCCATCTATTGTACCTTTGCCCGTGATCGCAATATTTTCTACCTGAAATGCATTGATTGGGGAAATACAGCGAACAGTATTCAGTCCTTCGAAACTCGTCTCGACTAAGGGGTAATCATCAAAATCACGGCTAAAAAGAACCAAAGCACCGTCCTCCAAGTGAAGGTTGACATTACTCAATAATGTAATCGGGCCAGTCAACCAAATGCCCCTTGGCACAATGACTCTACCTCCACCGTCGGAATTCACCGCTTCTATCGCCGCTTTGAACGCTTCGGAGTTTTTGAAGATCCCATCGCCTACAGCTCCATATTCTATAATGTTTTTCTCAAAATCCGGAAAACCCGTTTCCTTTACTGTTGGCATATCAAACTCCACACCTTCGTACATACTTTCCAGTGTTTGCTGCGCAAAAGCAGGCAAAATCAGCCAAGTCAAAAAAAGCGACAAAACCGCTCTTGTTACGTTAATTTGCATATTTTGAGTATTCATATTTGTTGTTTTTTAATTTTCGCTAGCCCAATGTGCTAAAACCAAGCACGTTTCAACCATTCAACTTTTTACTGCTTCCACAATCCAAATTTCCGACTTCCCTACTTCCTACCTCCGACTTCCCTACTTCCTAAATCTAAACCAATCCACATCGGCAAAACCGCTGTCATTGGTATTGGTATTTCTTATGGCAAAAAGGCCGACTTTTGCCCCGATCCATTTACCCGGAACAGCAGTGAATGTCTCGTTGATTACTGTGAATTCCTTTCCATCCTCGCTGTAAGAAAATTGGCATACTCCGCCCTTACTTACATTCACACGAAGTTGCACTGTATTGTTATCCAATGTTGCGATTTCTTTCTTCACTTCGGCCTTGCCATGCTCCGCATCGATGCAGGTTATATAGTTTAGAGAAATACCGCTTTCGGTACTTTCCAAAGCCACATAGGCGTAACTCATTCCCATTACGATCAGCCCAACCTGCTCATTTTGCAGTTTTGGATTTGGATGAAACGAGAGTGAAGTAGTAGTCGTAAATTCCTCCGCAGGAAATTTCTGTAAAAGCAAGTTGGGAGCATCCCATAGATTTCGGGCATTCTCAGGCAGCTGTGCCGTAAATAGCCGCAATTTGCTCTCCGCAGGATTGGCAAAAGCCCAAGTGGCTACAGGATTTGCCTGCCACTGCCATTGAAGCCCAATATCACTTCCGTCAAACTCATCAGAATCGGCAGGGGTAGCAATCTCTTGTTTCGCATTCACAGTCGGCTTTTTATAGTGCAACACAGGCTGACCCGTACCATCTCCATCAGGATCTTCGCCCATAGTCGGCCAATCATTTTTCCAGCTCATAGGCTGCAAATGTGTGATTCTTCCATAGGCATCCACATCCTGAAAATGTACAAACCAGTCCTCTCCCTTATCTGTATCGATCCAAGCCCCCTGATGTGGCCCATTAATTGGCGTATCGCCCTGCGCCAGTGAAATATACTCCTCGTAGGGCCCATAAGGATTTTTTGATCTCAAGATCAACTGCCAGCCGGTAGATACTCCACCTGCCGGCGCAAAAATATAGTAATAGCCATTTCGCTTATAGAACTTCGTGCCTTCCACAGTAGGATGCGCGTCGTGTCCATCAAAAACCAGTTTCCCAGCTCCGGTGGTTCTTGTCCCTTCCCAGTTCATTGGCTTCACCACCAACACACTTTTGATACCCGCACGGCTTCCCGCATAAGCATGCGACAGATATGCGCTACCGTCTTCGTCCCAAAGCGGGCAGGGATCAATCAATCCCTTTCCTGCTTCCACCAACACGGGATCTTCCCACTTACCCAATGGATCCTTGGTTTTCACCATGTAAATCCCAAAGTCCGGATCGCCCCAATAGATATAATATTCACCCTCATGGTAGCGGATTACCGGTGCCCATACACCATTCCCATGCTGTGGCTTCGCAAAATGATCCACAGGAACTTGTCTTTCCAGCGCATAATTCACCAAAGTCCAGTTCACCAAGTCCTTGGAATGCAAAATAGGCAAACCCGGAACGGCATTGAACGAAGAAGCCGTCATGTAAAAGTTCTCCCCCACACGCACCACATCGGGATCAGAGTAATCTGCATGCAAAATGGGATTGATAAATGTGCCATCTCCCTGATCAGCCACCCAGACTTCGGACACTTTCTTTTGCTGCGCAAAAGCAGAAGTGGAAGCTACCAGCAGAACACAAAAACTATAAATTATTCTTCTCATTAATACTTAATTCTACTTATCATTTCTATTCTTGGGATTCCACCCATCTTCCCCTCCCAAAACAGCTTCTACCGAATACTCAGCTGCCTCTTCCTCCGTCAATTGATGTGACCAGGAAACGCGTTTTGATGTAGTAGCCCC
The DNA here is from genome assembly GCF_031457395.1 of Algoriphagus sp. 4150. Lineage (NCBI taxonomy): Bacteria > Pseudomonadati > Bacteroidota > Cytophagia > Cytophagales > Cyclobacteriaceae > Algoriphagus > Algoriphagus sp. 4150. The sequence goes on from NZ_JAVDWS010000003.1 coordinate 85,441, forward strand.
TAAGCCGGTGGAACCGAATTCTGCGTAAAAAGCAGTCTTCTCTGCATTGGGTTTGTTCCAATTGTACCATCCTTCCTGCTTGATATGATCTCCCATTTCGGTGTTGATAAAGACTGTCTTCGCATAATCTCTCCACGGCCTGCCAAGGTAAACTGAAGCAGGCTCCCCATCACTTGTCAGCTTACAGTCGATAAATACAAAGCCATGTTTTGTGACTTCTTCCGTGGATGCAGCAGTCACGTAGCCGCCTCCTTTTTTGGAGAAAATCTCACAATTTTCAAACACCGCCGTAGACCAACCGAAGATAAAATCTACCGTCCCTTCGATGTAGCAATCCTTGTAATATTGTCGGCTACGGTCTCCATGGGGATAAAGCGTATCCTGAAAACCCAGAAACTTACATTTCTCAAACATGACTTTATCACCATCCACCCGAACAGCCACAGCCTGACCTACAGGCCCGGATGAGTTCTCAAACGTGATGTTCTTGGCATAAAAGCCATCACCAAACACGAAAAAGCTAGTGGATCCGGTAGTACCCATTTCTTCCCCGAACTTATTTTCCTTCTGCGCAAAATCGTCGTAAGTCACACGTGTGTTTTGAACGTTTTCGCCGATCAGAGATACATTTGTTTTAGAAGTAGCCAGAAGCAATTTTTCTTTATAAACACCGGGCTTAAGCAGAATCTTTGTTTCATTTTTCCTGAAATCAGGAACAGCGTCAAAGGCTTGCTGAATGGTGAGAAAATCACCGGATCCATCTTTAGCTACCACAAAATCGAACTCTTGACCTTGTACCGACAAAGAAAAAACACACAACACAAAGACGAATACCAATCTCCTCATCCCTTACTTACTTATCGCTTCGTATTCTAAAGAGGCTAGGATAAAAGGCCCCACTCCTTTCGGATCGTTCACCCGGATCTCTTCACCTACATAATATTCGAAAGAGCCATCACGGTAAGGATTGCCGCCCAACCCTGCTACGCCGCAGACATTCGTCAAGCTGATCCCTCCATCTGCATCTTCACGGACAAACTCTGCCAGCATACCTTCATAGGCTTTCTTGCCGGCGGCAAGATCATCCTGATCCAAATATCCCTTTTCAGCTCCTTTCAGAAGAAAATAAGTAAACATTCCTGATGCAGATGATTCGAGGTAATTTCCCTCCCGTGTACCTTGATCCACCACTTGATACCAAACTCCTTCAGGAGTCTGATAGCGTTGGATTCCTTTGGCAAGCTTTTTTGCAATGGCTATCACCTCGTTTCTTTTTGGATGGTCAGTTGGAAGAAAATCAAGCACATCCACCAGCGCCATCGCAAACCACCCTATGCTCCTCCCCCAATAGTTTGTAGAAAGTCCGGTCTCCGGATCTGCCCATTTCTGTTCTTTGCTTTCATCCCAAGCATGATGAAAAAGCCCTGTTTCCTCACTGTAGCCATATTTGTCCATTACTATAATCTGGTTTGCCACGTCATCAAAAAGTGCAGGTTCATCGAATGCCGCTGCATATTGTGCCAAAAATGGGGATCCCATATAAATACCGTCCAACCACATCTGATGCGGATAAACTTTTTTGTGCCAAAAACCGCCTTCCTTATTTCGGGGATGATTACGCATCTGATCCCGCAGTTCTTCTAATGCCAATCTGTATTTTTTCTCTCCTGATTCTTCGTAGAGATTGATCAGAAACTTACCGCCATTCACCCGGTCAATATTGAAATCCGCCTTCTTGTAAGTCAGGATATTCCCGGCACTGTCCACCATGAAATCGGCAAACTTCTTTGTATAGTCATAAAAGCGCTGCTCTCCTTTTTGCTTCCATACAGCCTGCATAGAGGACATAATCAAGCCATGTGTATATTCCCATTTCGGCTTTTTATTGAAATCTATAGTCCATCCTTCCGGATTGCGGACTATCTCTGAATCCGCCATCCAAATGGAATAGGCTTTTCCTGAAGTGTTTTCCGCTTCCGAGTCCTCAGACTCTTGTGATTTTTGGCTACAGGAAGAAGTCCAAACTGCCATCATAATAAGCAGGAGAGATAGTATTGGTAGAAATTTCTTTTTCATGGGGAAGAACTTCAGAGGTTATATTGGGAAAATATGGCCTTGCAGACTGCCTGCAAGGCCAACATAGTACATACTTAAACGAACGACTATTAGAAGTATCCTTCGTTCTGGGTAAACTCATCCTTATTCGTGATTGCGTCCAGCTGCTTTTGGGGTATAGGTCTCAGATTATGAAAAGACTGAATATTTGGCGCAGCATCAGGATTAAATGCTTTCACCCGCTCCACAAGCTTGCCAGTTCGTTTTAAGTCAAACCAACGAATTTGCTCACCGGCGAATTCCCTTGCCTTCTCATCTAGAATCAGATCAATTGTCATATCACCCGCAGATACTTCCATAGCTTGCTCTTGTCCCGGAAGAGCGGCTCTTCTTCTTATGGTATTAAAGTATTCCAATGCCTGAGAGGTATTTCCTTGGTTAAGTTCAGCCTCCGCCACAATCATGTACATTTCTGCCAGCCTTATCACAAATGCATCCCGCTGACCTTGTTGCTGAGCAACAGTAGGGCGGCTAGGTTCCATAAATTTCTTCAAGGAAATATATCGATCTCTAACTCGTGGTGAACCATCAGGATTATATGTTCTGTTTCTATCGATTACGGTGTAGGGAAGTGCATCTTTTTGTTCGTTTGTGAGCGGATATTTGGTGGCAAAAATCGCCGTATCTCCTTCATTAAACACCACTTCCTTAGTATCTCCCGTACTTAGTGGCAAATCATATGTCCCGGGATTATTACTATACCAGGCTGTCTGAAAGGTGACATCGTATCTGCTGTCAATCGATTCATCAAATAAATCCAGCAAAAATGTAGTAGGCATAAATCTGGCAAATGGACGTCCGTTTTCGATATCACGAACCATTCCCGGCAATTGGTCATAGGTCATTAGGTAGAACATATGGCTGTTATTACCTCCGTCTCTCAAAAGTATATCGGTTCCACTGGGAGTCTCAAGCTCCCGGTTAAAGATCAGATCCGAAGTGAAATTCACAATCCAAACTGCCTCTGAATTTCGCACGTTATTGATATTCCATAGCTGTTCATAACTTCCCACAAGAGAAAAATTGTATTCCTCAATCACTCTCTTGGCCAGTCTTGATGCTTCGGCATCATTTCCCCGGGTCAAATGCATTCTGGCCGCAAAGGCCTCGGCTGCAGGTTTTGTCGCCCGGCCGTATTGATCAGGACTCACGGTCAGGTTGTCCATAGCAAACTGAAGATCTTCGAAAATCTGGGTATAGAACTCATCTACAGAACTACGTTGAGCTGTAGTCTGAACTGAAGTCACTTCCTCCAAAGACAAATGAACGCCACCCCATGTCTCCACAATATGCCAAAGGTAAAACGCCCGAAGGAACCTTACTTCCGCCATCCTCAACACTTTATCGCTCTCAGACAAGGGTGAATCCGGAATTCTTCCTACAGCAGCATTGGTAGCATTCAAGGCAGAGTAAAGTCTAGTCCAGTGGAAATCTATTTGCCCATTTTCCCCACTTAGATCAGCATTATAAAGTGCTACCGCGGGATTTTCCATCCCGTTTGCTCTGGTAAAGATATCTGTACCCATATCGGATAGGGTAATGCCATGCTCCTTTCCATACCAAAAACGCATAGGCGTATAGCAGGAGTTTACCAAAGCTTCTATCCCTTGAAGGGTATTGTAATAGCCGTCAGCTGTCAAGCCTGTTTTATTCTCTTCTTCGAGAAAATCCGTACATGAAGACATTCCTAAGGAAAGACTAAATGCCAAGATTATTATGTTTAGTTTTTTCATGGTTTTCAATTTTTTGGGTTTAGAAAAAATCAAAGTTCGATATTGACACCGAACAGCAACTGACGAGTCATAGGAAAGCTTAAATTCCCCCCACGCTCAGGGTCGTATCCACCTAAATTGCTCCAGACAAAATAATTTTTGGCTGTTGCATACACCCGAATTCCGGAAATTGAGAGATGATCGATTAATTGTTGAGGCAGGTTATACCCCAATGTAATATCCCTTATTTTCACAAACGAACCATCAGCATAGCGTAAGGTGGAGAAATACCTTGCATTTCCCGTACTGGTACCGGCATTAGGCCTAGGGTATGCATTAGTAGGGTTCTCTGGAGTCCAGTAGTCTACTCTCGGACCATTTTCACGGGCATCTATCTTATAGGACCCATTCGCCTCACTCACAATCATATTGCCTTGTCGTGCAAATACAAATACACTCAAATCAAACCCTTTGTAAGACACTCTATTGTTGATCCCAAGATTAAATCTCGGAACATTACTTCCCAGGATAGTCCGGTCATCAGGGGTAATTATGCCATCACCATTCTGGTCTTTGACCTTAATTTCCCCCACTTCCTGCTGATTTGCTCTGGCCTGATCTTCTTCTCCCAGCTGCCAAATACCGATTTTCTCATAATCAAAATGGGAAGAGATAGGATAACCCACAAACCAACCGTTTGCCAAGTCACGATCACCTTCTACAAGCTGTAGAATCTCTTCTTTATTATGGGTGAATGTGAAATCTGTACTCCATTTAAAGCCACTCGGCTGATCAAGATTAATGGTACTCAGCAATAATTCTATACCTCTGTTCCTTGTCTTGCCTACATTGTCCCATGCAGTGGTAAAACCTGAAGTAGCCGGAACCGCACGTTCAATTAAGAGATCGGTCGTATTTTGTTCGTAGATGTCAACTGATCCTGTAAGTCTGTTGTTGAAAAACCCGAAATCAATACCGAAATTGAGACTGGCAGTCTCCTCCCAGCCCAGAGATGCAGCTATAAGCGAAGGATAATAGCCAAATGCGGCTACCTCTGACGTCCCTTGATCCCATGCATAGGTACTTTTGCTCAAACCTCCCAATGTCTGATAAGGAGATACCGCAGAATTACCTGAAATCCCGTAACTCAGCCTGAATTTTAACTCGCTTATAGTGGAATTATCTACTAAAAACCCTTCTTCTTTAGCTAGCCAAGATACAGCAGCTGAAGGGAAAAAACCCCACTTATTGCCGGCTGCCAAAACTGATGATCCATCTGCCCTCAGCACACCATTGAAAATGTATTTGTTTTTGAATTTGTAATTCACCCGGGTAAAAAATGAGGCCAGAGATGTTTCTACAAGCGAACTATTGATTCGGATTCCATCTTGGGAAGCCCCTAAATTATGAAACAGCATCGTGGGTGACAGCAAGTCGAGTCCCTCTGCAAAATACTCTTCATTACGGGTAGCCCACATACTTTGTCCCAGCAACACCTGAAAATCATGATCTGTACTGGCTTTGGAGTAAGTAGCAAAATTTTCCCAAGTAACTCTAGAAGCCATATTATTGGTAGCCCTGCCTACAGTGCGTCCATCCGGTCCTACATCGATGGTATTTTCTCCCAAAAATACGCCTCTACGGGAATTTGAATTATCCAAGCCAAGCCTGGAGGTGAAATTGACCGATGTAACCGGTTTCCATTCCAAACTCACATTTCCAAAGAACCTTCTGTTGATTTCATTGTCCATGAAATTACCGGGAATCTGATCATTGAGAGGATTCACAGTGGTGCCATCACCAAGGGGAAGGGTAATTATTTCTCCTGCTCCATCGTAAGCGGGGCCAAGAGGGCTAATTTTATTTGCCCAGTTGAGCGGATCTCTTCTTCTGTCCTGATCCCTGACGGTGTACATGATATTGGTAGACAATTTAAGTTTATCGCTCGCATTGTAATCAACTGCCATTCTCCCACTGTATCGCTTGAGTTCGTCATTTTCAAACAAGCTTTGCTCGTCAAAATACTCCATAGAAAAGTAATAACTCACCTTTTCATCTGCTCCCGCGACACTCACCTGATGATTCTGTTGAGAGCCTGTGCCAATCACCTCGTTTGCCCAGTCAGTATAGATTCCGTTTCTGAAGTTCTCCAACTGCTGAGGCACAAAAATACTTCCATCATCTTCCGGACTGTTCCATTCACCTACGGTCCTTCTTGATTCCCTTCTGAAGTCTACCCATTCAGGCCCTGTCATTATGTAATCATAGTTATCTAAGCTCTGCGTGCTGTAGTAACTATTGATAGAGACTTTTGGCTTCCCTTTAGCACCTCGTTTGGTAGTAATTAGAATTACGCCATTTGCGCCCAACGTACCATAAATAGCGGTAGAAGCCGCATCTTTGAGCACCTCAATAGATGCTATATCATTTGGATTGACATCCAACGTACTTCCATATATAATCCCGTCCACCAACACTAGGGGATTATTTCCGGCGTTTAATGATCTGTTTCCTCTTAGTCTGATATTCAGTCCGGCTCCTGCCTGTCCACTGGCTTTGGTCAAGTCAAGTCCCGGAACTTTCCCCTGCATCACTTCAAGTGCATTCGTCACCGGAATGGCTGTCAAGTCCTTGTCTCTTACTGAAACAACTGAGCCGGTAAGGTCGGATTTTTTGACCGTACCGTAGCCCACCACTACCACTTCGCCTAGGTCTTGCATGTCGTATTTCAACTCGACATTAATCTGACTCAGGTTGTTGACAACTACTTCCTGGGAAACAAAACCAATAAATGAATAGACCAAAGTGACCCCCTCCTCAGGCACTTGAATTTCGTATCGGCCGTCAAGATCTGTGGTAACTCCACGTGTTGTCCCTTTTATCAATACTGATACGCCGGGTAATGGCTCCGAATCTTCATCTGTAGTTACCGTTCCTGAAACTGTCCTATTTTGCGCATGAGCAATCGATTGCATTGCGACTAAAAAAATAAGTCCTATTATTAAACGATAATAATACTCCTTGTGAAGAACTCTCAAAAACGGCTTTGTGGCCGAATTAAATAATTTTTTAATCATGGGTTTACTTTTTGGGTTAATGTATTGTAACTAAGATCCTCTTACCTAAATCTGTTTCCAGAACGCTAATCAATATAAATTGACACCTTTACCGCTCGTCCGTTGCGATAAAACTCCTATAGTTCATTTATGAATTATCAAAGGGGTTGATAGTTTTCTGATTTCATCCCTGAGATACTTCTCAAACTCTTCCTTATTTTGGATACCCTCTTTCTCTTGCTCCCAGGCTGCCAAAAAGTAATAACTCAAATTTTTATTACCGGAATCAAAAACCAAAATATGAGACAATTCATCAGCTGTCACCTGCATCAATTGGGCAGTCGGATATAGTATTGCTATTCCAAGCTTGTCTCCTGCCAAGCTCTGGGGGCCATAGGTAGCTAAATAACTATAAGCAAGCCCGGCATCACTTTTCAATACCTCTGCTTTGCTGTCTTTGATCAGTCCTGTTGCGAAATTTGGAATATCAGCCGTGGAAGTCAGGTCCATTCTGGACAGGCGGGTGCCTGAATGAATAGAGATAGTGGATAAAATATCCGTTTTGCCACTAGGCAAGTCCCACCCTAAATATCTCGTAAACACTGAAGAATAAACAGGTCCATTACTGATGATCTCAGCATATAAGCTATCGGTTACATCCACTCTTCTGGCCTTTCCTTCTTCTAACGTCGCGATACTTCCCAAGCCCAACGTCTTCCCTACCTTCAGGACGTCCATCCCCCAGTCAGCCGGCTCATGATAAGAATCAAATCCATCCTGACCCACATCCTGCAACGCGGGAGTACTTACTTTCTTCCCAAACACATCAATGCCATTTCTCCAATCCAGATAAAAACGATAACCGACTAAATCAGACTCCCACCCGGGGCCTTCGTAGCGGATAAACCAAGAATGGTCGGTATGTTCAGCCGGTACATGGAGCGAATCCACATTTTCAAAATGCCCTCCTATGTATTTCCGGTCTTTAAATTCGCCTCCGAATTTGTGGGAGAGTTCAGCCTGAGTGAGCTTAGGGTAATCCGAAGCAGACAAATCAGCTGAGTTTCTCAGTTCGATGTCGAGCGTTTGATTTGCACCAATTTGGGGTAAGACAAAAACCAGCCCTTGATCATTACCCTTGGTATTCAACTGTGAAGGGATCTCCTCTTCTCCTAAAAAAACCTTGTAATTCGACCCTTTAGGGTCAGGGAATTTACCCTGTAAATCCGCCGTGCTGATTACTACCAATTGGTTAGTCCTATCAATAGCCAGGGGATTTTCGATGGAAAATCGAGCAACTTTCGCCTGATCGTCAGAGTTATTCTTATCTTTTTGCTGTGCACAACTTAATGCAACAATCAATAGAAATCCTGATAATAACGTAGACAGGTGAAGTCTAGACTTTTTGGTTATTCTGGGCTGTATTTTCATTAGCATACTTAGATCCAATGAGTTATATAGTAATAAACTTGATATCTTGATTCCAAAACCAAACTACCAAACGCATTGTTGAGCAATCGATTGCATATTAAAAATAAAATATTTAAGAAAAAATTTTTACCAAGGTTTATTCTTCATTTAAGTGATTTAAGATCAAAAATGATCTCTTTTACGAAATACTAATTCGCAATTCCTTACCAAACGAATATTATCACTTCAATTTGATATTCAAAAATAATACTATATTGCGCAAACGATTACATCAACCCTCTTATGAGTACTACTATTGAAACGCGGTATTCCTCGCACCCTGAGGATTTCAAAAAATACCCCACCAAAGAAATTCGGGAAAAATTTTTGCTCGAAAACATTTTCCTTCCAAATCAAATCACCGGGATATATACCATGGAGGACCGGCTGATTGTAGGCGGAATCCACCCTGCAGACAGACCTGTGCAACTGGAAACTATCGATCAGCTGAAGGCTCCTTACTTTCTGGAACGTCGCGAGATAGGCATCATCAACGTAGGTGAGAAATGCACCATAGAAGTAGATGGAGAATCTATCAGTCTCGATCGCAAAGAAGCGCTCTATATCGGAAAGGGCGTTCAGCAGGTGATATTCCACCCTTCAGCTGAAGGCAAGACTTTACTTTATTTTAATTCCGCTCCTGCACATTGTTCCTATCCCACCCGCAAAATCACACAGAACGATGCTGAAGTAGTCACTCTCGGCTCCCTGGAAAACTCCAATCATCGAACAATTTATAAACTTCTGGTCAACTCGGTAGTAGAGACCTGCCAATTGCAAATGGGAATGACCGAATTGAAACCGGGCTCTGTCTGGAATACTATGCCTGCCCATGTCCATGACCGGCGAATGGAAGCTTACTTCTATTTCGATCTCAAAGAAGAAAATGTAGTTTCACACTTTATGGGAACCCCTGACGAAACCAGGCATATTTGGATGAAAAACCATCAAGCAGTCATCTCACCGGTCTGGTCTATCCACAGTGGTGCAGGAACTTCCAATTACACTTTTATCTGGGGAATGGCCGGAGAGAACATGGACTATGGCGACATGGATATGGTGAAGCCTTCCGAATTGAAATAAATTATCTGATTATCCGCAATGATGCCGGCAGCAATATCCCCTTTAGTTTAATGGCAGTAAGACCCGCCACGGCGAGGCTGTTCGATGTCGGATGATACGCCATAGCGGACTGGGCGAAGTGGTCTTTGAAAAAAATACAATAGTATGAAATCGAGCATGACTCAAAAGTCACACACTGGAATGATTACAATGCATGCGAGATTCCATGTGGCCGTTGAAGAACAAATTATAAACACATGAAATCGAGCATATCTCAAAAATCACACACTGAGATGATTAATAAGCCATGCGAGATTCCATCTGGCCATTAAAAATCAAAATATAAACAGATGAAACCAAACTTTGAATTAAGAGGAAAAATTGCTCTTGTCACAGGAGCGACTCATGGTCTGGGTATGGCTATGGCAAAAGCGCTGGCTCATCAAGGTGCCACATTGGTCATCAATGGTCATACCCCATCCAAAATGGAAGCCGCAATTGAAGAATATGCATCTGAAGAAATCCTAGCCCACCCCTATTTATTCGATGTCAGTGATGTAAAGGCTGTAGATGCTGCTATCACTAAAATCGAAGAGGAAATAGGAGCTATAGATATATTGGTGAATAATGCGGGAATGATCAGGCGTGTACCTGCCTTGGAAATGGATCCTGAAGATTTTCGAAAAGTAATCGACATAGATCTTGTATCGCCCTTCATTGTATCTCAGCGAGTAGCCAAAACCATGGTGAAAAACGGAAAAGGAAAAATCATAAATATCTGCTCCATGATGAGCGAGCTTGGACGCAATACAGTAAGTGCTTATGCTGCAGCAAAAGGCGGTTTGAAAATGCTTACCCGCAATCTGGCTACAGAATGGGCTAAATATAACATTCAAGTCAATGGTATAGGCCCCGGCTATTTTGCTACCGAGCAAACTGCTCCAATCCGGGTGGACGGGCATCCATTCAACGACTTTATCGTCAACCGTACTCCAGCCGGCCGATGGGGCAACCCCGATGATCTGGGAGGCGCGGTTGTCTTTTTGTCCAGTCAAGCCAGTGATTTCGTCAATGGACAGATAATCTATGTGGATGGCGGAATTCTTGCTACTATAGGCAAACCAGCCGGTGAATAATTATCTTAGAACTTCCAAAACCATTTTTCCTTAACACTAAACAAGGCAATGAGAAACGGGAAAGCCACCATTCATGACATCGCTGAAAAGCTTCAAGTAACTGCTTCTACAGTCTCTAGGGCACTGAACAACAATCCCAGGATCTCAGATGCCACTAAGAGAAAAGTACTAAAAGCTGCTAAGGAACTCAATTATCAGCCGAACAATATCGCATCTGCATTGAGAAGCGGGAGAAGCAGACTGATCGGAGTGATTGTACCGACTGCAAACAGAAATTTCTTCTCCTCCGTAATCCGGGGGATAGAAGAAATAGCCAATTCTCTCAACTACAAAGTGGTAATCACCCAGTCTTATGATGACTACGAAAAGGAGATGCAGACTGTAGAAGCCTTGCTTAATGCACAAGTGGATGGAGTAATTGCTTCTGTAGGCAAAACGACCGAAAATGTAGATCACTTCAAAAAAATCCTTAAAAAAGGAATCCCTCTGGTGCTTTTCGACAGGGTAACCAATGAGCTGGATGTAAGTCAGGTTGTGATTGATGATTATTACGGGGCATTTGAGGCAACAGAACATCTGATCAGTGAGGGATGTAGGCGAATAGTACACTTCTCCAGCTCCCAAAACATCAACATTTATAAAGAGCGAAAAAGAGGCTATGAGGATGCTTTGCTGAAGCACGGAATAGCAGTAGATTCTAAGCTGATCCGCTTCAGCAAGATGCAACTGGAAGACGGAAGAGCATCCATGCAAGAGGTGATAGATGAAAAAATCTCCTTTGACGCTGTTTTTTCAGCCTCAGACTACTCCATCATGGGGGCAATGCAGGTTTTGAAAGAAAATGGATATAACCTTCCCCAAGATGTAAAACTGGTGGGTTTTGGAGATGAGCCATTTACATCATTCACAGAACCCACACTTACCACAGTCAATCAAAAAAGCATTCCAATGGGAAAAATCACAGCCGAAACCTTTTTTGAAATCCTTGGTCAAAAGGATCAAGCAAATAACATCCCCAAAAAAACCATTTTAAAACCGGAGCTGATCATCCGCAATTCATCAATCAACAAACAAAATAACTAACGCTCCTAAGCCCCTTTTAACTCAATGCAAGCTCTTTCCCGATCCGCCTTCCCCCCTTCTCAACGCCCCGTAAAAATCCTTCAGTTTGGAAATGGAAATTTCCTTCGCGGATTCACAGACTGGATGATTCAGAAGGCCAACCAAGCCAATGTTTTTGACGGAGATATTCATATCGTCCAAGTACATAGTAAGTCAGGCAGCAACCCCATGAAAGAGCAGGATTGCCTCTTTCATGTAATAGAACAGGGCCCGAAAAAGGGTGAATTGGTACAAGAATACACGCTTATTAATTGCGTATCAGGCATTACCAATGTATTTGAGGAATATGATGAATATCTGAAACTGGGAGAAAATCCAGATTTGCGATTTGTGGTTTCCAATACCACAGAAGCAGGGATTGTCTTTGATCCTACAGATTCTTCCGCAGATCACATTTCCAAAACATTCCCCGGCAAACTCACTGCCCTGCTTTACCATCGCTTCAAAACCTTCAAGGGAGATGACTCCAAGGGACTGATATTCCTTCCCTGTGAACTGATCGAAGGGAATGGTGAGGCACTGAAAGAATGTATCCAGAAATACATTACATTTTGGAAGTTGCCTATGGAATTTTCTGAGTGGATTGACTGGAAAAACATCTTCTGCAATACACTGGTGGATAGAATTGTCCCCGGATTCCCAAAAGATTCTATCGAAGAGGTTCAGGAGAAAATCGGTTACAAAGATGATATGGCCGTCATGGTGGAACCCTATCATTTTTGGGCCATAGAAGGAGCTCACGCGGTAAAAGAGGAGTTCCCATTGGATAAGGCTGGCCTCAATGTGAAATTTGTGGATAACCTTGCTCCTTTTCGCACTCAAAAAGTAAGAATCTTAAACGGAGGACATACGTCAATGGTACCTTATGCGTATCTCAAAGGGCTGAGAACGGTAAAGGAAGCTGTGGAAAACCCTGAAATCAGCTCTTTCCTGAAAGAAGCGATTTACGACGAGATAATTCCTACGCTCCATATGCCACAGGAAGAATTGGAGCAGTTTGCCAGTGATGTCTTGGAGCGGTTTGCCAATCCGTTCATTGTGCATGAGCTTAAGTCGATCGCATTGAATAGCATCTCAAAATTCAAAGTCCGGGTACTGCCTTCTCTCCTAGCCTATTATGAGTTGAAAAAAGAATGGCCTGAGAAACTGATTCGTTCCTTTGCTGCACTTCTGGTATTCTATAAAGGAAATTACAAGGGAATAGAAACTCCTGTCAATGACAATCCCACACTAATGGCTGAATTCAAAGCTGCTTGGGAACTTACTACTACCGAAGCGACTGTGAGCAAACTATTGAGCGAAAGAGCGTATTGGGGAGAGGACTTAGGAGGGTATGAAGGCTTTGTACATGCAGTAACTGATGCTGTGGATAAGTTACTAAAGGCTTAGCTTCTTTGATTTAGTAGGTTAAGCCATTATGTCTGCATAAGCCTTCAACTGATTCCAATTCTCTGCTTCTCCAGAAGTCGGGCTTGGCTTATCCTTTTTATTACTTGGTCAAAAGCTAGGGTTGTTCTTTCGAATGCTTGAGATCAAAATTCGACTAATTCGTTTCCAGCATCCACCTCCAGACAGGCATCATTCGGATAGTCACCCCATCTTGTTCCCAGCTGCCACTTTCCTCCAACGTGAGGATCAAGCCTTCTTTTACATCCGCATATTTACAAGCCTTTAGTAGTCCTTTTACTTCCCGATCATGCGTCCGAAGTTGCTCCATAGACCAACAGACTTGGATGGGCATCGGACGCCCTTCTCCTCTTAGTACCACAAAATCACATTCGTGGGACTGATCTGAATAATAGAAGATTTGGGATAAGTACATCGAACCGTATATACGATAGAGGTGGAGAAAAACACTGTTTTCCAACAAGGTTCCGTTGCCAGATGCACCTATGCCGACCAGGGCTCTTAGGAGTCCATTATCCAACCAGTACAGTTTTTTGTCAGATTTATCAGACTTACCGGTAGAATGATCATAGCGTCCTATCCGTTTGAAAAGGTAAGCATCCTCCGCATAGTTCATCACCTCATACAGACTATTCAGGCCTACGGTATATCCCATTGATTTCAGATGATTGAAAAAGCGCCTGATGGAAACAGGCTGACCTATACTGGTCGCTGCCAGCCGAAACAATGGTCTGAGGTACTGAAAATTGGACAAATGATGATATTCGACGATATCCCGCAGGAGCATCGTGTTGTAATATTCTTGTAAGTAGGCTGTCCGCAAGACTTCATCTTCTAGTCCGATCACTTCGGGGTAGCCTCCCTGTCGGAGGTACTTTTGAAAAAACACCTCAGTGAGGCTTTTTTCGGAACCGTAGAGAACTGGCTGATGGAGCTGAAATCGGCAATATTCCGCAAAAGAAAGTGGTAGAAGTTCCACCGCAATGCTTCTTCCACGGAGTACCGTGTTGACTTCGGTGTGGAGCAGTCTGCTGTTGCTTCCGGTAAAGCATATTTTCTTGGTCAAGGTCTCATTGATACGGTTGAGGAATTTTTCCCAGCCCTGTGCCGCCTGTACTTCATCAAAAAAGAAATAACAATCTTCCAGTTTGACTTCCGGATGGAGTTCTTTCCACCCTTGGAGGATCAAATCCAACTGCTCGGGCTGAAAATAGGCCCGCTCATCTTCAAAATTGAAGTAAACCAACTGATTAGGTTTGACTCCCTTTTTTTCGACTAGTTCCTGCATATAGACCTGCATAGCGGTGGTTTTACCCACTCTTCGTGGACCAACTATGACTTGCATTTTTGCCAGATCGACATACAGCTGCTTATCTCTGGGGAATAGTCCCGAAATGTTTTTCCGTATGGAGTAACCCGCCAATATGTCTTTGACTAGTTCTTTCACTCTGGAAAGATAATGTTTATTTATATCTATAGTGACAATTTTTATAAAATTGTATTTTACATAGTGACAGTTTTATAAAAATTGTCACTTAATATTCCTCTCCTAAAATAAAATCCACGGTTTATTGGCTCTGGATTCTAAGTATTCTACAAATGGAGGACTTTGCCTACTTCATCGGCTTGCAGGAAGAGGTCAGGGGAAGAAGACCTGAGAGGCTATGAAGGACTGATTGCTGGAAGCAGTGATAGGGACTGTGGACGGCTTGCTCATTTCCGGATCCAAACTCGCGGGTCTTGACGCATCAAGCCCGCCAAAGTACCATAAAGAGCAGGATTATAGTCAAAAAATTCCTGAGGCTTTTCAAAGAAAGCTTCCAATGCTATGGCAAAAAACTCATCACCATTTAAGCCGGCACTTGACCTAAATACAGTCAAGTTTCCGGCTTTTATGTTCTCTACCTCTATAGCCGCTAACTTCTGAAATGAATTATATACTCCAGGGTTGAAGAACCGACTTTCTCCATTGTAATGAATTTGATTTTCAAGTTTCAAGGCATGGGCTACTTCATGAATACCGAGATTTACCCCATCATTTACGTTCTCTAGTCCTTCTTGAAAGCAGTTCCAAGACATCACTATAATCCCGTGCTTTGGATTGACTTCACCCCGGTGATACTGTCTGGAAATCGTACTGTAGTACGTATCAGGGTAGATTAGAATCTTACTAAAATGAGGCAGACGAAGATCTTTCCAACCGAAGGTAACCATTACCATAGTTGCTCCGATCAGGATTTTCATTTCGGAAGTAACAATTCTCAGACCTCCTCTTCCCATAAAAGATTTGGTGGTAAGAATGACTGCAAGTTTCTCTCTGAATTCCCTTTTATGCTTTTCTGAAAGTCTGGCATAATACGGGAATTGTTGCTCAAGAATCTGAATCTCCAGCTTTGTCAACCGAATTCTCCCAAACAATATCCGAAGTTCCATGATCAAACTTGCAAGACTGTTCATCCTGTATAAAGGCATCATAAGCTTAAAATAAAAATGGCAGAAACCCGAAGATATCTGCCATTTAACTATTGATCAAGTTATTATTTTATGGATACCCACTTTTCTTCCAGTAAAGCAAAAGCATCATAGTGTTCAAATAACACTAGCTTAAAGGCTACTTCGGTCTCCTGTCTTCCCCCACAATTTACCTAGCGTAATTTACCGCTCTCATTTCTCTGATTACCGTGATTTTGATCTGGCCGGGATACTGCATTTCCTTTTCTATTTTCTGGGAAATATCAAAAGAAAGCTTACCTGCTGTAGCATCGTCTACATTATCCGCATCCACCAAAACCCGGAGTTCACGGCCTGCCTGCATAGCAAAGCATTTGTTCACTCCATCAAAGCTTAAAGCAAGCTCCTCAAGGTCTTTGAGTCGCTTGATATAGCTATCCATCACTTCACGTCTTGCGCCCGGCCTTGCGCCTGAAATAGCATCTGAAGCCTGCACGATCGGGGAGATCATGGAAGTCATCTCTATTTCATCGTGGTGGGCTCCGATGGCATTACAGATTTCCGGATGCTCCTTGTATCGTTTAGCCAGCTCCATCCCCAATACTGCGTGAGGAAGTTCCTGTTCTTCATGCCATACTTTTCCTATATCGTGTAACAAGCCTGCACGCTTGGCCATCTTCGCATTGAGTCCCATCTCAGCAGCCATAGTAGCACAAAGCTTGGCCACTTCTCTGGAGTGCTGAAGAAGGTTTTGACCGTAAGAAGATCTATAACGCATACGTCCTACCATTCTGATCAACTCAGGATGAAGTCCGTGGATTCCAAGATCTATACAGGTTCTTTCTCCTATTTCGACGATTTCCTCTTCGATGTTCTTCTCTGTCTTGGCCACTACTTCTTCTATCCTGGCAGGGTGGATACGTCCATCCTGTACCAGTCTGTGAAGGGATAGTCTAGCCACTTCCCTTCTCACCGGATCAAAACCGGAAATAATGATTGCCTCAGGTGTATCATCCACCACGATCTCCACTCCTGTAGCAGCTTCCAGTGCCCGGATGTTTCTACCCTCTCTACCGATGATTTTGCCTTTGATGTCATCGCTTTCGATGTTGAATACAGACACACAGTTTTCTACAGCATGCTCAGTTGCGGTACGCTGTATCGTATCCAACACGATCTTTTTGGCCTGCTTGGTAGCGGTAAGTTTTGCCTCATCCAAGATGTCCTTGATCTGGGAAGATGCTCTGGACTGGGCTTCCTCAGTAAGCATAGTTACCAATTGCTCACGCGCTTCTTCACGGGTAAGGTTGGCGACTTTTTCCAAGTCAGCAATCCGCTGATTGGTTACCCGATCAAGCTCTTCTTTTTTGACTTTTAGTGAGTGTAGCTGAGCGTTTAAGTTCTCTGACTTGCTATCCAGTTCCGCTTCTTTTCTTTTCACCTGCTCCAGTTCTTTGGAGACTTGCTGTTCTCTTTGCTTAACCTTATTCTCATTGGTGAGGATAATATTCTTCTTATTGGTCATCTCCTCATCAAACTCGGATTTAAGTTTGAGATACTTCTCCTTAGCTTCCAGAATACGATCCTTCTTGATAGCTTCTGCATTGATCTCCGCTTCGCGAAGCATGGATTTCACCCGCTCACGGGTTTCTTCTTCCAGTTTAGAATTTTTATTTTTTATTAATGCGCCGGCAATGGCCGCTCCTGCACCAGTCCCAACTAGGGCCGCGAGGACAATATATAGCATTTCTCCCATAGGTATTTTGGATATAAATCAAACCCGGGGAATCTGAAAAATCTTCTGAATTTTGTGTTTTAAATAATTACAAAGCCTTAGACAGCAAAGCATTGATGTGAGAAATACTGGATTTTATATGCTCGGAATCTTCCGTATTCACCTGATTGGTTTCCAATGATTCCACCATGCAATCAAAGGCTACCATAGCCAGCAAATCCTGATTATCGTCCAGTCCGTACTCCTCTTTATACTTTTTTAATTTCTCATTAATCAACTTGCCTGCATGCCGGATCTTGGATTCATCCTCGATCTTCACGCGCATGGGATATTCTCTATCCCCTATTTTTAACCGGATGGCAAGTGTCTCCATATCACTCAGATAAGTAGGTGATTAAATGATCGATTTCTTGTATATAATTATTGATTAGGTCACTCATTTCAGTTGACTGTTCCGGATTCACCGGTTGGTTGTCCACAATGTTACTAATTTTAATTTTATTTTTAAAATGTTCGATTTCCTGCTCCTTTTTATCCAAAGCATTACTTACTTCAAATATTTTTTGCTTCAATTGCCGGTTTTCCTCACTTATCTCAAGCAATTTACTACTAGCCTGCTGGGCTAGTTTCTCTAATTTTTGCAGTTCCTCTTGAATCATTTCTATGTTCTTATCAAAGCACCCACCTCTTTCTCAAAGGCTTGAATCAATTTACTCATAGTTTTGTCAATTACCTTATCAGTCAATGTATTTTCCTGATCCTGTAGATGAAAACTTAATGCATAGGCCTTTTTGCCTCCATCAATTTTATCTCCTTGGTACACATCAAAAACTCCAATTCTTTTTAATAATTTCCCTCCAAACTTCACGGCAACGGATTTTACCTGATCATAACTCACGTTTTTGTCTATCACCAGGGAGAGATCTCTGCGGACTTCAGGGAATTTTGAAATTTCCTCAAACTTTTTCAAACCTGAAGCTTTTTTGCAAAGCAAATCCCAATTCAACTCCGCATACCATACTTCTTGCCTTACCTCTGTTTGCTTCAAAACCTTATCGTCAAGCAAACCGATCGTCGCCAGTTCCTTTTGCCCCAGCATGATCTTCAAGCCATAGGCATAAGGTGCAGTCTCCACCATAGTAAGATCTCCCGGCTGCACATTCAGCTTTTCCAGAATCCCCTCCACTGTAGCGTACAAATCCGTAAATGCGAACCCTTTGGTTGGTTCCACCCAGCTTTCGGCAGTCTTCTTACCCGTAAGGAAAAGTGAAAGCCTCTTGCTTTCCGCATATCCTTCTTCGGACTTATGATAAACGGTACCAAACTCGAAGTATTTCAAATCAGTCTGACGTCTGTTGATATTCCTAGCCAGCACTTCCAGACCCGAGTAAAGCAAACTCTGACGCATCACATCCAGATCTTCACTAAGCTTATTATAGATGACTACGCTGTCCTTTGGATCCAGAAAACCGGATTTCTCCGCATAGGTGGACTTCGTCAAACTATTCGTAATCATCTCGTAATATCCCTGACCGGTCAAAATCTCCGTCAAGCGATACTGTAGCTTATTCAGGTCTTTTGCAGGATGCTCTGCAAGGTAATCCGTTCTGAGATTCTCGGAAAGGGCCACATTGTGAAAGCCATAGATTCTCAAAATCTCCTCAATAATATCCGCTTCACGGGTCACATCTACACGGTACGGCTTGGCAATCGCGGTAAAACCTTCTGCAGTTTCATTTTCAACTTTGATTTCCAAACTTTCCAAAATCGATCTCACCTGTGAGGGCTCAATTTTCTTTCCTATCAGTCGGTTGATGTGACCGTAATTCACCTCGATCACAAAATCTTCAACCGGTTCAGGATATATATCCGTCAACTCAGAACATACTTTGCCTCCGGCGATTTCCTGCAAAAGCTTAACCGCCATTTTTAACGCATAAACAGGCATATTTGGATCAGTTCCTCTTTCGAAACGGAAAGAAGCATCTGTCTTCAACCCATGAAACTGGCTTCCTTTTCTGACTATGTCCGGAGAAAAATAAGCAGACTCCAAGAATATTGACGTAGTTCCCTCAGAAACCCCAGAATCTACTCCTCCAAAAACGCCGGCGATGCAAAGCCCGCCTTTTGCGTCTTTGATCATCAACTCTTCACCTGAAAGCTTACGCTCTTTCCCATCCAACGTCACAAACTTGGCATCCTTCGGAAGTTTGCCTACAATGATTTTTCCTTCGGAAATTTTCGCCGCGTCAAACGCATGAAGAGGCTGACCCAGATCATGCAAAATGAAATTGGTGATGTCCACCACGTTGTTGATAGGCTCCAAGTCAAGCGCTTTCAAGAAATTCTGAAGCCAAGCGGGAGAAGGTCCAATCTTCAAATCAGTAATCACCACACCGGCATAGCGGGGACAATCGGCAGTATTTTCCACCTCCACCTGAATAGCAGGACCGGAAGCTTCCACGACAAATACAGGAGCTGGATCAATCTCCAATTCTCTGCCCAAAAGTGCCTTCAAATCACGTGCAACTCCTAAATGAGAAGCAGCATCGGCTCTGTTTGGAGTCAAGCCAATTTCCAAAACTTGGTCTTGACCTATTTCGATAAACTCAGATGCGGGAGTACCATTTGGCAAATCCGTATCCAAAACCATAATTCCTGCATGACTGGAACCAAGTCCAAGTTCATCTTCGGCGCAGATCATTCCCTCCGAAACTTCCCCTCTGATCTTTGTTTTTTTGATCTGAAAGGGATCACCTTCAGACGGGTAAAGTGTCGCCCCTATAGTTGCGACCAACACCTTTTGACCTTTGGCTACATTGGGAGCTCCACAAACTATTGAAGAAACTCCCGATCCTATATCTACCGTGGTGATGCTCAGTTTATCGGCATCAGGATGTTTTTCGCAGGTAAGTACTTCTCCGATCACGATACCTTCAAGGCCTCCTCTGACTGAGACGAATTCTTCTATGCCCTCCACTTCCAATCCGGACTGGGTCAGCAAGGCACCGATTTCCTCAACCGATTCGGTATGGGGTATATATTTTTTTAATCGATTTATTGAGATTTTCATGTGTTATTATTCATAAAGCAAATCAAAATAGATCTGCGAGATAAACAAAAGAGACTGTCTCATAATCAGTTTTTCTTGTCAGGCTGAGCGAAGTCGAAGCCTTTTAGAGGTTAACTAAACCCATTTCGACTTCGCTCAATGTGACATTTATGAGCTTTGAGACAGCCTCATTTTATTCAGTAGTAAGCACAAATTTAAGAGATTTGAGCTAGGCGAAAAGGCTATTTTCCGTAATTTTTCTCGCCCACGGGAATTGGAATCTCCAGCAAGTTTTCTTTGGGTGGAAGTGGACAGGCGTAATCGGGATTATAAGCGCAGTAAGGATTATAAGCCCTATTAAAATCCAGGGTAATACTGTTTTTGCCATCCTGACGGGCATTGATATATCTGCCACCCCCATAAGTCTCCTCAGCACTGGTTTTGTCTGCAAATGCCAAAAAGAAATTTCGCTTATCGGGTTCATTGACTGCCTGCAATAGCAAAAGCTTTTCAGCCTTACCGCTCAGCTCAAATTCTGCCCAAGAGTGCTCAATGTATTTTTCCTTGCTTCCATCCGTCAGCGGAACTTCCCTTACTTTCCTTTCTTCGATAGGCAAGAGTCTCGCCTTGACTTTGTAGGCAGGATCGATCGGGTAAAAATTCAATTTGGTAAAAGACAGTTTTTGCTCTTCCGTCAGAGGGGAATCAAATTCAAAACGGATGAATTTAAACTGCTTTTCGCGCTCCTTCTCTATCCTTTCAATGTAATCTTCGGGACTTTCAGCACCTGTAAGCGTATAAACAACCGCAGCTAAAACCACCACAGAGATAATCAGAAGTATAATCGTGTTATTTTTCATAGAATCAGAGTATGCCGTCATCGGCGAAGCTAAAGTAGCCAACATCTGTAAAAATCACATGATCCAGCACGGGTAAATCCAATTCCCTGCCTATTTTGACCAATCGCTGAGTAAGCCGCTTGTCTTGGTCCGAAGGCCCCAGGTTGCCACTTGGATGATTATGGACGAGGATGATTGACTGAGCCAGATGCTCAAGAGCAAGCTTGAAAACTATCTTGATATCTACGATAGTCCCGGCGGTACCTCCCTGAGAAATCAACTGTTTTTTAATGACCTGATTTCCCCGATTCAGCAGGATCAGATAAAAATGTTCTATCTGCTCGTCCAGCAAGTCCGGTCTCATCAGCTCATAAATATCCAGAGACGAGGTGATCCTTGGTTTCGTGACAGGCTCAGAATCCTTCCTTCTTCTTCCCAGTTCCATGGCGGCAATGATGGAGATAGCCTTGGCTTCCCCTATCCCCTTGAATTTTTTCAGATCCTGAATGGAGAGTTTTGCGAGGGCTCTCAGGTCATAATTTACGTCGGCAAGAATATGCTTGGAAAGATCCACCGCACTCACTGAGGGAGTACCGGATCCGATCAAAATCGCAATCAACTCTGCATCAGTCAGGGCTGATTTACCTTTGAGGAGAAGTTTTTCGCGTGGACGGTCTTCTTCTGCGAGCTGGGAAATTTTGATAGAAGAGTAAGTATCCATAATGTCCAACAAAAAAGTGAGCTATGAATTTAATTACTTCAGGGCATAAAAAAAACCCTGGCAAGCAGGGTTTTAGAGAAATAAAATCTTGGAAGATTAACCTAGTGCGGAAACGAACTTAGCCAATCTTGATTTTTTGTTACTTGCGTTGTTCTTGTGAATCACATTCTTCTTAGCCAACTTATCCAACATAGAAGATACTTTTTTGTAAAGCTCAGAAGCCTCTACTTTATCAGTACTTGCTTTCAATCTTTTGATGAAAGTTCTAGTTGTTTTAGCCTGATATCTGTTTCTCAAACGCTTAGCTTCGTTTGCACGAATTCTCTTCAGAGCTGATTTGTGATTTGCCATATCTTGATATTAATTGAATTTCTTTACGTGTCCCTATTCCGAATCGGAGTGCAAAGTTATTGTAATTTATTAATACTGCCAAAGGAATTTTAAACATTCCTATAGTACTCAGTCTTCTTTCAATTCAATAATTTGGCCTCACCCCCCTTTATTTGTGCAAATATACCTTTTATCCAAGCATTTACCTGACAAAGATTTTGATTATTTTTAAGTATGAAGATTTTTCTAATCTATATATTTTGGCCTTTTTTTGGTCCCGAGACCACTGATGCTTGGGGTTTCTATGCCCATGCTTTGATAAATCGCCTCGCTGTCTTTTCACTTCCCGAGGAAATGATTGGATTTTATAAACCTCAAATTCAATACATTACTGAAAACGCAGTTAACCCTGACCGAAGAAGATATGCCGTCAAGGGCGAAGCCGAAAAGCACTTCATAGACTTAGATTATTATGGGGACTCAGCATTGCTAATTTTACCAAAATACTGGAATGAAGCAGTGGAAAAATTTTCTGAAGATAGTTTAAGAGCAAATGGAATCGGGCCTTGGGCGGCTTATTCCACTTTTCTCAACCTTACAAAAGCCTTCGAATCAAAAAACTCGGCAGCTATTTTGAGACTCTCTGCTGACTTGGGTCATTATATAGCCGACCTAAATGTTCCCCTACACACCACGGTAAATTACAATGGTCAGCTGACCGATCAAATCGGTATTCACGGTTTCTGGGAAAGCCGTGTTCCGGAGCTCCAGGCAAAGGACTATCCGCTATGGGTAGGTCAGGCTGAGTATGTGGAGAGGCCTCAACTGGCAATCTGGGATGCTGTAGCGGCAGCGCATGCACAGGTGGATAGTGTTTTGTCTATAGAAAAGGAATTGACGAAAAACTTCTCTCCTGATCAAAAATACAGCTACGAAGAGCGAAACAACCTGACGGTACGCGTGTATTCCCGGGAATTTACGGAGGCTTATGCCCTTGCACTAGACGGGCAAATAGAACGGCAAATGAAGAAATCCATCAAAATGATTGCAGATTTTTGGTTTACCGCCTGGGTTAATGCCGGTCAGCCTGATCTGTCAGTTTTTCCTAAAAAACCTTTAGAAGAAGAAATCATCATCCCGGATGCAAAGATTAAGGTGAGGGGACATGATAATTAGTGGGCAGTTTTCAGTCGCAGTGGGCAGGATTCAGTCGCAGAACAATTTGGTTCAAGTCTCATGACTTGGACCCATTATAATGAAGTCTTTAGACTGCTATGGTTCCATAAAATTTATGATCACAGAAAGACAGTCTGAAGACTGCAATACTTTGGGTCCAAGCCTGCCTGCTGCAGGCAGGTCTGAAGACCTTGAACCAGATGCCTAAGATAGTTGGCACAAGTCTGAAGACTTGCGCCAATTACCTGAAAACTGCGACTGAACACTAAGCATCAACTTCCACCGATTCCAAATATATAGAAATCGCCCTTCCCAGCCTTCTAAACGTATTCTTAAACACTTCTTCATTTTCCTCCAAAAGTGTCACACGGAATCCCCTCAGATCTGAACAGAAGGAAGAAATAGGCACCACGCAAATCTGCTCGGCAGCCAATAAATTATAGACAAAGCGCTTGTCTAAAGGCATGTCCTTTTCCTCCAACCATGAATCCAACAACCCTTTCAGTTTCTCATCTTCTATAGGAAGAAACTGATCCTGCTTCAATACGCCTTCTTCAAATACTATGGTATTATAAAAAGCTCCTTGTGTGGGATTAAACTTGATTCCCGGAATATCACCCAAAATCTCCCGCATCCAGTCGCTTCGTTTTCCGATCTGAGCATTTGCTTCTTCTCTATACTTAAAGTAAGCTGGGTGCTTCATGATTCTAGGTATAGCCAGCTGAGGCAAAATAGTAGAGCAAACCTCGATCATTTTTGCATTTTCCAGCGTCTGGCAAAGCTTCGAAAACTCTTTGGAAGATTCCCTGTTGTAAAATTCCATCCAGCCGCATCGCGATCCCGGCCAAGGAAACTCCTTGGAAATCCCCTTCAGGGAAATCGCAGGTCTATCGCCGATTACATCTGCCAATGGAACTGCAGTTATTCCGTTATACGTGATATTTTGATAGATCTCATCGGTGATGAGTAGTAGATTAAACTCTTCCGCAATTTTAACAAAAGCCTCCAACACCTCTTTTGGGTACACCATTCCTGTAGGATTATCAGGATTGATAATCAAGATGCCGACTATGGACGGATTGTACCGGACTTTCAAATACAAGTCCTCCATATCCGGCAGCCATTGATTGTCCGGATCAAGCTTGTAAGTGATCGGCGCAGAATTCGCATGGGCTGCTTCGGCGGAACTATGCGTGCTATAGGCAGGAGAAGGACCGATAATCCTAGCCGTAGGAATCAAAAACTGGTATAGTTTGGCGATGGCATCACCAAGTCCATTAAAGAATAAAATGTCTTCTGCTGTGATCTGTGCCCCACCTCTTTTATTGGTAAGCTCAGCAAGAAACTTACGCGTTTCCAGCACGCCTTTAGAATCCGCATATCCGTAAGTCTTATCTTCTTTCAGCAGATCGGCGATGATCTCCTTCATCCAGTCTGGCACATGGTTGCTCTTTTGGATAGGATCGCCGATGTTCTCCCAAGTCATCGTATAGCCCAATGCTTCTACCTGACGTGCTTTCTTGACGATTCCACGAATTTCATACGATAATTCTTCCGCTCCGGGCCTGAGGAGTAACTGTCTCATAGGTTTGTTAGGTGACTTCCAACTATTTCAGGCACAAAGAAACAAAAAAGAGAAATGAAAGTATCTCATTGCATCGAAATACTAAATTTTTCTATCTAGGATAAAAGATCACCAAATTTAATTTGCCTTTACTTTGTTACAAGATTTGTTGAAAAATGCCCTGACTTTGTACCAAAAATCCAATAAAAATACCCTTACTTTCCCCTTATATTCCCTCCTTTAAAAAAATATTTCGCTATTGATACGCATTCTTCTACTCATAATCTTCGTATTTCTTATCGATTGGTATTCTTATCAGGCTTTTAAAACCGTATTTCCCGAGCAAAACTGGATTAAGATCGGATTTTGGATCTTTTCTTTTTTCGTTTATCTCTTTGTAACCTATGGATTTCTGACCTTCAGCAGGGGTAATCTCGGCCTGAACTTCGGAAGAATGATCTCCCTATTGGTTTTGTCATTGATCCCAAAACTCATCGTTCTGGGCTTTATGTTTGGAGAAGATATCTTACGTTTTCTTACAGGAATATTTTATTCTGTTGCCGGCAATCAGGAAGGCGATTTTCTTCCGGATCGCAGAAAATTTGTCAGCCAAGCCGCCTTAGCACTATCCGCAGTTCCATTTCTGGGAATCCTGCACGGGGTTCTGGTAGGCAAATACCGCTATCGTGTAGTCAATCATACGCTGGAGTTTGATGATCTCCCGCAGGAATTTGATGGTTTTACCATCACGCAGATTTCAGACATTCATTCCGGAAGTTTTGACAATAAAAAGAAACTGGAATACGGCATTGACCTGATCAATCAGCAAAAATCCGACGTCATCCTATTTACAGGTGATTTGGTCAACAACCATGCGAAAGAAATGGAGCCTTGGATAGATACTTTCAAAAAGCTGAAAGCTCCCATGGGAAAGTATTCCATTTTAGGAAACCATGACTATGGGGATTATATATCTTGGCCTAGTAAGGAGGCAAAAGAAGCGAATCTGCAGCGTCTATATGAAATACAGGAAGAATTAGGATTTACCCTCCTACGCAACGAACATGTAAAAATCATAAAATCCGGAGCTAGCATAGACCTGATTGGCGTGGAGAATTGGGGAAAGGGATTTGGGCAATATGGAGATCTGAAGAAAGCTGCTGTAAACCTCAGCGATCAAAGCTTTAAAATATTGATGAGCCACGATCCTTCTCACTTTGACGAAGAGGTGAAAAAATTCTCCCAACTCATCCACCTGACCCTGAGTGGCCATACCCATGGAATGCAGTTTGGAATAGAGATTCCGGGCTTTATCAAATGGAGCCCTGCCTCCCTTCGCTATCCGAAATGGGCGGGATTGTACGAAGAACTAGGCCGCTACTTACATGTAAACCGTGGATTTGGATTTTTGGCCTTTCCAGGCAGGGTTGGGATTTGGCCTGAGATTACTGTGTTGACGCTGAAGAAGAAGTAATAGTGTTGGCTGGAGGGTGTTTTTGAGAAATTAGTTTATATTAAAAAAATACTTGTCATAGGCTAACAAAAGCCAATTCCAAATTGGTAAAGATATGAGGGTGGAATTACAAATCCCACCCAGTCCAACTTGACATTTGACTTCACCCAGAGGGGGAGAACCTCTGATTTTTGCGGATAGGGATCTGGTACAGATAAGTCAGAGTGCTTAAAAAAACCACAGTTTTGGAAAATGTTATCTTTTGAGATAACTTTGTAAATATGTTAAGAAACATAATTTTTTATGAAAACCACTTTATTGAATTTTATCAAAACCAGAATGATAAGGTTAAAAACAAGATTCAATACGTTTTTGAACTGATCAAGCAAGTGGAAAAGGTGCCGGAAAAGTTTCTCAAACATCTTGAAGGAACTAAAGGTTTGTTTGAAGTTAGAATAGAACACCATTCAAACATTTATAGGATTTTCTGCTGCTTTGATGAAGGAAGACTAGTTGTCCTTTTCAACGGTTTTCAAAAGAAGAGTCAAAAGACCCCAAAGAATGAAATAGAGAAAGCGGAGAGGTTAATGAAGGAATATTTTCAATCAAAAAAATAAGATCATGAAAGATTATAGCAAAGTCAAAACATTCGATGAACTGATTGAACTGGAACACGGAAAAATTGGAAGTGAAAGCAGAAATAAATATGAAGAAAATGTCCAGTTATTCATCATAAGTGAAATGCTGAAAGGAGCTAGAAAGGAAGCAAACCTCACCCAGGAACAATTGGCGGAAAGGGCGGGGACAAAGAAAAGTTATATCTCAAAACTTGAAAATGGAAAAGGAAATATCCAGTTGTCTACATTGATCCGGATTTTCGAACAAGGTCTGAATAAGAGAATTGGATTAACTTTCCTTTAAGAAAGCAATGGAATAACGCACGATATTCGTCTAGGCGACACCCGGCTGGGGGCTATATTGCATGGCCTAGCAAGGAGGCCAAAGAAGAATCACCGTGCTGAAGCTAAAGAAGTAGTGCGACCCCAGAATCCCCAACAACCTTTAAGCTGAGCGCTCGGAACCTGTCTGACGGGAAGACACAAGCAATTGGTATAATTCTCCATTAAACTTTTTTCAGCAAAAAAATGACTATCAAACAATTAACTCATTTACAATGCGTAAGATTTTACTGTAGCATCTGATTTCATTTTTCTTAGGCAGCTTCCTTCTTTCAGGACAACTTCCCTTTTATTCTATCCAAAACCTCTTCTGGATATCCCATATCCCTCAGCACGAAAACAGCATTGGTACTCTGCAAAACTCCTGTCCTGAGCAGGAAATCGTATTGATACTTACCGGCTATGTCTTCTCCGGTAAAATAGAAAAACATAAAATCCGGTACTCCATAAACCAACTCCAAATCATGGGTCGTGGCAATCACTATAGAATTCTCTTTGGCAAGTTGTTTTAGGACTTCTGAAGAAATCACTAGTCGCTCCCGACTATTTGTCCCTTTGAAAATCTCATCGATCAACAGCAAGTTGAAACTATCCCCTTTTTGGACTGAAAGCATTTGTTTCATTGTCTCTGCCTCACTGTAGAAATAACTTTTGTCACTTTCCAGGGCATCAACGGTCTGGATGGAAGAATAAATACGCAGCTTGGGAGTTGTCATACTCTCCGCAAAGACAGAATTAATGGTCTGCGCCAAAAGGCAATTCAAACCAATAATCCGAAGGAAGGTGCTTTTTCCTGACATATTTGCTCCGGTGATCAAAACGCCATTTCTGTCAATACGAATAGAATTTCGAATAGCATCTGAAAGTAAGGGATGAGCCATCCCCTTGCCAACTATTTCCTGCGAATCGCTCTCTTTAGGTAAAGTGATCGATGGATCTGAGTTCCGAAGATTCGAAATGGATAGTGCAAAATCCAAATAGGCAACGTAATCAAAATTCTCTTCTATCACACTTCGCTTCTCTCTAATTTCATTCAGAATTGAATAATAAAGAAGAGTTTCGATCAGAAAAGCGGCTTTGATTAATTCAGTTATATAGCCAACCAATTCGGCCAGTTCCCCAAACCCTTTCATCCTAGGTTTAAGCACGGATGCCTTGAAGATGAGTGATCCTACTTTTTCGATTTCGGGCTGTGTCGGCAAGAAGATTTCTTGTTTTTTTGATTCTTTCAGAATGATCTGCGATATAGCTAACATTTCTCCTAGCTGGCCAAATGTCCTTGACTCAAGAGAAACGGTCAGTTTGCTCCAATAATGGATAAAGAAATTGCAGGTGATCACCAGTATCGCCGGTAAAACCATCCATTGCATGAAAAATGACGAGATCACGCAAATAACAGAAAGCCCCGATAGGATGTAAAATAAGATGATAAACCAGGGGGGTTTCGCTGTCTCTCGTTGAAAAACATTACACAGAAAATAGGAATCATTCTTAGCTAGACCTTCTAGCTTACTTGTCAAAAATGATTCAAAGCCCGGACTTTTCTTAAATACCTCAATCGTGGATTCTAAGCTCTTATCTACTAAAGGTCCCTGCTTTACCAATCGAAGCGAGGAATACAGGTACTGCTGCCCATACTTGGTTAGGGTGTGATCGATCCTGAAAAAAACCTCATCCATCCCCAGATCATTCCAAAGCTTGGAAGAAATATCTTGATAGAAACCTGCTTTGTCAGTTTGATGATAGTACTTACTGATTCTGTCAAAATCCTGACCGCCTGATTTCCCCATAAGCTTCGATGATTAACTATTTTCAAATTTCAAGTGCCAAAAGATAATTAATTTATAATAAGAGCCTTGCCTGGGGATAGACCAGTAACGAAAATCGAAATGAAAAAATTTAGAGCACTAGCTCTCCTCTCTCAACTCAAAAATATAATAGCACTGATAGTCCTTTTCATAGTCATGAAGTTCGGCTTGATCGCCGGTTTGCAAGTACCTCCTTGGCCCTACATTGAGTTTTAGCCTTCCGGGAAATGTCCATTGTATCGGTTTGCCCAATTGCTTTCCGTCCTTGATATAGTAGAAAAATCGCTTCTTTGAAGCCGCCTCTGCCTTATATTGTTCTTCATCCGGATTTTCGAAAACCAGATTGGGATCCGCTCCTGTTCTGTAGCCTATAAGCATTTCATCTCCATAGCCCACCATTTCATCAAATGCTCCCCCCATGACATGGTTCTGTGTCCGGTATTCTTTTACCGTGGTGTAAGATGCATCAGTCATTGGAATGTCAATCAGTTGATCAGGTTTGATACGATCCAACTTTATTTTGTTGACTGTTTTAAAACCGTCGTTTGGGTCTAACTGATACAACGTAGCATCTCCGTACAAAATAGTTGAAATGTAACGGGACTTGGAATCTGAGAAAAACACAAGCTTATCCATAGAAGGATAGAACTGCCCTGACCTAAACTTGCTGTTCTCATCCAACTTCCCTCCCTTCTTCACCTCCCCAGTCTGAATATCCATCAGATGGACTAGGGTAAGCGTGTCGTAGTAATCCACCGGATAGGGCTGCAAATACCCATCATTCAGATTGGCCACTGCACTTAATTTCCCATCAGCAGACCTGAACGTACTGAGATTATCCAGTGAAAAGTGCACCAACCGGGCCCGTACTCCCTGTGCAAAAGGAAACCGCCTTTTCTGCTTCAGATTCAAATCGTAGACAAAGGCTTCCCCCTCAGAAATAAATAGAATCTCATCTTCTACAAACCCTGCCCTTACCAGCACTAGCCCAAAGGCATCAGGTCCCTCCGAGAGTTTATTTTCAGCCAAAACCTCTCCCAATTTATTGACCACAAAATAATGCCCATCCATACTGACTTGTTTCACCAGCAGGTATAGTTCCTTTTCATGATGGTAATCAAGCACACGTACAGGCTCCAGAATATCTATGACCAACGAGTCTACTTTTACCAGTTCAAATTCACGGTCAGAAAATACGTGTGGCTGATTTTTCCCCACAGGAAATCAAGAGTCCCAGCAGGCAAAACGAAAGAGAAAGAACCTTCATTTGATTATATTTTTAGCCAATCTACTAAAATTTAGTAGGACATAAAATCCCCATTTCATCATAAGGAAAAAGAGACCGGAGCAGCAAACTAAAATCTCATTACCGAACTGCTAAAAAGTGTAAGGGCATTTCCAAAAACCTAACACCACCTTTGGAAACTCTTGATACCAAACAAAGCCAATTAAAAATTGGTGAAGATATGAGGGTGGAATTACAAATTCCACCCAGACCAAACTGACATTAAATTACACCTAGAGATGGCAGTTAAACCCTGAAAATCATAACAAAGGCAAGCTTTCGGTCAAAGCCCACCACACTTTTTAAGATTCATCTTTGCCCACAAAAGGGACTTATTTGAATCCGTTCTTAATTTGGAAGTACGAAAACATAGTTCCTGCAAAAAAACTAATAGACAGAAAAACAAAAGCCAATATTGATATGAATTCATCGGAGGTCGACGTAATCAGGAAATCATTTTTCCAAAAAAGATAAATCAGGAAACCTGTAGAAAACCCCAGCATAACACAATTAAATATCAAACGTTTCATTTTAATTTATATTTTTTATTTGTCTAGAAGTCTGAATCAATTAAAAAAGCAGTCTCCCGCAGATAAGCCAGTGCCTATTCCCGCAGCCATTGCCTGTGTCATCAGCCAACCTGTTGCTGCTAAACTTAGTCCTCCTGTTGCTGGAGTTGCAATGATTAATGCCGCAATTCCTATTCCTCCAGCCACCATTCCAATACATCCCGGCATACTCCCCCCGCTCACCATTTCCATTTTTCCAATACTTAACTCTTTCATAGTTCTTGTTGTTTAAAGTTAGAAATTTGATTAACTAATACCTAAACTTAAATCCAATCCACTGCAATTTCCTTGCAGTCAATCACTTTTCTTATTAAAAAAATAGCTTTTTTTCTCTTTACTATAACTAATTTCCTTATTTAAGGTAAGACGCAGGTCATCCAGTAGAATATATATCATACGCTCCTTCAAACCCAGTTTGCTGGCCAGTTCTTTCGGACTCCCAGTCTTCTCCTTTTCAATCAGCTCTATAAGCAACTTCGTCCGTTCGTAGTATTTCAATCCTCCCATAATCTTAGCTGTTTGGTTGAAGTAGTTGGTTGATCGCTCTGCTGTAGGCATTTTCATTGTGCATGAGTTCTTCATGCCTTCCTGAATGGATAATCCTTCCTTCTTTCAACAGAAGGATTCTATCTGCTCTGGCTGCTAATGTCGGTTGATGGGTAATCAACAGCAGGCCGGCTTTTCTCTGGCGGATATATTTTCTAAGCAATCCGAGCAACTGATCTTCCAACTCAAAATCCATGGCTGCGGTAGCCTCATCGAGAATCAGGATCTTTGGCTGTCTGACAAGTGCCCGTACTATCCCCACCAGCTGACGCTGCCCACCGGAGAGGTTTCGTCCATCCTCTCCACAAAGGCTCATCACGCCTTGTGGCAATCCTAGAAAAAGCCCCCAAACCCCCAACTCTTCACCTACCTTAGCAATCCGCTCTAGCTCTTTCGGATCGCTACTCATTGCGATATTATCAAAGACCGTGGAATTGAATATTTTCTCCTTTTGATTGACTACGCCCAGTGTACTTCGCCATTGGGACAAGGAATACTCACTAGCAGGATAGCCGTTCAATTTGATCTCTCCCGACTCAGGACTATAAAACCGCTGAATCAAATCCACCACGGTACTCTTCCCTGTTCCAACCGGAGCAAATAGCGAAATATGTTCTCCAGGCTGGATAAGAAAGCTCACCTCCTTTAGAATTTGGCTTCTACCCGGATATCGAAAACTTACTTCATCCAATTCAAGTAAAGGAGCTTTTGCGGAATTTCCCTTTTCGACATTTAAATTTTCCTCGGTCTCGGTTTCCAAACCTGCAATTTCAAAAAGCCGGTCAAAAGCCACCTTGGCCTCCTGAAACTGTATATTGGCGACCACCAACCCTGCTACTGCCGGAATGGTCGTACTGCCTACGGAAATCAATGCCATCAATTCACCTAAAAGTAACTCTCCATCAAAAATCAGATAAACCCCGGTACCGAACAGCAAGCTGAGAAAGATTGCCACGATCAACTGTGTCCAAAAAGAAAAGCTGTTACCAATGATCGCCAGTTCGTAGCCTTTGCTCTGATATATGCCATAGACTTGCTCGATCCGATGCTGATATTCTGCTTCCTTTCCGTAGGATCTCAGTACATGCATCCCCGTCAGACTATCCACGTATTGGCTTTCGTTCTGAGCGTGTGCAGCCATGACTTCTTTTTGCTTTGCCAAAATTGGACCATTATATCTCCAACCTGCAATCAAAAAGCTCAATACACCACCCAGACAAATCCAGCCTATCAACAAGGATTGGTAAAACACAAATGCAAGGGAAACGATCACCACAAGTAGATTGATAATCACTGTTCCCGTAATTAGCGAGACGGTATTTCTTATCCTCAAAGAATCGTTCATTCTCGCAATCAAATCCCCTGTGCTATACCCTCTAAAGTAGCTCATCGGCAATTTCAAAATCCGCTGTATAAAAGAGGACACTATCCGCACGTTCAGATCCCGCCCCTGCCTCGCCATAAAAACACCTTGGACATATCCCAAAACTGCCCGAAACCCCAAGAGAACGCAAAGCGCAATGACTCCGAACAGGGCTTTCTCATAAGCCTGATTAGGTAAAAAATCATCAATCAGCCGCTGGGAAAAAATGGCAG
Source organism: Algoriphagus sp. 4150 (assembly GCF_031457395.1). Taxonomy (NCBI): domain Bacteria; kingdom Pseudomonadati; phylum Bacteroidota; class Cytophagia; order Cytophagales; family Cyclobacteriaceae; genus Algoriphagus; species Algoriphagus sp. 4150. Next base: position 118,605 of record NZ_JAVDWS010000003.1, read on the forward strand.
TAGAAAGACCCGTGATAGCCATCAAGCCACCTAAGACAGTGGCCACTACTAAAATTGGTATATCTTCTTTGATCAGCGACACAAACCAGCCCCTTTTGGCTTGGGACAAAGCAGTTTTCTTTTGAAACGATTCAGTAGGTTCAAGCCGAAGCAATATCCCCGATTTCCATTGTTCCGCCAGTTCGGAATCTGTTAGTCCTAAAATTCCTACACCCGGATCACTTACCCAGTGTTTTTCCTCAGCAAACCCAAAATAGACAATGTAATGTTCCCAGTTTTGGTCTTGAACCACATGCAAAATAGCCGGACCGGATAGTTCTGCCAGATGATGTTTTTCAGCCTCAAATCCTTTAGCTTCGTACCCAATCTTTTGCGCAGCTTGGATCAATCCAAGTAAGGTCGTACCACTTTGGGTAGTTCCGCTAATATCCCTGAGTTTTTCCTGGGAAAATTCAGCTCCATAATAATTCGAAATCGTACAGAGACAAGCTAAGCCGCAGGCATATTCCCCCAACTGAGCTACATGATATTTCTTAAGCTTTTTTGGAGAAAAAATCATGGTGTGGTCTCCCTTCCTTGGTTAAGTTTTTCAAGAATCAGATCAATCTTCAAAGGACCGGTATAATTCTCTACAAGACTACCTGCACTGTTGTATAAAAACAAAGCAGGAACACCTTTGACCCCATAATAACCTGCTACCTCCATTTCCGAATCAATTAAAAAATGTACATTTTCACTGCTACCCAATCCCAATTCTTTAATAAATCCCAAGATTTCTTCCAGGGGTTCAACTGTCACAAAAATTAAATTGTACGCTTCAAATTCTGTGATCCGTTTGGATATTGAGCTCAATTCCATCTGGCAGATTTCACAGCTAGAGTTAAAATACATCAAAAGGGTAGCTCTATCCGCGGCTCGTTTTTCCAACGAGTGGAAATTACCCTCTGTATCTTTCAGCGTGAAATCAGGAATTTGAGAGATCTGTTCTTGGATTATTCCTTTTTGTTTGTCTTTTTTCAAAATTGAATACCCCAAGTAGGCAATCGCCGAAACTAGAATCAGAGTAAGAAATAACAAGATAATTTTACGCATAGCTTTAAAAATTATTAAGTGAAGTTGAGCGTTAAAAAGAGGATCAAAACCAGCCAGAAAATCAAGGTAAATAAATATGATGTAAGTACCACTTTGGCACTGTCACCCCAGGGAAGCACTACTTCCTGCTTGAAAAAATACACCAGCAAGAAGCAATAAGCCAACTCAAAAAGATTGACCAATTGAAGAGGATAGATCAGTAAGCTATTGAGTTCACCGAGATCAAAAAGTCCCAAAACAGAAAGAGGATAGAATACAGCAAACTCATTGTAAGTAAAATCTCCGGCAGATACAATTACAACTTTAACCAACCCTGCAATCACCAAGATGCTCTCTGCGAAAACTGCCACTTTGAAAAGTCCGGCTAAATTGGCTCCCTTATGAAGGTTGGCAAAGAAAAGCCCAGCATACAGAATTAGTGCTATTAAGCAACACTTCACGAGCAAAAGCAAAAAGGTAAACAACACGCTGAATTTATTCCAATAGCGCATATCCTCCAGCGCATCCAACAAGACATTCTCCGGAATCTCCATCTCGGTTTGCTCCGCAAAAGCATTGAGCACCATCCCTTCCACATCCAGCAAAAAGTAGGAAATCAGGAATAAACTGAGCGAATAAAAGACAAGCAGTAAAAGTATTCTCATAAAAACCGGTTATGGAAAAAGAAGAATTAAGAACAATAATTAAAATCTGATTTAAAAAAACAATAATAGCTTAGTTCAATTAAATCTTGGATTAATTCAAAAAATAACAAAAACAAGTAATATCAAAATGTAATTTCTCCAACCACTGCTTTTCGAGATATCTTTAAAATATAATTTTTAAAATACCCGAAAAACAACCGTCAATTTTTTCTTAAAATTTCAAAAAAACCCATAAGCCCAATTTATCAATCAACTTAAGCCCTTCTCCCTCAACTTATAAATATAATAGCACTGATAGTCCTTTTCATACTCATGAAGTTCGGCTTGATCGCCGGTTTGCAAGTACCTCCTTGGTCCTACATTGAGTCTTAGCCTTCCGGGAAATAAAAAGCGTATCATAAGGGCTAGCGACAACTAATCCCTTACATAAAAAACATTCATGAACTAGGGTTTCACAAACGGAAATGAAAGAAAAACTTCCTTTTCGTGTAATCCGCGCTGATCTGCGTCTTTATCTGCGAAATTCTGCGGGAACTATTTTAGACTTTCAGAAAAAAGCCCACCTAGTATCAACTAACTAAATGGGCTCTTCAACAGCTTAACTATGATCAAAAGTAAAACCTTCGAGGTCTTGAAGACCTCAAAGGTTACTTCAAATTCTTATACCGGATCCTCTTCGGCTCTACATCTCCAAGTCGTTTCTTTTTATTCTCTTCGTAGTCGGAGAAGTTTCCTTCAAACCACACCACTTGAGAATCTCCCTCAAATGCCAGGATATGCGTACAGATTCTATCCAAGAACCATCTGTCGTGGGAGATGACCACTGCACAGCCACCGAAGTTTTCCAAAGCTTCTTCCAGCGCACGAAGGGTATTCACGTCCAAGTCATTGGTAGGCTCATCAAGCAGCAATAGATTTCCGCCCTCTTTCAGTGTCAATGCCAAGTGAACTCTGTTGCGCTCCCCACCGGAAAGCACACCCACTTTTTTCTCCTGATCTCCTCCACCAAAGTTAAACTTGCTCACATAAGCACGTGCATTCACTTCTTTATTGCCCAGCATCATCAGTTCATTTCCTTCGGAAATCGTCTGATAAACCGTTTTATTCGGATCAAGGGCATCGTGGCTTTGATCCACGTAAGCCAACTGTACCGTTTCCCCAACTTCGAAATTACCTGCATCAGGTTTTTCCTGCCCGGTGATCAGTTTGAAAAGTGTGGATTTACCTGCGCCGTTTGGCCCGATCACACCGACAATTCCGCCTTGAGGCAGGGCAAAAGTCAAGTTTTCGAATAGTAGCTTATCTCCAAAGGCTTTCGAAACCCCATTTACTTCGATCACTTTCGCTCCCAGACGAGGTCCCGGAGGGATAAACAGTTCGAGCTTTGCTTCTCTTTCTTTGGATTCCTCTCCTACCAGTCGATCATAGGCACTCAAACGTGCTTTCCCTTTAGCCTGACGGGCTTTTGGTGTCATTCTGATCCATTCCAGCTCTCTTTCCAAAGTCTTCTGACGCTTGGATTCGGTTTTCTCTTCCTGCTTTAACCGATTCTGCTTCTGATCCAGCCAAGAGGAATAATTCCCTTTCCAGGGAATACCTTCGCCACGATCCAGTTCCAGAATCCACCCGGCCACATTATCCAAGAAATACCTATCGTGGGTTACCGCAATTACGGTTCCCTTATAATTCTGCAAGTGCTGCTCCAGCCAATGCACAGATTCAGCATCCAGGTGGTTGGTCGGTTCATCGAGTAGCAATACATCCGGCTCTTGGAGAAGTAAGCGACAAAGTGCCACCCGTCTCTTTTCACCACCGGAAAGATTGGCGACAAGGGCATCACTAGGCGGCAGTCTAAGCGCATCCATAGCTTTATCCAGCATCACATCAAGCTCCCAAGCGTTGGCTGCATCCAGCTTCTCCTGCACCACTCCCTGCTTCTCAATCAAGTCATTCATCGCGTCAGGATCTTCCATAAGTGCAGGATCCATGAATTTCTCATTGATTTCTTCAAATTCCTTCAACAAGGCGACTGTTTCCGAAACTGCCTCTTCCACTACCTCTTTCACTGTTTTGGTAGGATCGAGTTTTGGCTCCTGCTCCAGCATGCCTACAGTGTAGCCCGGAGACCAAACTACTTCTCCCTGAAACTCCGTATCCATTCCGGCGATTATTTTTAAGAGGGAGGATTTACCGGAACCGTTCAAACCAAGGACTCCGATTTTGGCTCCATAAAAAAATGAGAGGTAGATATCTTTGAGGACTTTTTTCTGTGGCGGATAAATTTTTGAAACTCCTGCCATGGAAAAGATGATTTTTTCTGAACTCATGCGTTATATTTTTACTTTAAAATTGCACTTAGGCATCAAAGATGGCAAAAAAACCGCTTTCTTAGGATAAGTGCTTTTGAATTAATTAATTTGCGGAAATTTGAAAACCGCCACCTAACCTACTGTAGAACAATGGAGCATCCGTATGGATATATCAAAGACAACAAAGTTTATTTGAGGGGTTTTTTGGGACAGGAAGACAGGGTAATCGGTGAAGTAAAAGAAGATGAGGCCTCTACACTCAAATATTTTGAGGAAAGATTTGAACAACTCAAAGAAAAAGTAGCCAAACTCAAGAATGATATTCAGGAAAATCAGAACAAAGGTTCTTTCCTGATGAAGCTCATTCACCTCAGAGAGTCTCTTATGCATTCCGATGCATTGGGGGATTTTGAGCCACTGATCAACGACCTAAGCCAACAAGAGGAGTACTTGAACGAGATTATTCAGGTAAATCGAGCCAAAAACCTTGAAGTAAAAAAAGGGTTGATTCTGGAAGCCGAAGAAAGAAAAGACGATACTGACTGGAAAGAAACCACTGAGTTTTACAAAGAGCTCAAACTTCGGTGGATCAAGACCGGTCCTGTGGACAAAGAAAATCAGGAAGAAGTCGAGAATACCTTCAATGCACTGGTGCAGTATTTCTTTGAAAACAGAAGACATTTCTTCGAGGGTCTCGCTCTTCAAGCTGAAGAAAACATCAAAATATACGAATCGCTGGTGGAGCAAGCCAGGGAAGCGCATGATTTCCCTGACGCCAAAATTGCATTCGATATCTCAAAGAAGATCCAACGCCAATGGAAAGAAGCAGGCAAGGTACCTGCCGAAAAGAGGCAGCCACTTTGGGATGAATTCTCCCGATTGAACAACCGTATTTTCTCCCGATATAAAAGAACGCTCCAGACCGGCCCGCAAATGAACCCTCGGGAGCTAATGAGGAAGATAGATACCTTGACAGAGGAAATCAAAGGATTGGCGGCTAAACCTACCTCCTATGAACTCATCGGTAGAGCTAAAATAATTCAGGAAGAATGGAGAAAACTTCCCCCGAGAAAACCAAGAGAGGCAAATTTGACGGTCAGGTCTTTCCAGTTCTTCTCGGATATCGTATTTGAAAAAGCATTCCTTGAAAAACTGGTTCATGGCAAATACCCTGACTTTGACGAGAAACCTGAAGCAGAGCAAACTCAGATAAAGGTTGCTTTATTGAAAGATTTATTGCGTAGAGATCAAACTGAGCTGGAAGCGGCACAAAACAATACGGAGAATTTCCGCGTTCAGTCAGCTGATTTTGATATTATGATGAAGAAAAAATTATTTGCTGTGAAGAGGAAAGTTGATGTCAAAAATTATATTTTGAAACAACTTTCTTTTAAATAGTCTGTACACCACTGAATATTTCAAAAAAAGAATAATTTTGCAACCCTTAAACTCCGGAACTCCTTTAAAATAAACATTATGTACTGGACACTCGAATTAGCATCCTATTTAGAGGACGCACCCTGGCCAGCCACCAAGGATGAATTAATTGATTATGCCATCCGATCCGGCGCACCAATGGAAGTAGTAGAAAATCTACAAGAATTAGAAGATGATGGCGAACCTTATGAGACCATCGAAGAGATTTGGCCTGATTACCCAACCAAAGACGACTTCTTCTTCAACGAAGACGAATATTAAATTTAAAGCCCTGAGAGATTCAGGGCTTTCTTCTTTTTTTCAAGTATCTAACCACCAGAACCTCCGTGGGTGTTTTTCTCATGTAGAAACGGTTATTGAAGCTTCAAGTTTGGTCTTCAGACTTGGTCCTACCATAATGAAGTCTCTTGACTTCTATTTCAATTTCACAACATAGCAGTCTGAAGACTGCATTTAGCAAGGCACAGCCAACCGCTGCGCCCCAGCCACTGCGACTGATCCCTGACCATTTCCACTCTCTACAATCCCAAGACCTGTCTCAGCCTAGAATATCCCGTCTTACTCACCGGCACTTTTAGACCATCTCTAAGTATAACCAGGTAATTATCCCGCTCATAAGGCTCTATTTTGGTGATCTCATTCAAATTAATCAGGTAAGATCTATGTACACGTACAAATCTGGCCGGATCCAGTGCTTCCTCCAGAGATTTCATCGTCATTTTCTTCAAGTATTTGCCGGTAAGTGTATGAATGGCTATGTAATCATCTTCGGCTTCGAAAAAACTCACCTCATGCGTAGGGATGATCTTGATTTCGTTCTTGACACGCACGACCAGACGGTTCCGCTTCTCTGCCAATTCATTCAGTTTGGGAGTGGATTCTTTAACTGCCCCTTGCTGCTGGGACAGAAATCGCTCTATAGCTTGGGCAAATCGCACTTGAGAGAATGGCTTGAGCAAGTAATCAATAGCCATCGCATCAAAAGCCTTCAAAGCATACTGATCAAAAGCCGTGGTGAAAATCACCGCCGGAGGTTCATCGAGCAGTTCCAGCATTTCGAAGCCGGTGATTTTAGGCATCTGCACATCCAAAAAAATCAAGTCGGGCTCATGCTCGTGGATGGCTTTAAGCCCCTGAAACCCATTCTGACATACTGCGGCAAGTTCAAACTGAGGGAAATCTGCTAAAAATTCCCGGACAATACCCGCTGCCAACGGCTCGTCGTCTATAATTAACGTCTTGATCATTTCTGTTGGGGGATTTTTAAAATTACGCTAAAAATCGAGTCTGTTGACTTAGATTCCAGCAGATCCTTTCTGCCAAAAAGCAAAAACAACCTGCGGTCCACCGAACTCAACCCAAAACCTGTTCCCTTGGGTGCAGCCATCTCCGGATCGAATGGATTCTCGATTTTGAGCATCAAATAGTTTTGTTCTTTGAACGCCTGAAGGGTTATCTTCACATCTTCGGTGATTCCGTACAGTCCATGTTTGATAGCATTTTCAAGTAAGGGCTGAATTAGAAGTTGTGGCAAGCGCATCTGCTTTACTTCGTCACTTACTTCAAATACCACCTCCAATCTATGTCCGAAGCGGACGTGCTCTATATCGAGATACATTTTAAGGTAACTCAATTCCTCTTCTAGGCTAACCCACTGCTGATGATCCTTTCGGATCGTCCCCCGCAGGAAATCTGAAAGCTGAAGCACCATCTCTCTGGCCTTCGCAGGCTGAGAAACAGTCAACGCACTGATAGAATTGAGACTATTGAACAAAAAATGAGGCTGAAGCTGCTGTCGCAGCTGGGTCAATTCAGCTTCTCTGGAGAGTTCATTCATCATAGCCTCTCTTTTCTGGGCTTCATCCTGCTGCTCTAACTTGGATACTACGATAGCAATCAACGCCACCAGAATCTCCGCCAAACTCAATATAGTCCAGCGAAGATAAAAATGGGATTTCAGGAAGACCACATACATCTCCTTATCAGAATACACCCACTTCAGCATGTATTGATGCCCTAAGACAGCCACAAAGCTAAACACTAGAGGCAATCCCAGGAGTAACCAATTGTTGCTCCCTTTCGGGATGTAGAAGCCGAAAACCCGGTCCAGCATAGTAACACCCATAGAAAAAAGCATGGCAAAAACCAATGAATCCACAATAGCGGTGGACTGGTCGACTCCGTAAAACAGGAGGAGCCCAAACGTACCAAGGAACCAGATTACTCCGGCTCCCTGGATGATCCAGTTACTTTTGGTTGGGTTGGAAAATGCTCTTGAAAACAAAAGTTTGGGGATTTACAGGATGGAATTTCGTTAATATGATTTGATTTCCAAACCGCCGAAGAAGACTGTTCCTCTTATCACCATGACCTTATCCGATTCTACCTCAGACTGACGATACACTCTTTTGTCTTCTACCCCTGCGGCTATGTTGGTGACTTCTACACGTACATCCCAATGAGGAGGCACCACCAGCTTGATAGCTCCGAATATCACATCTACCTGAAGTGTCACCATCCCTGAAAAATCAGACTGCGTAAGATCCAAATCAATCCCACCAAAAGCAGCTGTCAATTTTCCTCCCTGAAAATTCTTGGTAAGCATCCTCTTATTGATGCCGCTCATAATAGAATCAATAGAAACGCTGTCCGAATAACTTATGCCTGAGACACCTGACATGCCTGCGTAAGATTTATCCTTTGCGGACTCGTTGGTGAAGGAGGTTTTTTCTCCTTTATTGTAATCTTCGCTTGAGGTGGCCGAATAAGTCGATTTATGCTTTATTTTGTCCTGTATATCATTTAGCACTTGGTGTTCCCTTCGCTTCTTTGTGATCAGGTAGATCCCCACAAGAATCAATGCTATCGGAAATACAAACCGCTGAATGCCAAAATGAAAATTAAATTCCCGCTCTAACAGAAAGTATGTTCCCAAGCCTAGCATTATGATTCCAAAAAAACTTTTGAACTCATGCTTGACCAGTGTAATCACGCCTATCGCTATTAATATCATCGGCCACGAAAGCAGCCAATCGGGATAGAAAACATTAAGCTTTCTAAGTAAAATCAGGACACCTACAGCCAAGATTACAAATCCGAAGATCATGCCTCCATCATTGTTGTTTATACGATTTCGACTCATCATATTGTTATTTTATTGATGACCGAAAGTACAGAGAAGGGTAATCTCTAAAAACATACAAAAGGCCAATGCAATCCAAAAGTCGGTAAAGCCCACAAAAAAGTCGGTAAAATCCCGAAGGAAATCTTACCGATTATCCGATAGTTGCTTAGCTGCAAGAAATTCTGCGTACCCCATATCTTCAGGCGAGGTGAGTTTTATGTTTTCAGGGTTTCCCGAGATCAGGGTCACCTGCCAGCCTTGGTTTTCATAGACTGTAGCATCATCGGTAAACTGCTGAAGTTCCGTCACTGAAAAAGCTTTCTTGATTTTTTCCACTTGAAAAGTCTGTGGTGTCTGCACCAATCGAAAATATTGCCTCTCTTCGTAAAATGACTTTCCATTATCCGTAAGCTTTCTGATAGAGTCTTTTAATGCGATCACAGCAACGGCACTTCCGGACTTAGCGGCCACTTCAAAGCTTTCTGCAATAACCTTTTCCTCTACAAACGGTCTAACCCCGTCATGTATCGCTACTAACTTGGTGTCAGGATTCAGGGAATCCAATCCATTTCTCACCGATTGAAATCTGGAATTTCCCCCGGCGACCAAACGATGGGGAATAGTGAATTTATATTCCGCACATAGTTCCTTCCAGTACAAAAAATCATTTTCCGGCAATACCAGTATCAAATCAGTAGCCGGATCCACCCGATAGAAAACAGAGAGTGTTCGCATCAGTACCGGTTCCCCGGCTACGGGCAAATATTGCTTGGCAATAGGCCCACCCATTCGAGTACCTCTTCCTCCTGCTACCAGGATTGCAGCTTTGTTTGTCATAGTATTTTTGCGCAAAAGTAAGAATTCAGATTTCCCGGGGTTTTACTGCAAAGTTATATCTGTGTGAAGATACAAACTATGATGACTAGGTCTGCAAAAACGGGGATTAAAGCAAACTGCTTAAACATGGCTTCAACTTCGCTCTTCCTTACATCAAACCCTACGAAAACCTCCCTACACTCCCCCGTTAAAAGATATCCAGTAAAACCTCTCATGAATCGGCAACTTCACTACCTGGGATGAAAAAACCCGCCAAGTCCAGCTTCTGGAGAAGCAGGATAACTGCCACCTTTGTAAAACCTTTGTGTCCTCTGTCGTTAAACAAAAAAAGCTCCGTTTTGGAGCTTTCAGTATTAAAGGATCAACATTGCGTCTCCATAGGAGAAGAATCGATATTTCTCTTTGATGGCTTCTTTGTATGCTTTCATGATCAAATCATAGCCTCCAAAAGCTGCTGCAGTCATTAGCAAAGTTGACTCCGGCAGGTGGAAATTAGTGATCAGTGCATTTGCAATTTTGAATTCGTATGGAGGAATGATAAACTTATCCGTCCAGCCTGCACTGGCTTTCAATCGGCCGTTTGCAGTCACGGAGGACTCAATAGTCTTCAGGGAAGTGGTTCCTACAGCCACTACTCTCTTTTTGGCATCCAGTGATCTATTTACCAATTGCACCGTGCCGCTGGGGATTTCATAATTCTCCGAATCCATCTTATGCTTAGTCAGATCTTCCACGTCTACCTGACGGAAAGTTCCAAGACCAACATGCAAGGTAATAGGAGTCACATCCACACCTTGAAGTTCCAGTCTTTTCAGCAAATGAGGGGTAAAGTGCAAGCCGGCTGTAGGTGCAGCTACCGCTCCCACATTCTTGGCAAACACCGTTTGATATCTTTCTTTATCTTCCGCTTCCACTTTTCTTTCGATAAACTCCTTCAAAAGAGGGGTTTCACCAAGCGTATCGATCGTCTTATGGAATTCTTCTTCTGTCCCGTCAAACAGGAACCGAATGGTACGTCCTCTGGAAGTAGTATTGTCAATCACCTCTGCTACCAGGTCAGAATCACCAAAGTAGAGCTTGTTACCTACTCTGATTTTTCGGGCAGGATCTACCAAAACGTCCCATAATTTCAATTCGGCGTTTAATTCTCTCAATAGAAAAACTTCGATTTCTGCACCGGTTTTTTCTTTATTTCCGTATAGCCTAGCCGGGAAAACTTTAGTATCATTGGTAACAAAGACATCACCCTCACCGAAGTATTCGGTAATATCTTTGAAAACTCTGTGTTCAATTTCACCTGTATCCCGATGGAGAACCATCAATCTGGATTCATCCCGATTTGCTGCAGGATAAAGAGAGACTAGTTTTTTTGGAACGTCAAATTTGAAATCCGATAATTTCATAGGTAAGTTTTAGATGTCTTGAGTGATTTAGAATAACTCTAAAAAATGCAAAGATACTAACAATATCAGGCAATTTCAGCTAACTTAACAAATTGTTTTAAACCAACTTCATAGGCATGCTCTTTTTCAAACTCTCATGGGAAAGTTTTCGCTTTGCGATATCAGCATTGAAAACCAATCTAACCCGTACCATATTATCTCTTCTCGGAGTTACAGTGGGTATTTTCGCCATCATAGCTGTATTTACATTGGTCGATTCTTTGGAAAGCAATATTAAATCTTCCTTCTCATTTTTAGGCACCAATGTGATGAGAGTTGACAGATTTCCCTTTGCAAGCGGCCCGCAGGATTATCCTTGGTGGAAATATTTCCGCAGGCCTCCGGGCACTGTCGCCGAATATGAATTCTTGCAGCAAAGACTTACAGCTGCTGAAGCGGTCACTATTTCAGCATCAGCCACTACTACCGTCAAAGCCGGAAGCAATGCCTACCAAGGCATGTCTCTCACAGGGGCTGTTTATTCCTATCAGGATGTGTACGAGGTTGATTTGGAAGAGGGCAGATATTTCACCCAATCAGAAATCAAGGCTTCCAGAAACTTAGCTATCGTAGGAAGGAAAATCGCAAACACCCTCTATCCGCAACAAGATGTAATCGGAAAGCAGATCAAGATAAAAGGAATGAAATTCACCGTGATCGGGGTATTTGAAGAAGAAGGCGAAGGATTGTTTGACGCACCTTCCAAGGATGAGGCATGTCTGATTCCTTACGGGGCTTTTAATAAAATGTATTACACAGGAAGAAACGGCATGGAACCGACCATCGCAGTCAAAGGCTTGGAGGAGGATATAGGATTAGTAGCCTTAGAAAACGAAATGACGGGCTTACTTCGCGCCAAGAGAGGTTTAAGACCAAGAGATGAAGACAATTTCGCTTTGAATAAAACTGAATTTATTCAGAATGCCATCGGATCCATCTTTGATGTAATCTCAGTGGCAGGGTGGGTTATTGGAGGTTTTTCGATTCTGGTAGGAGGATTCGGTATAGCAAATATCATGTTTGTCTCGGTGCGGGAACGAACCAATATCATCGGCATTCAAAAATCTTTGGGAGCAAAAAATTACTTTATTCTGTTTCAATTCCTATTTGAATCCGTCTGCTTGAGCCTGATAGGAGGCATCACCGGAATATTCATTGTCTTCCTGCTGACCTTTATCCAACTGGGCAGCCTGGAAATAGTGCTTTCTCTTGCCAACATCATGCTTGGGCTCGGCGTATCCACTATCATCGGAGTAGTTTCAGGGATAGTACCTGCCACGCTCGCAGCACGAATGGATCCTGTAGAAGCGATCAGAACAACATAAAACAAGCGCAGTAAGCCATAAAATAAAAAGAGGGTGGTCATTCTGACACCCTCTTTTTTACTTTATACTCAGCGATAGTCCTGCGACTTATTCCTGCTCTACAACCTCACTTTCACTTACCCCTTTGGAGGAAGATAAGCCTGATGCAGATTTGATTTTTACCTCTAGCTCATCCATCAGCTCGGGATTATCAAGAAGTAGGGTTTTCACAGCCTCCCTACCCTGACCAAGCTTCTCCCCATTGTAAGAGAACCATGAACCGGCCTTTTTGATAATATCCAACTCTACTCCCAGATCAATTATTTCTCCCACTTTGGAGATCCCCTGCCCGTACATGATGTCAAATTCTACAACTTTAAATGGCGGAGCTACTTTATTCTTCACCACTTTCACTTTGGTTCTGTTACCTAGAATATTATCAGCACTTTCCTTGATCTGACCGATTCTTCGAATATCAAGCCTCACCGAAGCATAGAATTTCAAGGCATTACCACCGGTAGTAGTCTCCGGATTGCCAAACATCACACCGATCTTCTCACGCAGCTGGTTAATGAAGATACATGAACAGCCCGTCTTGTTGATCGCACCGGTAAGCTTACGCAAAGCCTGAGACATCAATCTGGCCTGAAGTCCCATTTTGCTGTCTCCCATATCACCTTCCAGCTCGCCCTTAGGCACCAAAGCAGCCACGGAGTCAATCACAATGATATCGATGGCGCCGGAGCGGATCAAATGCTCAGCGATTTCAAGTGCCTGCTCTCCGTTGTCAGGCTGGGAGATCAGAAGGTTTTCAGTATCGATTCCCAGTTTTTCCGCATAGCTTTTGTCAAACGCATGCTCTGCATCGATGAAGGCAGCTAAGCCACCTGCCTTCTGTGCCTCAGCAATACAGTGCAACGTCAATGTAGTCTTTCCTGAAGATTCCGGCCCATAAATCTCTATCACGCGGCCACGTGGAATCCCTCCTATCCCCAAAGCAATATCCAACCCTAGCGAGCCGGTAGAGATAGCGGGAATATCCACAACCTTGTTATCGCTTAGCTTCATTACGGTGCCTTTGCCGTAAGTCTTGTCCAGCTTGTCGATAGTCAGTTGCAGGGCTTTTAATTTTTCAGCGTTATTACTCATGCTTTTATTTTGTTAGAATCTATAGTTATATGAAAGTAAATAAACAGCAGTCTATAAGCAAGACGTGCGGTACTATTGTTTTGGACTGGCAAATTCGTAATTTTAATCGCCTTTCGGCACGTTTTTTCGTAATACCTATAGAATACCGCCCTTTTCGTCAGGTATTGTCATTAAAATTTATGAAAAGAATCTCCGGATTACTTATACTTCTTTTTTCCCTTACCCTATCGGATCTCGCAGCTCAAGGTCAAATAGGCAATCTCCCCTTTACTTTCGGAGAGGAATTGTCATTTGAAGTATCCTACGGATGGTTAAATCTTGCTGAAGCAAAAATGCATATTTCCAAAAGAGCCCAGGATCAGAATGACAAACCCCATCACAAGATTGACGTGTATGGCAAAACCAAAGGGGCTGCGACTATTTTTGGGAAGGTAAATGACAACTGGGGCACATACCTGGATGTAGAAACCATGCTGCCATCCTTATCCTACAGGCATATCGAAGAGGGGAAATATAGAAAGCACGAATTCGTCCACTTTGACCAGCCAAACAAGAAAGCTGTAATGAAGCTTTATGACAAAGAGAACAGGAACCTGAAAGAAACAAAGGACTTTGATTTGCCCGGTCAGGTACAGGATCTGGTCAGTGGTTTCTACTATTTGAGATCGCAAGATCTACGGAATCTAAAGGAAGGAGAAGCAATTGTAATCAGAGGATTCTTCGATAAAGAAATATATAACATAAAATTAATCTACGAAGGCACCGAAACACTGGACACCAAGCTGGGAAAGAAGGAAACGTACATTTTCTCACCCCAGTTGCCGAAGAACAAACTATTCAGGGGGGAATTCCCCGTGAAGGTGTGGGTCACAAAGGATCAGAACAAAATCCCTGTAAAAATCAAGGCAAATCTCTTCATCGGTTCATTGAATCTGGATATAACTTCAGCAAAAGGACTAAAGAACCCTTAATTCAAATTTTCATAATATAGCGGTAACATTGCCCTGGGAATGCGAAACAAAATGCCAGTATACCTACCAAATGGCAACAGCATACCATCTTTTATTTGGCATCAATCCTTAAATATTCCTTAATTTTAATGCAAACATTAAGAAATCACTGATGAGCGATAAGCAAAAAATCAAAGTTCTGGTAGTTGACGACGAACCTGATATTGTTGAAATCCTGAAATACAATCTTCTAAAAGAAGGCTACGATGTAGCCACAGCGGAAGATGGAATGAAAGCAGTAAAGACTGCTGCAAAATTTTTGCCTGATGTGATTCTACTGGACATCATGATGCCTCATCAGGATGGTGTAGAGACATGCCTGCAGATCAGACAGATTCCGGAACTCAAAAACACCTTCATAATTTTCCTCACGGCCCGTATGGAAGAATATTCCGAAGTGGCCGCATTTGATGTCGGTGCAGATGACTACATCACCAAACCTATCAAGCCTAGAGCATTGATGAGCCGGATTTCAGCCTTGTTTCGGCGTGAGTCCAAAAAAGAACAAGAGCAGATCCAGATTAAAATCAGAGATCTGGTCATTGATCGTGGAAGTTATACCATAGACAAGGCAGGGAAGACCATCATCCTCCCGAAGAAAGAATTCGAACTCTTGTATTTTCTGGCCAAAAACCCCAATATAGTATTCAGTAGAGACGAACTTCTTCAAAATATATGGGGAGCCGATGTTTTTGTGTTGGCCCGAACTGTAGATGTACACATCAGAAAAGTACGTGAGAAAATCGGAGAAGACTACATCACTACCGTAAAAGGAGTAGGCTATAAATTCGAATTAGGGCAATAGATGTTTACCACCTCCAGAGGAATTTCATTAATCCTGGCTTTAGCTATTTCAGCTCTGGTGGCAGCATTTTTATCCTTAGTGGAAGGAGCTACCCCAGTTCTCCTTTTTGTGGCGTGGGGGGTATCCTTTTCATCTGCATACCTGCTGATCTCATTCATGTTGGAATTTCTGATTTTCAAAGAAATCGGAGACATCTACTCGCTTTTGGAAAAAATCCAACGAAAAGACCTGTCTGAGATCAGTGAAAAAGGGAGGAAAGGTTCAATTTCTCCCTTGCGAAAGATCAATAAAGTCATCAACTCCTATGCGATCGCCCGACAAAAGGAAATTGACACACTTCAAAAAAATGCCGAATTCAGAAGAGAATTTATCGCGGATATCTCGCACGAATTAAAGACTCCGATCTTCGCTACTCAAGGTTATATCCATACCCTGCTAGATGGAGCTATCGATGACAAGCAGGTACGCATGAGGTTTCTGAAGCGTGCCGCCAAAAGTCTGGATTCGCTGGATGTATTGGTTCAGGACTTACTTACCCTGAACCAAATGGAAAGTGGAGTAATCAAGTTTAACTTCACCCAATTTGACCTCAAAGAACTCTTGGAAGAGGTCATAGAGGAGCTTGAGCACAAAGCTTCGAAGAGGGAAATGCACATACAGTTTGAGTTTGAGCCCAACAAAACATTTATCACCTCGGGAGATCGTCAGAAAATTTATCGGGTTTGTCAAAATCTCATTTTCAATGCCATGAAATACAATCACAATGGCGGAGAGGTGAGAATAGCCATGAAGACCCAGAAAAGTACTATTCAGGTGGACGTGCAGGATGATGGTCAGGGAATCCCCCCTGAAGACCTGAAGCGGATATTTGAGCGTTTCTACAGGGTAGAAAAAAGTAGAAACAAGAAAGAAGGGGGCACTGGGTTAGGACTAGCCATCGTGAAGCACATTCTCGAAGGCCACAAAAGCAAGATTTCCGTCAGTTCTACCGTAGGAAAAGGATCGATTTTCAGCTTCTCCCTTCCCTTAGTGAAAATAGACTCCCCCGAAGAAAAACTAAAAGCGGTAACTGGCTAAGAATAAAAGTAGGAGAAGTTTTTTAGCCATCCATTTTTATCCTACTTTTGCAGCCTCAATTGAAGAGGCAGGAGAATCCATGAAGAAAGTAGATTTTGACAATCTTATTCTGTTAGAAAACGAGGATTACCTGGTAATCAATAAACCGCCGTATCTATCAAGCTTAGACGATAGGCACGAAGCGCAGAACATCCTAGACCTAGCCAAGGCACACACCCCCGATTCACAACTGTGCCACAGATTGGACAAGGAAACTTCAGGATGTCTAGTGATTGCCAAGAATCCAGCGGCCTACAGGCATTTGGCTATGCAGTTTGAAAGCAGAAAAGTAAACAAAGTCTATCATGCGGTGGTAGAAGGGATCAAGGAATTCAGCAATGAGCTGGTGGACCGAAATCTTTTGGCCAACAACAAAGGAATCGCCAAAGTAAGTAAAGAAGGCAAGCCTGCGAAGACGATTTTCAACACGTTGAAGACGTACTACGCCCATACCTTAGTCGAGTGCAAGCCCATCACGGGAAGACTGCATCAGATCAGGGTACATTTGGCTTACCTGAAGTCTCCCATTTGCGGAGACACTTTATATGGAGGCAACCCTTTGTATCTTTCTTCTATCAAGCGTCGCTTCAATTTAAAAAAAGAGACAGAAGAATTACCAATTATGCAGCGAGTTTCGCTTCATGCTTATTCGATTGGATTTGAGGGTTTGGACGGTACGGAAATATTCGTAAATGCGCCTTATCCGAAGGATTTCAAGGTTTTGGTCAATCAATTGGAGAAAACCGGCTGAGAAATCCAGATCGAGAAAGCGGTGGAAACAACCGAAAATGCATAGTGGTAAAATGCTAAGCCTGTGAAAATTAGGACTTAGTCTTGGAAATATTTTGCATCAAAAATAAAATACTCCTATCTTTGTGTCCCTTTTTGAGGGTGAAATAAATTTAACAAGCTAAATATTAAACAGTTACACAGTGGATACTTTGAGCTATAAGACCGTATCAGCCAATGCCGCGACTGCAGATAAGCAATGGGTGGTAGTGGATGCCCAAGCTGCAGTTTTGGGTAGATTGGCTAGTGAGGTAGCGAAAATCTTGAGAGGTAAAACGAAGCCAAGCTTCACTCCTCATGTTGATTGTGGTGACAACGTCATCGTAATCAACTCAGACAAAATCAGACTAACTGGTGACAAGTGGGACTCCAAAGTTTATGTGAGACACACTGGCTATCCAGGCGGACAGCGTATTTCTACGCCAAGACTTTTGAAAGAGAAATCTTCAACAATCTTGATCGAGAAAGCTGTAAGGGGCATGTTGCCTAAAAACAGATTGGGAAGAAAATTATACGGCAACTTGTACGTGTATGAAGGATCTGAGCATCCACATACTGCGCAGCAGCCTAAAGCCATCACTCTTTAATCGTCTATTTCATGGAAATGATCAACAAAATCGGTAGAAGAAAAACCTCTGTAGCCAGAATTTACATGACTCCGGGCAAAGGTGACATCACCGTTAACAACAGATCTCTGGAAGTTTACTTCCCATTTGATCTTCATCAGATCGTCGTGAAGCAGCCTCTAGCCCTAGTAGGCGTGGACGGTAACTACGACATCCAGATCAATGTAGACGGAGGAGGAATCAAAGGTCAGGCAGAAGCAGCCCGTATGGCTATCTCCAGAGCTTTGTGCGAATTCGATGCTGAGCACAGACCTGCATTGAAAAAAGAAGGCTTCCTTACCCGTGATCCTAGAATGGTAGAACGTAAGAAGCCGGGACGTAGAAAAGCAAGAAGAAAATTCCAGTTCTCTAAACGTTAATACCGGATATTCTTCCTTATTAAGAAAAACACATTTTATAATGGCCAAATTAGAATATAAAGACTTACTAGATGCTGGTGTTCACTTCGGACACTTGACGAGAAAGTGGGATCCGAGAATGGCTCCATACATTTTCATGGAGAAAAATGGTATCCACATCATCGATCTTAACAAAACGCTTGCTAGCCTCGACGAAGCATCTAATGCTATCAAGCAAATCGTACGCTCAGGCAAAAAAGTGATGTTCGTAGCTACCAAAAAGCAAGCGAAAGATCTTGTAGCTGCTGAAGCGAAAAGACTTAACATGCCCTTCGTAACCGAAAGATGGTTAGGCGGTATGTTGACCAACTTCGCTACTATCCGCAAATCATTGAAGAAAATGTCCGGTCTGGACAAATTGATGAAAGAGGAAGCTTATAAGAACCTTGCGAAGAAAGAACGTTTGATGGTTTCACGTCAGAAAGACAAAATGGAAGACGTTCTTGGCGGTATTGCCGACTTGAGCAGACTCCCTGCTGCACTTTTCGTAGTGGACATCAAAAGAGAACACATTGCAATCGCTGAAGCAAAAAAGCTTGGTATCCCTGTTTTCGCATTGGTAGATACGAACTCTAACCCGAACGAGGTAGATTTCCCAATCCCTGCCAATGACGATGCTTTCAAGTCCGTTTCTTTACTGGTTAAAGCGTTCGGCGCAGCTATCGAAGAAGGTCTTTCTGAGCGCAAGAAAGACAAAGAAGAAGCTAAACTTTCTGAAGAGGAAGAAGCTAAGAAAGCTGTGGACGCTGAAACAAAAGAATAATCCACAACTTGATTTGAAATAAATTAAAAATTGAACATCAGGTTTCGGCCTATGTTCAATTTTTTTGTTTTATCCTATTCTTCTAAGGTGCCAGCCACCCGGAAGTATCTATATTAATCCTTCGGACAGACTTTCTTGCGGAAGCTGTCCAGAAGGCCACAAAAGAATTTATCCCGTTTTATTTTAAACTGATAACACAATGGCAATTACTGCACAAGAAGTAAACAAATTGAGACAAATGACCGGTGCCGGTATGATGGATTGTAAAAAAGCTTTGACCGAATCAGAAGGTGATTTCGAAAAAGCTGTGGACATCCTCAGAAAGAAAGGTCAAAAAGTATCTGCTTCCAGAGCTGATCGTGAGACTAAAGAAGGTGTAGCTGTAACTAAAGTGTCTGAAAATGGTGCTAAAGGTGTGTTGCTTACATTGACTTGCGAAACTGACTTCGTGGCTAAAAATGATGGCTTCGTTAGCTTTGCTAATGAATTGCTTGATCTTGCTGTAGCGAAAGACGCTTCTTCTGTAGAAGAACTTTATGCGCTTCCTTTCGAGAATTTGACTGTTGCTGAAAAAATCGTTGAGATGACAGGTAAAATCGGTGAGAAAATCGAAGTTTCCCACTTCGAAATTATCGAAGCCGAGACAGTTGTTCCTTACATCCACTCTAACGGTAAATTAGGTGTATTGGTAGGATTGACCAACACAGGCGGAATCAATGTAGAAGAAGCAGGTAAAGATGTAGCCATGCAAATTGCTGCAATGAACCCTGTTGCCCTGGACAAAGACGGTGTAGACGCATCTTTGGTAGAAAGAGAAATCGAAGTAGGAAAAGAGCAAGCAAGAGCTGAAGGCAAGCCTGAAGAAATGCTTGAAAAAATCGCTTTGGGTAAACTGAACAAATTCTACAAAGAAAACACCCTATTGAGCCAGTCTTTCGTGAAAGACAACAACAAAACTATTGCTCAATACCTTGATGGTGTAAATAAAGGAATGACAGTTTCTGCATTTAAAAGAGTTTCCATCGGTTAATCCGAATTGGATATACAGATTATCAAAAAAACCTCTTCAATTAATTTTGAAGAGGTTTTTTTATTAAACTAATGAGATCCAAGTCTGAAGACCTTGAACCAAGAAAGATAATATTTCAATCAAAAATGCTTCCAGCCCTGCGCCTTAATCTGCACGGCAGTCCCACTTTTAGTAACCAAAAATTTTCCTTCTTCCGGCTTGGTGATATGCCCAATGAAGTGGATATCGGGATGCTTTTCCAGCTTTGCAAAATCCTTCTGATCAATGGTGAAAAGCAATTCATAATCTTCCCCCCCATTCATCACACAGGTGATCGGATCAAGGTTCAATTCAACAGCCGTGTCAAAAGTCTGCTTGTCAATCGGCAACTTATCTTCATAGATCGTCGCTCCCACTCCCGAGGCTTTACAGATATGAAAAATCTCCGAGGCCAGTCCATCCGAAATATCCATCATACTGGTAGGCACCACTCCCATTTCGCGGAATTCGTGGATAATATCCACACGTGCGTCCGGCTTAAGTTGGCGGCCGGTGACAAGGGTATATTTACCTAAATCGGGCTCCATATCAGGATTGGCCAAAAAGACCTCTTTCTCCCGCTCCAGAATTTGCAATCCCACCAAAGCAGCGCCAAGGTCGCCAGTCACACAAAGAATATCATTTTCCTTAGCTCCTGACCGATAAGAAATTTGCTCAGGTTTGGCTTCACCGATCGCCGTCACAGAGATCACCAAGCCACTCCTAGAAGCAGTTGTATCCCCTCCAATGAGATCCACACCATAATGCTCACAAGCAGCATGGATGCCTTCGTACAATGCATCAATCGCCTCCACAGAGAATCTGTTGGAAAGTGCTATGCTCACTGTGATCTGCTTGGGTATAGCATTCATAGCTGCCACATCGGATACATTCACCGCTACCGCTTTGAAGCCCAAGTGAGGCAAGGGCGCATAGGATAGATCAAAGTGAACTCCTTCTACCAACAAATCAGTGGTGACGACCTTCACAAAATCACCGGCTTCAATCACCGCAGCATCGTCTCCAATGCCCTTCAAAGTACCCGGATTTTTAATAACAACTTTTTCATTCAGGTGATCGATCAAGCCGAATTCACCCAAATCACTTATTTCTGTTCTTTTTTCTGACATACTATTGATGACCTCCCGCTAAGGCGCAGAGGCGCTGTTTTTAATTTTTTTATTGATTGATACTCTCGAGCATTCTTGATTTTACAAAGGACGATTTACGAGATTACCGGCAGAGGTGATATCTTTTCCCAAACCTTACCACTTTCCAACCTTGCTACAAATCCCAATTTTGAATTGAAAATATCGAATGATGAACGTCGAATAATAAATGTCGAATTCACCCCCTCTCCTGACACAACTCAATCAAAACTCCATTGGTGCTCTTGGGATGCAAAAATACCACTAATTTATTGTCTGCGCCCAGTTTCGGCGTTTCATTCAGGATCTCAAATCCTTCTTTCTTTAAACGCTGCATTTCGGCAGCTATATCTTCCACATCAAATGCAATATGATGAACACCCTCAGATTTCCTTTCCAGATATTTGGCAATAGGACTGGCGGCATCGGTTGCCTGCAGTAATTCCACCTTTGTTTCTCCCACTTGAAAAAAGGAAGTCACTACTTTTTCACCATTCACTTCCTCCGTCTTAAAGTGTTCTTTTCCGATCAGCTTCGCAAAAAGTGCATTGGATTCCTCCAGATCCCTCACCGCTATACCTATATGCTCGATTTTCCTCATGTTATAATTTGCTATATTTGCAATGAATCTTTTCGGGAGCAATTCTGTTTTCCCCATACTTCAACTTTAGACAAAGTAATAAATAAAGATATGATAATCGTTTCTGACAAAGCCAAAGAGCGTATCCTGCAGCTCAAAAAAGAGGAAGGACGCGCAGAAAATGAAAATATTAGGGTTTCTGTAAAAGGCGGTGGCTGCTCAGGTCTGATGTATGACTTGGGTTTTGATGGCGCTCAGGTAGAAACCGATCACGTTTTTGAAGATAAAGGCGTGAAAATCCTAGTAGATAGAAAAAGCTTACTTTATCTGGCAGGAACTACGCTGGAATTCACTGATGGACTGAATGGCAAAGGCTTTCAATTCGTCAACCCAAATGCAAGCAGAACTTGCGGATGTGGTGAAAGCTTCTCCGTTTAAGGTTTACTTAAATTAATTATTAGAAGGCAATCGTATCAGATTGCCTTTTTTAGTACATTTTTTTTTGAAGGTCTCAACTAGTTTCAGCAGATATTATGCACTAAAAAGGGCGCTGATCTCCGTTGAATATTCTTGATAAAAACCTCTTTTTCATCTCCGTTTGTGTTTGTGCTTGGCATGCCGTCGGCATGCTCCCGAAGAACAGTCCAAATTCAGGTAGTTTTTCGCAAATTTTCCCAGAAGCTGAATTCATGGTATAATCCACCCGCTCAGTCAAACTAACCAAATAATTTCACTCAGTCACCATGCGTTTTTGATCCTTTTCCCACTTTGAAAAAGGATCAAAAACTCAATGAAAACATTTCTTTCCTCACCTGCCGTTTATTGCCTCCTATAATTAAAATGGGGTTAATTATAACAAAAACAGGCAAATAGTTATGAATTATTAACATACTCTCAATCTAAACTTTTAAATTTGACTACGTTAGTCTCAGATAGACAACTACTTTATAACCTAAATCAACTTAAATGAAGAAAAGTTTACTAAGTCTACTGGCTCTTTTTATGCTCTTCAGCATAGAGTCATTAGCTCAGAACCGAACTATTTCCGGTGTAATTATTTCCGCTGAGGACAATCTTCCTCTTCCCGGAGTAAACATCAGGGTGAAGGGCACCTCAAAGGGTGCAATCACGGACGTGGATGGAAAATATTCCATCGAAGCGGCATCAGGAGAGACTTTGGTCTTTTCGTTTGTAGGATTCACTTCCCAAGAGATTCTCATCGACAATAGAAGCATCATAGATCTAACGATGAGTGTAGATGATAGAATCCTGGGAGAAGTAGTAATCGTAGGGTATGGCACAGTGGAAAAACGGGAATTAACCGGTTCAGTTGGTCAAATAAACGCCGAAGCAATTCGTGATGTACC
Source organism: Algoriphagus sp. 4150 (assembly GCF_031457395.1). NCBI lineage: Bacteria > Pseudomonadati > Bacteroidota > Cytophagia > Cytophagales > Cyclobacteriaceae > Algoriphagus > Algoriphagus sp. 4150. The sequence goes on from NZ_JAVDWS010000003.1 coordinate 141,593, forward strand.
GGCTTTGGGGGTAGATCAAGCTCTCCAGGGTAGGGTTGCCGGTGTTCAAATCACTCAAAACTCCGGAACTCCCGGCGCAGGTATTTCCATGCGTATCAGAGGCTCATCTTCTATATCGGCATCTAATCAGCCTTTATTTGTCATCGATGGAGTGCCTATGACCACAGGAGATCCATCCCAGCTAGGTTTTGGAGGCCAAACTACCAACGCATTAGCAGACCTTAATCCAAGCGATATTGAATCGATGGAAGTATTGAAAGATGCTGCTGCCGCTTCTATCTATGGCTCTAGGGCAGCCAATGGAGTAGTCCTAATCACTACCAAAAGAGGATCTGATCAAAAAACCCAAGTCAACCTCAATGTATATGGAGGAACTCAACAACTCTGGAAAAAACCCAATTTTCTGGATAGAAGAGGTTATCTGGATCTAATGAATGATGCCATTGGAGACTTTGTCGCCGAGGATTTTGGGGTGGATAGAGCAGACGTCACTGATACTGATTTGCTTGATTGGTTCTATGGAGGTATTCCTTACGAAGAAACTGTAAATACAAACTGGATAGATCAAGTGACAAGAAGTGCTCCTATCCAAAACTATGAACTCAGTATAAGTGGTGGAAACGAGAAGACGAAATATTACTTATCCGGTAACTATTTTGATCAGCAAGGAACTGTAATCAATTCTAGCTACAGTAGAATATCAACCCGCTTCAATCTAGACCATAAGGTGAACGATCGTTTTGATATTTCCTTCAATTCGGGGATAAGTAGAGCTGTTCAGAATAGAATAGTATCTGATAATACCCTTAATGGTCCTTTTGCAAACTCATTGGCAGCATCTCCTTTGTGGCCAGTTTATGAAGAAGACGGAGCCTATACCCGTCCACAGTTCTTCTACTCCAACCCGGTAGCTGAAGGAACTGAAAATGACAATGACAACCAATCCATTCGGATTTTCACTAATGTCCTTGGTAAGTATCGTATTATCGAAGGATTGAACGTCAATGTCCGAGCTGGAGCAGATATACTGAATTTTCAGGAGAGAAGGTATACTCCAAACAATTATCCGGGCAGTTCTTCCGCAGCGGAAGGCGGGTCTGGATCATTTGCCACGTACAACCCCATCAAATGGGTGGCGGAAGTATTCGTGGATTACACAAAAACTTTCAATGATATTCATAATATAAGTCTTGTAGCAGGACACAACAGGGAAGAGAATCTGATCTCTTCCTCCTTTGTCAGAGGTATTCAATTCCCCGGTGAAAGATTTAGATATATTGGAGCAGCTGCATTGGTAAATGAAGGAATCAATGATTTTGTAGGGTGGGGATTGGAATCCTATTTCGGTAGAGTTAATTACAATTACAATGAGAAGTATCTTTTGAGCGGTTCATTTAGAGCAGATGCCTCTTCCCGATTTGGCCCGAATAACAGGTGGGGTTATTTCCCTTCAATATCAGCAGGATGGAGAATTAACGAAGAGAATTTCATGAAAGACGGAAATCTATTTTCAGATTTGAAAATCCGCGGTTCATTTGGGCTTACAGGAAATCAGGAAATTGGAAATTTCTCTTGGAGAGGACTTGTTGAATCCGGGAATTATTTGGGAGGATCTACTATTGTTCCTGCCCAATTGGGAAATCCGGATCTGAAATGGGAGAATACCGCACAGACCGATATAGGTATTGATTTTGGCATTTTCAACGGCCGCCTTAATGTAGTAGCCGATTACTATTACAAGAAAACAACGGATTTGTTATTTAACAGGCCATTACCTACGCAGAACGGATACCTTAATTACCAATCCAATATCGGGGCTGTCGAAAACAAGGGCTGGGAATTCACACTTTCAACCGTAAACATAGACAAGCCCAACGGTCTAAATTGGAGAACGGACTTAAACTTAACATTCAACAAGAATAAGATTCTCGAACTGTATAATGGAGAGGATGTATTCTACGGTTTTGGTGGCAATTCCATTGTATTGAGAGAAGGACAGCCGATCGGTACATTCTATGGACTTATATCGGATGGTGTATTCGCTACTCAAGCTGATGTTCCCGAATCCAGACAAGAATTTGGAATTCAGGCAGGAGACATCAACTATAGAGACGTCAATGGTGATGGAGTAATTACTGATGATGATTTTACAATTATCGGAAATGCACAGCCTAAGTTCTTTGGCGGTCTGACAAACACATTAACCTACAAGGGATTTGACTTACAGCTCTTCATGCAGTTTTCTTATGGAAATGAGATATGGAATGCAGCAGGATCCTATCAAGAAGGCATGTTTGCAAACTACTTCGATGATAACAACAAAGCTACTGTAGAAGGAAGATGGAGGTCTGAATCTAACCCGGGCAATGGATCAATCCCAAGAGCTTCAGTAGACGTATCAGCAAATAGAAACAACCAATCCAATTCGAGTAGATTTATTGAGGATGGATCTTACCTGCGGGTTAAAAACCTCGTACTGGGATACAAACTGCCTCAGCCTCTAATCGAACGATTGAGTTTGAGAAGTGTAAGATTGTATGCTCAGGCCCAAAACCTACTTACTTTCACCAACTACTCCGGATTTGATCCGGAGGTAAATTTTGATGGGACTTCCAATACAACTATTGGAGTTGACTTCTACACCTTCCCACAACCAAGAACCTATACTTTCGGCGCTAACATTGGATTTTAATCGTCATGAATAGAAAAAACATATATCAATATATCGTATTGGCACTCTTTGCTGTTTCCTGTGACACACTGGATCAGGAGCCTGTCAATAGAATCGACGTAGATGGTGCGATTACCACCAATGCAGGTTTACAATTCGCGCTTAAAGGCATGTATGACGGCATGCAAATCGAAGATTATTATGGATTTAGGTACTTGTTGTATCAAGATACTTATACTGACAATCTGGCCCACTCAGGCACATTCTCTACCGATCAGGAAGTAAGCTCAAGAAGGATCAACCCTTCCAATCTCCAGCTTAGAACCACTTGGAGAAGAATGTATGAGGTAATCCGAAATGCGAATTTTGTACTTTATTCCATTCCGTCTGTGGACAATATCTCAGAAGAAGAAGCTTCCGCAATTGAGGCAGAAGCCCGCTTCATTCGAGCTTTTGTACATTACGATCTGCTGAGAGTTTTCGGAGGTATTCCGATCATGACAGAGTTTGTTGAAAACACAAATGCTCTAATTCTATCTCCACGTGACTCGGAAGAGGAGGTCTATAATTTTCTTATCAGTGAGTTGACTTTTGCCGAAGCAAACTTAGGAAACACAGCTGACAGACCTTTCAGAGCCGGGCCGGGGGCAGCGACCGCATTACTAGCCAGAGTACAGTTGCAAGCTGGAAATTACGCTGAAGCTGCTACCAAAGCATCTGAGGTTATCGAATCAGGGAATTATGCTCTTCAGACTTCATACTCGGATTTGTTCTCCATAAAGGGGAACAATGAGATGATTTTGGAGCTTAATTTCACCAATACGGATGGCGATCAAAGCTTACTTGCCATTGCTTCAGACCCTGCTACAGGTGGCCAGAAGTTCTATTTAAGACCTCCTTTCTTCAACGCTTTCCAAGCTTCAGGAGATCAAGGAGACGTGAGATTTGATGCATCCGTATTGGATAATGGCTCAAGGCTGAGAGCAGTGAAATATTACAGATCTTCTACCAGTGACGACAATGTCCCACTTCTTAGATTAGCTGAAATGTATCTGATCCGAGCAGAGGCTAATGCAAGATTGGCAGGAAGCGGAGCATTATCAAACCTTAGTATCATTGACGATATCAATGTAATCAGAGGAAGAGCAGGATTGGAAGAATTAACAAATGCTGATCTTCCTACTGTACAGCGTGCTCTGGATGAAATACTGGTTCAAAGAAGATTTGAATTCGCTTTCGAAGGACATCGCTACTCTGACCTACAGAGATATGGACTAGTCTCAGGATTATTCCCTGCCAATGAGCAATTCCGTGTTCTATGGCCAATCCCTCTTCAGGAGATCGAAGTCAACAATAACTTGGTCCAAAATCCGGGATACTAGAAATTGTCAGTATCACAGTCTTAGAAAAGGTTGCTTTCGCTCAATGAAGGCAACCTTTTCTTTTAACCCGGATTATGCATTAGGTTTCGTGATGAAGCCATTAATTGCAAGAAAATCAGGTTGTTTGGAGAGTGAGGCATAGCACAGCTATGGTGAACTCGAAAACAGCAATGAAATGGCTGATTTTGAAGCAATTAATGGCTGCAATAGAATTACTAATGCATATTTCGGGTTTAATTAACCATCATTTTAGTAGAGTAATTTAATTTCGATGGCTCCATTTCTTACCTTTGCAGCCATTATATAAACCCCAACTATGGAAGAGCAAATCAAAAAAATCCAACTCAATGACTTGCACGTTGCCCTTGGAGGCAAAATGGTGCCTTTTGCAGGATATAACATGCCTGTACGCTACAGTTCTGATAATGAAGAGCATCTCTGTGTGAGAAATGGCGTTGGCGTTTTTGATGTCTCTCATATGGGCGAATTTATGGTAGAAGGACCCGAGGCCCTAAACCTTATCCAAAAAGTCACCTCAAACGATGCTTCCAAGATCGTGAATGGACAAGCACAATATTCTTGCTTCCCCAATGAAACAGGCGGAATAGTGGATGACCTGATCGTCTACAAGTTTTCTGAAGAAAAATACATGCTTGTGGTGAATGCTTCAAACATTGACAAGGATTGGGATTGGGTAAATAAGCACAATACCATGGGTGCCAAGCTCACTAATATCTCAGACGAGATATCACTTTTTGCTATTCAGGGTCCAAAAGCTATAGAAGCAGTACAAGCTTTGACTCCGGTTAATCTAGCCGACGTGAAATTCTATCATTTTACCGTTGGCGAATTTGCGGGAGTGCGGGATGTGATTATCTCTGGAACCGGCTATACAGGTGCCGGAGGATTTGAAATCTATGTGAAAAACGAAGATGCAGAAAAAGTCTGGAAAGCAATTTTTGAAGCGGGAAAAGACTTTGACATCAAGCCAATAGGCCTGGGAGCAAGAGATACACTTAGAATGGAAATGGGCTATTGTCTATATGGAAATGACATCACTGATACTACATGTCCATTGGAAGCCGGTTTGGGCTGGATCACCAAATTCACCAAAGATTTCACCAACTCTGAAGCACTAAAAGCTCAGAAAGAAGCCGGGGTTACCAAAAAATTAGTGGGATTTGTCATGCAGGAAAGAGGTATCCCAAGGGGTCACTATCCAATCGTAGATGCCTCAGGAGAAGTAATCGGGGAAGTAACATCAGGAACACAATCTCCAAGTATGGGTGTAGGAATCGGTTTGGGCTATGTGAAAACCGACTTCAGTAAAGCCGGAACAGAGATCTTCATTCAGGTACGAAATAAGAACCTTAAAGCTCAAGTGGAAAAACTTCCACTATTGAAAAAATAAATGAAACAAGTAGAAATCTGCTTTAGCCCGGAATTAATTCACTTACATGAACTGCAAGGAAAACTGGTGGTGGTGGTGGACATATTCCGGGCTACTTCCACCATGGTGGCTGCGCTGGCAAACGGCATCTCTGAAATAAAAACCTGTGCAGATCTGGAAGAATGCCGCGCTATGGCAGCTAACGGCTACCTGATCGCCGGAGAAAGAAACGGGATCACCGCGGAAGGCTTCCAACTGGGAAACTCCCCCCTAGCCTATTTGACAGGTAAGTACCGGGGCAAAAGACTTGCCATGACCACCACAAATGGAACGTTGGCTATTTCCAAATCGAATGGAGCAGATGAAATTCTGATTGGAGCTTTTCCAAATCTCCAAGCGACGGTGAGTTATATCCAATCACGGGATATAGATGTGCTTATTCATTGTGCAGGATGGAAAGGAAAATTCAATTTGGAAGATTCACTCTATGCAGGAGCTTTGGTGAAAGCTCTGGAATCCACCCACGAATCAGAGGATGATGGTGCAATAGCAATGAAATCCCTATATGAAAAAGAAGGCTATGATTTGAAAGGATTTCTCTCCCAAGCTTCTCATGCCAAGCGCCTTCAAAATCACAACATCGATTCAGATATCGACTTTTGCCTGACCTTAGATTTATTTACCTTGGTAGGAAAAGTAGAAAACGGTGTACTTATTGGAACGACTCCTAATTAACTGAAAACAGCTAAAAACAATAAAAAAAACCTAGTTCTGCAGTTTTATAAATCTCGATATAGCTTTTATTCCTTGGTCGAAAAGAGTCGGGTAATTATATAAATTGAATAGTCAATTAACAAAATCCGATCCGTTGGACTATAGAATTTTACTTTTTATGTATATCCACTTTTCTACCGGTAAGGAAGAAAAAGCGACATAAGATTTGGTAATCCCGATAGCCATCGGGGCATTGAGGCTACTTCGGTCATCCCCGCCTGACGTCGGGCAGGGGTCTTCCAGCCAATAAAGCAAGGAAAATATGGCTACTGGGATCATTGGGGATAATCATATTACTTTTTCACTAAAAATCACAGTCTAATTCTTCTTTTTCCCCGGCTCATAAAAATAGTTTAAACTAACCGCCGGTTTTGGCGTTTATCGTTTAGTTTAACCACTAAACCAACCAACTTTTAGGTATGAAATCGAGCATGTCGAAGACGACACACAACTTGTCCCGAACTTGCTTCGGGAGAGGGGTGATTATAATGCATGCGAGATTCCATAGCCTGCCCCGATTAATCGGGGTGAAAATAGAAAAACAATTATAAACAGATGAAAAACGGAACGATGATCCAATTTTTCCATTGGTATTCCCCTGAAGATACGCTATGGAAAGAAGTAAAAGAAAAAGCGGAATATCTGGGCCAGCTCGGGATCACCGGTGCATGGCTGCCTCCCGCCTCTAAAGGAGAACTCGGAGGAATGAGTGTGGGATACGACTCGTATGATTTATTTGACTTAGGGGAATTCGACCAGAAAGGAAGTGTCCGTACTAAGTATGGCACCAAAGATGAATTCATAGAAGCTACTCAAGCACTTCATGATAGAGGAATTCAGGTTATCGTGGATTTTGTTTTCAATCATAAAGCGGGTGGAGATGAATCCGAGCCGGTACAAGCCGTAAAAGTCAACGAAGACAATCGGCTGGAAAACGTCTCAGAACCTTATGAAATCGAAGCCTTCACACGGTTCATTTTTCCGGGGAGAAAGGGACAATATTCTGATTTCATATGGGACAAGCATTGCTTCAGTGGGGTTGATTATGATCACCGCAATCAGGAACATGGCATATTCAACCTTATGAGCGAATATGGGGATGACTGGAAGGAAATGATCACAAATGAAAAAGGAAACTATGATTTTTTGATGTTTTGCGACATAGAATTCAGAAACCCTGCAGTACGTGATGAACTGATAAAATATGCCACTTGGCTGCACGAACTTACCTATTATGACGGGATACGCTTGGATGCCGTGAAGCACATTCCTCCGGGATATTTCAAAGAATTTTTATACTTGCTTAGGGAGCGTGTAGGCAAAGATATTTTTGCTGTAGGAGAATATTGGGCACCTGGCCACTTAGAACTACTTACTAAATACATAGACGCAACTGAAGGCTCGATGAGTCTATTTGACTCGGCTTTGCAGCACAGTTTCCATATAGCCTCCAATTCAGGAAGTCATTTTGACTTACGGAAGATATTCAACAAAACACTAGTGGCACAAAATCCTGAACTCGCCGTCACCTTAGTGGACAATCATGACACACAGCCACTCCAAGCACTGGAAGCACCTGTTGAAGCTTGGTTCAAACCATTGGCTTATGCGCTGATTTTGCTTCGAAAGGACGGTTATCCCTGTATCTTTTATCCCGACTTATTTGGAGCAAGCTATTGGGACAAAGGAGAAGATGGTCAGGATTATGAGATTTTCATCAACCGTGTAGACGAACTTGAGGCGTTGCTTTATGCACGGAAGGATTTCGCCTTTGGAACCCAGCGTGATTACTTTGATCAGCCAAATGCAGTGGGCTGGACTAGAGAGGGTGATGAAGATCACTCTGGATGTGCCGTAGTCATATCAAACAGTGACGGAGCTACCATCTCCATGGAAATAGGAAGTAGGTATGCAGGAAGGAGTTTCCGGGATGCCTTGGGCAAAATCCAAGACGAGGTTTGGGTAAATGAAGCAGGATGGGCTGATTTTCACTGCGCACCCGGATCAGTATCGGTGTGGACTGAGGTGATCTAAAACACTCAACGGAGCCAGAACTTAGTCTTGAGTTCTGGCTTTTCCTACCCCCCAGAATTTGTACGCTACATGAGACTTCCTATGGAAAAAGGATCTTTAGCCTCAGGAAGAAGGCTTTTCTCATTTCAACTTGTCGTTATTCTTGTGCCTATCGATGTCCCTGATATTTTTCTTCTCAAAATTCTTCTTCACAGCTTCGGTAAGATTTACTCCGGTCTGATTTGCCAAGCAGATAAGCACCCAAAGTACATCAGCCATTTCATCGCCAAGATCCCTGCCCTTATCTGAATCCTTGAAAGATTGCTCACCGTATGTCCTTGACATGATTCTAGCCAATTCGCCTACTTCTTCCATTAAGATGGTCATATTGGTCAATTCATTGAAATAGCGTACTCCAACTGTTTTGATCCACTGATCTACTTGCTCCTGGGCCTCGGCCAGCGTAATATCTTCTTTCATAGTTTTTCACTTGATTAGTCAAAATTAACATTCAATCGAATACCAATTAGGCAAAACTTGTACGAAAAGGATCGGTTATTGCAGAAAATTCATTTTAAGTTCTTAAGATTATGATATAGGAGCCCTCATTGCTTCATATAATAAAAAATGTATTACATGAACAATTATTTCGAAGCCATCCGAACTTCACTTATTTATTTTCCGCTGGTGGCGTTGCTAAGTATTGTCCCATTTGCCTATTTTCAGTATAAGAGAATGGGATATGTACAGTTTAATAGAAGTCTGGTTTTCTACATTTTCGCTTTTTATGGGATGACGGCCTTTTTCTTGACCATTCTACCGCTTCCCCCACTCTCGGAGGGATTTTGCGAATACAGGGGAAGTGTCACTCCTAATTTTCTCCCTTTCCGGTTTGTCAAAGTGACCATGCAGGAGATTCAAGGAAATATTTCCCTTTTCAGTATTGTGAAAAGCAGCACATTTATGGTGACATCTTTCAATGTATTGCTGCTTATGCCATTAGGCTTTTTTCTCCGGTATTTATTCCAAGTGAAGCATGCGGGGATCGCCACTCTAATCGGCTTTTTAGTTTCATTATTCTTTGAAATCACGCAACTCACTGCACTTTATGGATTGTACCCATGCCGCTATAGACACTTTGAAGTTGATGACTTGATTACCAATACATTTGGCTGTTTTATCGGTTTCGTAATTGCACGATATTCCAACCTCCTGCCCAATGTGTCAAGCAAGCCTCTTGTGAATCAAACCGAGGTTACCTTGACACAGCGATTTCTGGCAATCTTTTTTGACTCCTTAGTCGTGATTCTGTTCACATCATACATCATTGAAGGTCTTACACAAAATATCTGGCTACTGTCCCTGATGAAAGTTGGACTCATTTTCTTCTATTTTATTTTTATCAGTAAAATGACAGGCGGTCAGACTATTGGCAAAAAACTACTTGGAATACGAATCATCAGAATGGATGGTCTCAAGCTTACTTATAAAGATCTGATCGCCCGCTATGGTATATTTTTGATTCTCCCCTTCTTAGTAGGAGAGGTTTCAAGGTTTTTGATTGATACCCGCTTTGACGATAAGCTCTATTTATTCTTATACCTTTTTTTCCTAGCGATATGGTTTTTCGGGACAGTCATGGTCACGTTCATCAGAAAGGATCACCGGGGCTGGCTGGATAGATTTGCACATACCACACAAGTTCTGGCAAATCAGAAAAATGCCGATAAGTAATCATTTTTAAAAATATTGAGTTATAATCGAGTTATTCTTAGAAATTTTTGACTAAGTTTCATTATACTGCCTTAAATTGAAACTTGAGATTGTGATAATACACAATCACCTCAAATCAAAAACTACTCCTTAAGCCATGAGAAATTTTGTGTCATACCTTTTCTTATTCATAGTTACGATTTCCTGTACATCAAAAGAAAATTCTAAACGACTTCCACGTATTGCCATAGCAGGCTTAGCCATAGAATCCAGTACTTTTTCCCCAGCTACCAGTGATGTCGCTGCCTTCCGTACCAGAGAAGGAGCCGATATTTTCAATTATTATCCCTTCTTGGATTCTGCATCTGCCGATAGAGCAAGAGCCGAATGGTTTCCTGCTTTAAGAGGCCATGCTATCCCAGGCGGAATCGTAACCCGTGAAGCATACGAAGAACTTGTTGGAAAAACTCTGGATATGCTAAAAGAAAACCTACCTTATGATGGACTTTTCTTTGACATCCACGGCGCCATGAGTGTAGTAGGTTTGGATGATCCTGAAGGTGATTTTATCATTCGTGTTCGTGAGATTGTAGGACAGGAGACGTTAATCTCTACTTCCATGGATTTGCATGGAAATGTATCCTGGAGACTGGCTGAAAACACAGACCTCATCACTTGCTACAGAATGGCTCCGCATGAAGATGCGCTAGAGTCAAAACAACGGGCAGTAGAAAACTTGCTGGATCGATTGGAGAGCGGGAAGGGAAAGCCTGCGTATAAGGCTTGGATTCCTGTTCCAGTTTTGCTTCCCGGCGAAAAGACAAGCACCAGAATTGATCCCGGAAAAAGCCTTTACGCCAAAGTGGATCCCATGACCAAAAAAGACGGAGTAATCGATGCGGCAATTTGGATCGGCTATGCATGGGCAGATGAACCCAGAAATCATGCAGTGGTCATGGTGACCGGTGATGATGAACATGCTGTGACGGAGTCTGCTGAGGAACTTGCACAAAGCTTCTGGGATGTCCGGAATGAATTTGAATTCGTGGCTCCCGTGGCTTCTTTGGAAGAAAGTCTGAACATGGCAATTGCCAGTGACAAAAAACCATTTATGATCAGCGACATGGGGGATAATCCTACGGCGGGCGGTGCAGGAGATGTGACTTGGACTTTGACCGAAATCCTGAAGAGACCCGAGTTCAAATCCGAAAATGGACCTACGGTAATTTATGCGTCTATCCCAGGACCTGAATTTGTAGAGAAAGCTATAGCAGCCGGTGTGGGTGGAAAAGTGGAAGGCACAGCGGGAGCGGCAATTGATGATCGATTTGCTCCGCCTGTCATGCTGAAAGGAACGGTGGAAGCCATCAAGGAAGGAGACGGGGCTGCAGAAGTTGAAGTTGTGGTGAAAGTCGGTTCAGTCCATGTGATCGTGACCAAAAAACGCAAGCCTTACCATAACGAAAGTGATTTCACAAACCTTGGACTCACCCCAAGAGAAGCGGATATCGTGGTGGTTAAAATCGGATATTTGGTTCCTGATCTCTATGATATGCGGGCAGATTGGATAATGGCTTTGACTCCGGGAGGAGTGGATCAGGATCTGGAACGTTTAGGTTACAAGCGCATCAATCGCCCTATGTTTCCGTTAGACGAAGACATGGAAGATCCGGACTTAAGTGCTAAATTGGTTCCTGCAGCGGATGAACTAGATTGAAATGATAGAAAATCTTGAGTCTAGTATCTACGATCTAAATTTTCTACCTAATGATGAACGCAAAACCTTCTTCCGTAGAAGAATATCTCAGCTGGTGCTCACCTGAAGTACGGGAAAAACTTGAGCAAATGCGCGCAACTATCTTAAAATCTATCCCTAAAGCAAAAGAAGTGATCAGCTACGGAATGCCGGCTTACAAGACCACTGAGGTTCTGGTCTATTTCGCCGCCGCCAAAAAACACATTGGATTCTACCCTACGAACAGCGGCGTGAGTGAATTCAAGAAAGAGCTCAAGAATTATGCAACCTCCACCGGTGCTATTCAATTTCCACTGGACAAACCCTTACCGCTCGATTTAATCACAGCAATTAGCCAGTTTAGATTTCTTGAAGCTGAAGAAAAAGCAAAGCTAAAAAAGCAAAAATCTTAACTCAACGCCGCTTTAGCAACTTCTAGAAAGCTGTCTATTCCCTCCTTGCTATTGTAGATATAAGTGGAAATTCAATGAAAATTGAGAGTGAGAAGTAAATGAAAACTCACTGGGAATGGCTATTCCTGCACTGAGTTTTTGGAGAGATAATCCTCTGCTTGTCATAAGGCTCAGGGCTTTCACATGAGCTAGGAAATGATTTCCAAAAAATCAATGAGAAAATTATCCGGAAGCCGAAAAACCAGTTGATTGGAGAATCTCAAGGGGACGCTAAAAATGAAATCCGTTTTCTGTGCCAAACAGATCTTCCAAAAAAATAGTCTGTAGTATCTCCCTTACACTGAAGTCAACTACGGTTTATAAATTCTGTTATAACCCGAAAAAGCTAAGATCTTGCGATCAAGAGTCCAAATCTCCAACCCAAATCTTTCAGCTGAATGAATGATCACCGCATCGATCAAACCAATTCCACGATTGATTAATCCAGCTTTTCTAGAAAAATCTCCAGATTCAAAAATCAATCCCGGCTGATCCAAAATCCGAAGTTGGCGATAGAAATCTTTGATCAAATTTAATTCTCTGGTATTCTTTACCCCTTGAAGCAACTCAGCAAAGATCAATTCCAAAGAATATATTTCGCCTTTCTCCATCAAATCTATCATCGGAGCGAAGAATTCCGGATTACCTTTTAGAAACTCGATCCACACTGAGGTATCGACAAGAACCTGCTTCATTGCTGATTGGTTTCTCTCAATTTGTCAGCGCCATACGTGAAAGCTATTGGCTCCGCTACTATTTGATCAGCCAATTCACGTAACTTTTTGCGAGACAAGTAGTCGCGAAGTGCTATCCTCAATGCTTCAGTAATATTTTTAGCTCCTGAGATTTCCATCACATCTTGGATCAATTCATCTTCAATTAAAGCAGTGACTTTCATAACTTTATAGTTTATACACAAAAATACGAAAGACTATCGTATAAACAATCGCTCAATTGTAATTGAACAGAACTTTGTTAGCTATTTTTAAAGCATTTGATTAATTTGTTACTCTACAAATCATACCTTCCAATGAAAATTATAAAGGGATTTGCGGGATTAGTTGGTTTATTTCTCCCTCTGCTTATAGGTAGTTCTATCGAAGCTCCAAGAGATATGGGACTAATTTTGATATGCTTTTTTCATTTGGAATTACCTCAAAGCTTCTCTTGCAGATTTTTGAAGGACCATTTCTGAATATTTCTTCAAATAGAAAAGCCACAGATCGTCATGAAAGATTTTTAGATTTCATTAGCTCATTTATATTATTTCTTGCTGTAGGTGCTTTAGTGGGTGAACTTGCCTTCTATCAAAAAATAGGCGCTATACCAATTATTTTAATTGTCTTTGGAATTTCCATTTATTTAGGCACCCATTATATCAATAAAAAGGGTTGGTTTTTTAATCAGTAAAAACATACCATTCCTCAATCCACTCAAATCAGCTCTGCATAATGAGTCCGAAATCCGAACTCATCCATTCCTTGTGATGCTACTTTTTGATGACACCCTTTCAGGGCTGAGATGAAAACGAAACACTTTTGATCTGATCACATCGACGGGCTACCCCCATCGCTGAATATCGAGCCCTTTCAGGGCTCAAACTATGGTGACATTACATTACCTCCCTGTCGCTTTCATATCACAAACAACACTGATTCCATAAAAGCAAAACACATATAATAAACAACTAAAATTCAGTCAATTGAAACACATTTTTTAGATCGGAAAACTTTATATTTATTAGCCTTGTAAGGGCAAAATAGCATAGCGGCTACTAGCCCTGAAAGGGCAAAACAACAGAGAAATGGTCGCCAGACCATTGTAGAGATAAGTAAATTTCATTTTTAAAGCCCTGAAGGGGCGCAATAAACTATGGGACAATCACTCGTGAAAAATTATGTGCACATTATTTTCAGCACGAAAAACAGACAGCCTTTTATCAAACAGGAATATGAAGACGAACTCTTTAAATACCTCGGTGGCGTTTGCAAAGCCTATGACTGTAGTCCTATTCAAGTAGGAGGATATTTAGATCACGTACATATCCTTTGTCTCTTAGCTAAGAACATGACAATTGCTAAGTTACTGGAAGAGATAAAAACAGATTCTTCCAAATGGATGAAAAAGCGCGCAGATGAACTGAGTAATTTCTATTGGCAGGATGGGTACGGGGCATTTTCAGTTAATCCAAGTCAGGTCGATACTGTCATTTATTATATTCAAAACCAGCGTAAGCATCATGAAAGGAAATCATTCCAACATGAATACAGGGCTTTTTTGAAAAAATACAAGGTGGACTATGATGAGCGATATGTGTGGGGGTAACTGTTTTTTTGTATTACGCCCTTTCAGGGCTGGGAACTAAATGATGAAAATCACAATATCAATGGGCGATGCCCATCGCTGGTTATTGAGCCCTTTCAGGGCCAACTAATGAAAAGTAAAATCTTCTTACTACAACTTAGTATGTACCTCCCACGGAAAATTAGATCTTCAACAAATCACCAAACTTCACAAACAACTGAAATCCAATTATTTGAAACATATATTTTCAGTCTAAAAACCTATATTCAGTAGCCCTGAAAGGGCAAAACAGTAAAGCAACGGTCGCCAGGCCGTTGCAGAAATAAGTAGTTTTCATTTTTAAAGCCCTGAAGGGGCGCAATAAACTATGGGACAATCGATCGTGAAAAATTATGTGCATATTATTTTCAGCGCGAAAAACAGACGGCCGTTCATGGGAAAAGAATACGAAGACGAGCTTTTCAAAATGATTTAATGATAAAATATAGCCCTCCGAGTAAAGCAAATATTCCGGCACAGAAAATTTTAACATCACCAACAATAAATTCTTTTTTGCTGAAGGCTCTGTCTCTAAATTGAGTCACGAAAATAATAACTGATATAAGAATAAAGCAAAAGCCAATAAAAAAAGTAAAGCTATCCATATACCAATTGATTTTTTTAGTCCTTTTATTTCCTCACCAATCATACAATCCACCCAGCTCCATCACCTTCCCCACCGCCTCAGGCACATCCTCGGCATAGTGGCTGACATAGATCAGGGTGACTGTACTTCGCTCACAGATTTGCTGTACAGTATCCTTGAAAAGTCTACGCTGAAACTCATCCATACCCTGTGATGCTTCGTCGAGAATCAGCAGTTTGGGCTGCTTGATCAGCGCGCGGGCTAGCAAAGTCCAGCGTTGGTTTTCCAAAGAAAGTCGATTGATGGGGATAGTTGCAAACGCTTCCAAGTGGAAGAGTTTCATCCAAGATTCAGCTAAGGCTTCCTGTTCCCCATTAACTTTCTTGAACAATCCCATGGTATCAAAAAGCCCTGAAAGGATGACTTTGCGGCAGGTTTGGTTGGCAGGAAAGAATCTACTGAGTTCCGGTGCTACAAAGCCGGTAGGCCGCTTCACATCCCAGATGCTTTCACCCGTTCCTCTTTTTCGGCCAAAAAGCCAAAAATCTTTGGAATAAGCTTGGGGATTTTCTCCGATCAGCAAACTGATCAACGTGGATTTCCCTGAGCCATTTGCTCCTTTTAGCAGCCAGCGATCTCCGGATGTAACCTCCCAGTTGAGATTCTTAAGGATTTGCTTATCTCCGTAGTTAACACTAAGGTTCTGTAGTCGAATCACTTCATCATTCTCATTTGGTCTTTTTGGCAAAAGCGAATCCAAAAGTTCCCAATCGTAAGACAACTTTTGCTCATGCTTAGCCGTCAAACGAAAGTCCTTTGCCAGCCAATCTCCTCCAATTCCTACACTGTTTAATTTCGCTACGTGGGTGATTCCTTCAGGAATTTCATTAGCAGAAGTAGTGAGCAACACATGCACGCCCTCAGAAATTATCGCTTTCAAAATCTCTCCGAACTCCGCTCTACTTTTCACATCCAAACCTGTCATCGGCTGATCCATTAGGTAGATTTTCGGCTGTCGCATCAGCCCCAGAGCAAGTGCCAGCCGTCGCGTTTCCCCATTGGAAAGCAAGAGCAAAGATTTATCCAGCAAGTGCTCCAAATGCAGCAATCCGGATACTTTCTCCAAAGTCCAGACTCCCTCAACTTTTGCTTTTACCTCCAATAAATATTCCTGCACGGTGGCGGTATCCTCAGATTCAGAGGAATTGAATCGTTGCTGGAAATAGAAGTTTTGCTGATTGGATTTATTGCGGATTTCGTACCGCTGGGACACATATGCGATCAGATCCCGAAAGGAATTGATCTCCCCTGCCTTGGTCTTCTCTTCGGTATAGTCCTTCGCAAAAGGACGGACAATTTCACCCGTTGGAATTACCGTATTCCCCCGAATAGCTTCTATAAAAGCTGTCATCTCAGCACCGTTATTGCCGATGACGGCCCATTGCTGGCCTTCTTTCCAGTTAAAATCCAAGGATTGAAAAACTTGTTTTCCTTTGGCAAGAACCTGGGCGGAAGTGATTGTTATGAGGGAATTCAAAATGGATAAATTGAAAGATTATAAAACTGAAAGATTGAAAAATTCATTGCTGATTACACCCTGTTCTTACTATCAATCAAGATGGTCACAGGTCCATCATTCACCAAGGAAACTTTCATATCTGCTCCGAATTCTCCTGTACCAATCGGCTTGCCCAGTTCAGATTGTAAAGCACTGATCATTTTATCATAAAGCGGAATCGCGATATCAGGTTTTGCGGCCTTAATGTATGAAGGACGATTCCCCTTTTTGGTACTCGCATGGAGCGTAAACTGAGATATCAGGAGAATCTCACCATCCACATCCCGCAGACTTTTGTTCATTACTTCCTTTTCATCCGGAAAAATCCGAAGACTGGCAATCTTATTCGACAACCAGACAATATCTTCCTCCGCATCACTTTCTTCTATTCCAAGCAAAATCATCAATCCCTTTCCGATTTCGGCTTTGACTTTTCCTTCAATTTTCACGGAAGCTTCAGATACTCTTTGGATTACTACTATCATTTACTACTTAAGTCTTGCATATCTCCGGAGGAGATGATTTCTACAGAATTGGATTTTTTCGTCAGTGCCGTCTTCACTATGGCTTTGGCCACTTGATAATCATAGATTGGTCTGAGATTTTTGAAAAGCTTCAGCCAAACGAGTGGCTTCATCACGATGGATGCCACCTGCTCCCCTAGCCTGAATTCATTTCTATTTCCCAACAAAAGAGATGGTCTGAACAGACCCAAATAATCGAATCCCATTGACTTGAGATCATCCTCTGTTTTTCCTTTGGTCCGGCCATAGAATATGGAAGAGTTTGGGTCGGCGCCGGATGCTGAAACATATAGAAATTTGGATGCCCCCAATTCCTTGGCCCATTTCCCGAATGTAATCACCAAGTCATGATCAATGGCGTAAAACTTCTCTTTGGAACCGGCTTGCTTGATGGTAGTCCCAAGGGAGGAAAAAGCATGAACCTCAGCTGATTTTTCCATTAGGCTATCAACAAGGGAGTTATATTCACCTCCCAAGCTCTGGGAGGTGACTTTTTCTTCCCAATCCCACTGGCTCAGCCTACTTAGGTCTCCATCGATCTGGACTAACTTCTGATGCTTTAGTGCAAGCTTTCTCCTCCCTACAGACATCACTGTATCGTATTCCGTATTTTGCAGGAGTTGATGAAGCAATTGCATGCCTACCAAACCGGAAGTTCCTGAGATTAGCGCGATTTTCATATTAGATGGTAGAAGCGATCAATGGCAAAAGTTCATTGGATAAAGATTGATTTTTATCTCTGGCATACCAAAGATGCGTGCCATCGGCAAATTCTGTTGCCGTAATATTTTGAGAATCCAGCTTATATGCTTTCAAGCGGTTTTGAAGGAATTCCGGTCTCGGTCCCCACACAAAAAGCTCTTTGCTAAGATCTCCATTCAAACCTATTAAAATCGGGATCGATCTCGCACCTTCCGTAAGATAGGCATCCATTAGGTCGGGATTTTCATCCCGAAGCACAAATTTCAACTTGATCAGGGGATTCAATTCGGCCAGTTTTGCAATGAAAGGCAAACTTTGTGCAGCATCGCCACACCAGGCCTCGGTGATCACCAGCCAAACTTGCGGAAATGAAATAGAAGTAACTACTTTATCAAGTTCAGTCGAAATCTTTGCCGTTTTGTCCCAGCGGTTCATCCGCTGCACATTCATTTTAGTATAGTTCAAATAGCTCTCGGAGTGATTGGTTCCTGTGGTCTTGTCTTCTGCCAACATCTGATTGATCATTTCCCTATACTCCGAATAGCTTTGCCCCGAATCAATAAGTTCGGGGGTAATCAACGTAGTTTCTTGGTCTAGCATTACATGAGATTTTGGCAATAAACAGCCTGAACTACACTTGAGTTCTTTCCCAGTTCAAAAACTCACTTATCTCATCTTGTATTTTGGCATATATGGCCAAAACTACACTTAAATCATCTGCGTAACCAATGACACCCAAAAAGTCGGGGATGATATCAATAGGCGACACAAAATAAACCAACGCCAGCAAAATCAATCCTAGCGTGCTGTTGGAGAGTTTGTGTGAACCGTTGAAATGTGCTTTGGTCATTCTGATAAAAACAGAAACCGGCTCGATTAGCTTTTTCACCCGTGGATTGTCTCCGAATCTGGAAATCTTATTTCCCACTCCGGCTATCAGCTCACTGACTTTCTCCTTTTGCTTGCCGAGCATATCTACCTGTTTGCCAAACATGGATTTCGCCCTGTCGATTGTCTCGGATGCTTTGGATTGAATAGTCATGCTAGAAGTAAATTTGGATCTCTGATTTTACTTGTTTCAACGCATATCCTATAGGATCGTTTTTTCTATCCAGTGCTTGGGCAAAAATTGCCTTTGCCATATCCAAGCCTGTGGCTTCTTCATTGAGCATTTGTCGGCTTTGATTAATAATCGTAGTGACTTCCTCCACTGCTCTCTTTACTGCCTCCCAGGTCTCCTCCGAAAAATACACCTGTTGAGAGAAATTATGGTTGAACTCCTCACGAACTTCTGCCAGAAGAAGAGAATGCAATTCTCCTGAAGTCAGGCCACCGGGGTTTGATCTCCGAACCAGATTATTCGGAGTGATCCGCTCAAGAAAAAGACAAATCCGCTCAGCCGCCTGCAATCGAATCGGCAGTATGGTTTGAGAATTTTTGGTTTTCAATTCTACCAGCGTCTTTTCTCTTTCCTTCGACAGGAAAGAAACAACTACGAGGTACATGCCATATAGGACAATGCCGGCAGGCAAAAGTATTTTCAATAAATCGACTACGTATTCCATTTTTGGGGATTAAACTCGAATTTGCACAAAATATCCCCGTCAGAAAACATCATGGGAATGTAAATTTGAATTCTCACGAACCAATTCCCTGCCAAAAACATTTCTTCCACATGATTATCCCCATTAAGATCACCGAAAAAGCCGAAGCTGAAATCAAAAACATCATGGCCAACAAAAATATTCCTGCTGATTATCATCTGCGTGTAGGAGTGAAAGGCGGTGGCTGTGGCGGAATGTCCTATGCTTTGGGTTTTGACAAGCCAAAAGATGAGGATCAGCAATTCGAGATTTTGGGGATTTCTGTGTTGATAGAAAAGCGGCACTTTATGTTTTTGATGGGAATGGAAATTGATTTTTTTGAAGGAGATGAGGCCCGTGGGTTTACTTTTATCAATCCAGAGATTCCAAAGCGTCACGATCTGTGAAAGTGAATTAACCTCGGAGTCTACGGAGGTTTGCGCAGAAAACCCAATCTATAAAGTTATCCTACTTCCCCCGGTTGTATTTTTAACCGCAAAGATTGAAGAGGTCGCAATTTGATACAGTTGTCCTGCTTCTTCATAAGCTGGACTTAATTAGCTCTTGGAATCGTTTGTCGAAGCTAATTCACGGATTTTTTCTAAATTCATCCAGTCCAAATCAGTTACTATGAAATCGAGCATGTCGAAGACGACACACAACTTGTCCCGAACTTGCTTCGGGAGAGGGATGATTATTCGCCTGGCGAGATTCCATCTGACCTCTTAAAACAAAATATAAACAGATGAAAAAGTCATTTCTTTCGTTAATTCTGCTCTTTATCAGTTTCATCGCATTTTCTCAGGTAAAACAACTGGAAAAAGACCAGGAACCGGGCAAAGGGAATATTTCTGACCTGGATTGGCTGGCAGGCTTTTGGACAGGAGAAGGGTTTGGAGGCGAATGCGAGGAGGTATGGATGCCAGCGGTAGATGGAAATATGATAGGTACTTTTCGCTTTTGGAGCGAAGGCAAGTTGATTTTTTCAGAATTCATGAATATAGTCCAAGAGGGGGAAAGCTTCTCTTTGAAACTAAAGCACTTCAATGCTGACCTTACACCATGGGAAGAAAAGGAGGAGTGGACAACATTCAGATTGGTCGGAACTGACGAGAATACTGTGTATTTTCACGGCTTGACCATGAAGAGGGAGGGCAATGAAATCAAACTTTGGCTTGCCCTGACTGAAGATGGAGTAAGAACAATAGAGGAATTGAATTACGTGAAGAAGGATTTTTAGGATATAATGCCCCTGTTCACTTTTTAACCCGCAGTTAGGCTGGGTAGTACAAGGCAGTCGTAAGCTTGATCGTTTGTGACAACAGTATCACCAATCGCTTAGTGCGGACATTGCCTCAAGATTTGTAATAGCCTAATCCGATTTTTGTTGGGGAGGTTCAAAACCCATTATAAAAAATAGAGTCAGAAGACAATTAACTACCTTGAAACAGCCCACTAAAGCAATCCAGTGGGCTATTTCGGAGGAAGTTATATATCAAACTTGATCCCCTGTGCCAATGGCAAAGTGGCTGAATAATTAATCGTATTGGTTTGCCTTCTCATATAAGCCTTCCAAGCATCCGAACCTGATTCTCTTCCCCCTCCTGTTTCTTTCTCACCTCCAAACGCTCCTCCTATTTCAGCCCCTGATGTGCCTATATTCACATTGGCAATCCCACAATCAGAACCTGCCACCGAAAGAAACGCTTCAGCTTCTCTCATATTCGTAGTCATGATTGCGGATGAAAGCCCCTGAGGCACGCCATTTTGCATAGCTATAGCTTCTTCAAGTGACTCGTACTTCATCAGGTAAAGGATCGGTGCAAAAGTCTCATGCTGAACTATGTCAAAGCTGTTTTCCGCCTCATAAACCGCAGGCTTTACATAGCATCCGGATTCATATCCTTCACCGGAAAGCACTCCTCCGTCTACCACGGTCCTCCCTCCTTCTTTCTTTACTTTATCGATAGCCTTTTCATACAATTTCACTGCATCCACGTCAATCAGTGGACCGACATGGTTCTTTTCATTTAGGGGATTACCGATGGCTAACTTAGCATAGGCAGAGGCTAATCGGGATTTCACTTCTTCATATACATTCTCATGAATGATCAATCGTCTAGTACTGGTACATCGCTGCCCTGCCGTCCCCACTGCTCCAAACAATGCTCCCCGTATCGCCATATCCATATCGGCATTTTCCGTGATGATGATGGCATTGTTGCCACCTAGTTCCAATAAGGATCTGCCCAGCCTTCGACCAACTGCTTCACCTACGAGTTTGCCCATTCGGGTAGAGCCCGTGGCTGATATAAGGGGAATTCTGGAGTCATTTGACATCAGCTCTCCTATTTTATAATCTCCTACCAAAAGTGATGAAACACCCTCCGGCATACCATGTTTTTCAAAAACTTCTGCAGCAATTTTCTGACATGCGATAGCAGAAAGCGGAGCTTTTTCTGAAGGTTTCCACACACAGACATCTCCACAAACCCAAGCCAGAGCTGCATTCCATGACCATACAGCTACGGGAAAATTAAAAGCAGAGATAATTCCCACTATGCCTATCGCATGCCACTGCTCGTACATTCGATGGCCGGGTCTCTCCGAGTGCATGGTCAATCCATACAACTGTCTGGAAAGCCCTACAGCAAAATCACAGATATCAATCATCTCCTGAACTTCCCCAAGTCCTTCCTGATAGGATTTCCCCATTTCGAATGAAACCAACTTCCCCAAGTCCTCCTTGGCATCTCTGAGGGCATTGCCAATTTCTCTCACCACTTCTCCACGCAGGGGAGCCGGCACAGTGCGCCAATGCAGAAATGCTTTTTGCGCCTGATCTATAACCTGCTCAAAAGTGGCTGCATTAGCCAATTGGACTTTTGCGATCTCCTTGCCATCGACTGGAGAAAAAGATGAGAGTAAAGATTCTTTGGAATCTAACCACTTTGAACCTGTTGCTACGCCCAGGTTTTCAGGCTGGATACCGAGTCTCTTTAGTGATTCTTGAATACCGAATTGATCCGTCATGATTTGGGTTCTTTAATTTTCAATGAATAATATAAAAGCGACAGCTTTAATTAAGTGCTGAAGTCAATAGGGTTGGATATTCTTATTGATTATTCGCATAGGATTGAGCCTGTAAAACCATTCGCCAAATTTTCTTTTAACCTGAAATTTGTAGATTAAGTTAAAGCGGTAATTACCGGTGTTGACAGCATGGTCAAATGGGCCTACTGCGACCAAATTTAGATTTTTGTGCACATAATTAACGTTTGCTGAAAATCGCTTGTCATTATAGCCAAAAAATCCACGTACCAAATAAGTGGGAACTCCGCCCCATTCCTTAAATAGATTATTGCTTCGCCCATACTCAGCAAACCCCACACTATAATTAACAGAGGCAACTCCCGTCAGAAAAAACCCTTTCCCAAAAACCAATGTTCCTGCCAATCCTGCATTCGGCCCAAACTGAAAATATCTGGATTTGTCAAAGTTGAATTCCGCTACATCTTCAGAAGTAGGAAGTAAAAGAGAATCTGACTTCACACTTCCAAAATAACCTTCGAATCCAACAAAAGGTGAAAAAGCGGATTTCTTTTGTATTGCTACTTGATTGAAAGCTGCGGCAAGAGAGAGTTTGTCCCCTCCAAATAAATAGTTCGCATTGAGCCCAACCATATTTACCCGCATATCTTCACGTAAATATTTTTCATCAGAATTCAGCAAATCACCCGCATCCATGGTATATCCCCTGTAAAATTGGCCATAAAAGTCAAAAATCCACTTCTGGGGATATGCATGCATTTGAAGATCCAGAAAAAGAGGCCATTTTTTTTGTCGATTGGGATTCATGAAACCAAATGGCACAGCGATATTTAGTGTGAATGTCTGGTAAGTCAGCCCCAGCCCCATATTCAACCCGGAATTAGGATCGAAAGAATATCTACGCCCCGTCTCAGGAGCCTTTATCTGTAAGTTTGTGTATTTGTGCGACAAATACCATCTTGCCGCAAATAACAGGTCTGTTGGCTCAATATAAGCAGTGTCAAGATTTTGGGATTTATTTTGGGCATTCGCCTGGGAAAAACCCAGAAAAACCCCAAAAAACCAGATAACCAAAAAGACAATGGGTTTGGCTCGAAACATAGGTAATGGGGAATATTGTAATAGTAGGTCTAAAAATTCATAAAATAATGTTCAAAAAAAAATCCGGACCTTAATCCGGATTTTTTTTTGAACAAGTTGAGCCTGAAAAATAGACTATTTTCATAATATGTACTTCAAAAAGTCAAATATTTCCGAAAAGTTCTTTAATCACCAGTTTAAAGTTATAAATTCAGCGCAATAAAACAAGCGATTATTTGGATTTTTTACACATAACCCAACTAATGCTTTCCCCTTTTTTGAAATCGTACAACAATCTTTATAATAAGAAAACTCACATTCTATTAAATTAACTTGCAGCGAAGTTCATATATCCAAAAAAGGCATTGAAACCCACCATTTCCATAATTATTCCTTGCTATAATCAGGCAAATTACCTTAACGAAACCGCCGAATCAGCCCTCAATGCCAATTATCCTGAGCTTGAGATCATTATCATAAATGACGGATCTACTGACAACACCGAGGAAATCGCTGAAGAATTAACAGAAAAGTACAAGAATGTTTATTTACTAAATCAACCTAACTCGGGTGTTACCATAGCGAGAAATGCCGGGATAGAATTTTCTAACGGAAAATACATACTCCCTCTGGATGCGGACGATCTGATCTATCCGGCTTACATACCTGATGCCATCGAAATTCTGGAAAAACGACCGGAAGTAAAAGTAGTCTACTGTAAAGCTGTGAAATTTGATGAAGAATCAGAACGGAACTGGAAGCTTAAGCCTTTCAGTTTAAAAAGTTTGGCAAAAGACAATATGATCTTCGTGAGCGGGATTTTCAGGAAATCCGATTGCTTGGCCGTCGGAGGATTTGATGATCAAATGACCATGGGAAGAGCAGATTGGGAATTCTGGATCAACTTACTCAAAAACGGCGGTGAAGTCGTTCAACTCCCCTATGTGGGTTTCAAATATCGCCTCACAAAATCCGGAAGTATGAGAAAAAAAACCGGATCGAATGAGTTAAAAAGAAAGCGCATAGCTTTTCTGAATGCCAAACACAAGGATTTCTTTGAAAAGCACCTAAATGGCCCACTTAGGTTTCAACGCACCTGGTCAAGACCTTACAATACCCTGATGAAATTTCTGGGTAAATCCTGATTAGATTTTATCCATTCCTTTCCAAAACTTCAGGAAGTAGTATTTCAGTGGATTGCTGTATTTGAGTTGCTTCCATGGTCTGCTTGCATGAGGTCTGTGCCAGACAGGAGCATTCATGAGTACATGATTTTTAAACCCGAGTTCGACGGACTTCTTCGAGATAAAGGTATCATACCAATCTTTGGCTTCATCCAGCCCTTTAAAGTCATATGCATTCAAAAAGTCGGCAGAGAAAAGTGTACAACAAAAGCTCAAACTCCTTGATGTGTCAATCACCTGCTCCTTCACTCCTTTGAACTTCAAATAGGGAAAATTCACCACACCTCTTTCGTCTACTGTCACCGAACCTACCAGTCCTGATTTTGCAGTGGATTTTTGAAAATCCAGCAAGTCAGCAACGGTTTCTGGCTTTACCACCACGTCGGATTCAACAACCAAAAGCGGCAGTTTCTGTTCAATTGCCATTTTCTGAGCCATTTGCAATACAAGCTTATAATTTGGCGAAGGATGGTCTGTATGGTCTTCCAGGTGTACGAGTTCATAACCGATTTCAGATTGATTCAGCTCCAATCCTGCTTTGGTTTCTTCTGTACTGAAGTCGTTAAATATTACATGTTTTACCCGTATTGAAGATCCGCTTATCGCCCTGGCAGTATCCAAGGTGGTCTCAAGGGAATTTTTAACAGGAGTGATTACGATTACTTCAGCCATAGGGTAATTTTTTTCAAAAATAAGCCTTTCCGGCTAGGCAAAAAATAACCCCGGCATTTGCCGGGGTCAAGTGCTTAATTATTAGGCTAGTTCGCCAAGAGCTTTTTTCATTCTGCCCAGCGCATCCACCAGTTCCTCATCAGATGCTGCATAAGAAAGCCTGATACAATCAGGTGCTCCAAAAGCAGCTCCTGTCACTAATGACACATGAGCTTCAGCCAATAGGTACAGGCATAGGTCATCCGCATCTTTGACATCATGACCTTTGGCAGATTTACCAAAGAAGGCTGTCACATCAGGGAAGAAATAGAATGCTCCCTCAGGCACGTGGGTTTTGATCCCGGGAATATCACGAAGCAAGTCCAGCACCAATCCTCTTCTTCTTAGGTAAGCATTTGCCATTTCGGTAGTCGGAGTCTGATCTCCGGAGATACCTGCCAATGCAGCTCTTTGGGCTATGCCTGTTCCTCCTGAAGTAAACTGACCCTGGATTTTCTCTACAGCTTTTGCCATCCATACCGGCGCACAGATGTAGCCTACTCTCCAGCCTGTCATCGCATATCCCTTAGAGAAACCATTGACAGTGATAGTTCTGTCAAACATTCCCGGGAAAGAAGCAATGCTGTAATTTCTGCCTGCAAAGTTGATTTTCTCGTAGATCTCATCCGCGATCACCATGACATTCTCATGTTTTTTCACCACTTCGGCGATGGCTTCCAGCTCTTCCTTGCTGAATACCGATCCCGTAGGATTGCACGGAGAAGAGTAGATCACTCCCTTTGTTTTTGGAGTGATGGCAGCTTCCAGTTGAGCCGCAGTAGCCTTGAAATTATTCTCCAAAGTACCTTCGATCAGCACAGGAACGCCACCTGCCAATTTGATGATCTCAGCATAGCTAACCCAATAAGGGGAGAAAATCACCACTTCGTCACCTTCATTGATCATGCACATGAACACATTGGCAATGGAGTGCTTTGCTCCTGTAGAGACAACAATATTCTCAGCTTTAGCTTCAGAGATTTCATTTTCTTCGCGAAGCTTCTTTGCGATAGCTTCTCTCAAATCCTGATAACCTGCTACAGGAGGATATGAAAAATACTTTCCTTCGTCGATTGCATCTTTTGCAGCCTCTTGAATATGCTGTGGAGTCTTGAAGTCGGGCTCACCCAAGCTAAGGCTGATGATATCAATTCCCTGCGATTTCAGCTCTCTTGCTTTTTTTGCCATGGCAAGAGTGGCTGATTCCTCCATATTGATTATCCGGTCTGATAAAATAGAATTCATTGTTTGAGAGATTTTTTTACAAATTCCACAAAAATAGAGAGAAGATTATAAAATCTAAACAATCGATGACTTTTGATCCCGAAATGTTATTTTTGGATAAAATACACCGAAGTATATTGCGTTTTTCTTATCGATGAGTAGATATTATATCATTCTTATTTTCCTCTTACTTCTCACCCGGGTTTCTTTTGCCCAGCAAGATGCCGAATCAGATCCTGATTCCAGTGGTGTGGTGCATTCCAGGTTACTGCCTACCACCATGCCCTTGCTGCTTTTTGATGATTCCAAGGAGAGAGAAGAAAAAAAAGAGAAAAAAAAGAAAGCCCGCAAAAATGAATGGTTTGGGATTAAAACCCGAAAAGGATACACCCGTCAAGAAATTCGAGACCAACGAATCCTTGAGTTTTTCAACTACACCGATGAGGTCCGAAAGCCCGATCCTTATATTCGCGATGTCTATTGGTTTGATCCGCAGGATAAACGCGTCAAAGCAAGAGATTACGAAACCGGAAAAGGCTATTTACTTCATGGCCCATATGAGCGGGTAGTCAATGGAGAAGTGGTAGAAAGCGGCATGTTCTATTATGGCACCAAGCATAAGACATGGATGCTTTTTGATTCCAAAAATATACTTCAGGACAAAAGTCACTTTGAAGCAGGCTGGCCTAGAGAATCCCGCACCCGATACTTCGATCAATCCGCCAAGTCTATCCAAGAGATCATTCCGGTACAGTATGGACTGGAGGAAGGAAACTACTTCCACTTCTATGAGGACAAACAAGTGGCTGTGACTGGGGAATACCAATATGGAGAGAAAGTCGGGCTTTGGACAGAATATTGGGACATGAATAACACTAAAGCCATCCGAAAGAGAGAAATCCAATACCAGGAAACTGCCTATACAAAAAATTTCCGCCCTTACATTCGTGCAGAATGGGATAAGGACGGAAATCTCGTTTATCGAAAAGACAATTAAACCTTAATTCTCTCTGAACTTAAACTGCTGCCCCCCTACTGAGGCCTCATACATCAATCCTCCTTTGGTACGTGTAAATACAGCTACTCCTTCCACATACTTTGCATTGGCTGATGCTCCGGAAGCTGCAGCTACTGCGGATACCTGAGCGGACATTTCCACCTTGCTGTTCTTGAAGCGATCAAAAACCTCTTTGTTTTCGAAAAACACAACTTCAGAATAGGCCTGCCCACCGGCTTGGAAGCCAATAGTGAGCTGGGTCATTTTGGCATAGCCCACTTTGTCACCTCCCTGATAAGCCACTCCGCTCCCTGCGGCTCCACCGATTCCAAGACCACCTTTACCCACATTCGGTAAGATAATGTAGCCATATGAAGAGTCGAAAAAGCTCTCCATTGTTGGATCGTCTTTCAGAAATGCCTCTTTGGCATTTTCACTGTCTTCTACTATTCTCTGATCTTTCTTAGCATCTTGGGCAAAAGTGGCGAATGCCATACATGCAAATAAGAAAGTAACTGTTACCTTTTTCATGTGTCTATAATTTGTTTTTGAATGGTCACATGGAATCTCGCATATGGGATAATCATCCCTCTCCCGAAGCAAGTTCGGGACAAGTTGTGTGTCGTTTTGGACATGCTCGATTTCATGTGTTTTTAATTTGTTTTTGAATGGTTAAATGTCCGCCTGTCGTCGGACAGGGAATCCCTCCCTGCGGCAGGCAGGTCGCATGGCTGAAAATCATCCTAGTTGTGTGTGACTTTTGAGTCATGCCTGACGGTAGGCAGGCTCGATTTCATGATTTTTAAAATTGAAACGGGGGGTGATTGTTTAGTAAAATGCATCCTCAAAATGCCTGAAATTAATTTTTCCTGTACGATCCTTATAAACGCCAATGATATC
Source organism: Algoriphagus sp. 4150 (assembly GCF_031457395.1). NCBI lineage: Bacteria > Pseudomonadati > Bacteroidota > Cytophagia > Cytophagales > Cyclobacteriaceae > Algoriphagus > Algoriphagus sp. 4150. The sequence goes on from NZ_JAVDWS010000003.1 coordinate 170,166, forward strand.
AAAGCGGATATCATTATGCCAATCTTTTTCAAAGATGTAATGATCCGCTGCTTTGATGAGAAGTTTTCGTTTGGTGGAATCCACAAACTCTTCTGCAAAACCAAAGCCGGTACCGGATCTAAACTTAACTTCAACAAAAATTAACAATCCGCGGTGTTTCAGAATTAAATCAATTTCCGCATGTCTATGCCGATAGTTTGTTTCGACAAGTTCATACCCTTTTCCTACTAAAAAATCAGCCGCAAGTTTCTCTGCAAGTTTTCCGGAATCGTTGTGTTCTGCCATCTTGGATATTTGTTTAATTTTGAAAAATCAATGAACGAACCCGTTGGCAGTTCAGTTGAAAAGTAAATCCCTCGGGACTATCCGATGAATGAAATTATCAATAAAAAAGTAGAATTCCGAGATCTTGGACAGCTTGATTATCAGCAAGCTTGGGATTATCAGGAAGAATTATTTGCTGCTACAGTAGCATTGAAAATCAAAAACCGCGCTTTATCAGCAGAAGATCAGTCGCCAAGTAACAACTTCGTTCTCTTCGTAGAACATCCTCATGTGTATACTCTGGGCAAAAGTGGCAAGGAAGAGAATTTGCTTTTGGATGAAAGCGGTCTAACTGCCCATCACGCACAGTACTATAAAATAAATCGCGGAGGAGACATAACTTATCATGGACCGGGGCAGTTAGTTGGCTATCCGATCTTGGATCTTGACAACTTCTTCACGGATATACACAAGTATCTCAGATTGCTCGAAGAAGCGATCATTAGGACGCTGGCCGATTATGGCGTGGAAGCCGGAAGAATTGATGGTCTCACCGGAGTATGGATCGATCATATAGAGCAAACCAATCCCAGAAAAATCTGTGCGATGGGCGTGAAATCCAGTCGCTGGGTGACCATGCATGGGTTTGCTTTCAACGTCAATACAGACATCAGTTATTTCGGACATATAATCCCCTGCGGCATAGATGACAAAGCCGTCACATCCCTGCATCTTGAGCTAGGCAGACCAGTGGACATGCAGGAGGTCAAAGCAAAAGTAAAGCAGCATTTGACCGAATTATTTGAAATGGAGAATATAGAAGCACAATGAAGAAAGACATAGATTTTCACCCTGTGACTGGGGTAAAGCTAGCTATCGCAAAAGAAGAAACTCCCACCGGAACAGAGTGGGCTGTGTATATCATCAACTTGAATTTGATTGAACTGAAAAATGTGATGATCACATCCAAAGGATACGGGGAAATAAACGGAGAAGTACGAAAAACATCCACACTTCGACACATGCTCGATGAACTGGGTGAACAGTCTGTAGCCAAAGTCGAACCGATCGACCCTTCCGTTTTTGCGTTAAACAATGAGTTTTGGGTCAGTTACTACATAATGGATCAGATTTTTGATAAAAAGTTTATCTTTACTTCAGGCAGTTTTGATTCCGGATTTATTAAGATGATTCCGGAAATCGGCTTGGAAGGAGTTCTTCACGCATAATGTAGACTTATGGCAGATTTTTTTGATCAACTGAATGACATCCTGTTTCTGGATATAGAAACGGCTTCATTGACTGAGAAATACGAAGAACTGCCCGAGCGAATTCAAGAAGAATGGCTAAAGAAAGAACGTTTAATCCAGGGGATTGAAAACAATCTAGAGCCTGGGGCATTATATTTTGACCGAGCGGGGATTCACGCCGAGTTCGGTCAGGTAGTCTGTGTGGGAGTAGGATACTTTCAGTGGAAAAAGAAAGACAAAAAACTGGCCTTCAGATCGAAATGTTATGCAAATGAAGAGGAACGGGAACTTCTTTCAGAGTTTAAGGGGTTGTTAGAAAAGAAAAAATGGATTCTTTGCGCCCACAATGGTAAAGAATTTGATTTCCCTTACCTCTGTCGCAGAATGCTCATCCAGGGAGTAGCCTTGCCTGAGCCTTTACAGATCTCAGGGAAAAAACCCTGGGAAGTTCGCCATCTCGACACGATGGAGCTTTGGAAGTTTGGAGACTACAAACATTACACCCGCCTGGAGCTTTTAGCTTCAGTTTTTGGAATTCCATCTTCAAAAGATGATCTTGACGGAAGTCAGGTCAATACTACTTTTCATCTGGAAAAAGACGTAGAAAAAATCAAAAAATATTGCCTGAGAGATGTGGAAGTCACAGCTCGGGTATATATGGCTATGCATCCGCAGGCGGATGACCTAGAAATAGAAATCATCCATTTAGAGGATTCAAAAAAAGATCACAAAGATTAATGGGCGCAGGGACATAAATCTTTTTACCTTAACATTAATCAACAACCCAAATCATGGGAAGAAAATCAGACAGAAAACAAACAAGCAAGACTAGAGGAGGAAAACAAACAGATGCTGCCAGCCTGGCACGTCGTATCCTTCAATTTTTAGATGCACATTACGGAGAAGAATTCAACTCCAAACAGCTTATCAAGAAACTGGAAATCCGGGATGCCCTCACCAAAGGAGGGGTGGAACCGGTGCTTAGCAAACTGGTAGAAGCCGGTTCAGTTTCCCGCAATCCAAGAAATTATTATTCATCAACCCAGAACCCTGAGTTCATTGAAGGTATAGTGGATTTTGTGAATCCTCGATTCGCATTCATTGTTCCCCTCGACCCGGAAAAGGCAGAAGGAGATATTCTGGTCAAAGAAGCTGACCTCAAGCAAGCCCTTGATGGGGATAAGGTCCGCGTTATGATCTACCCTCTCAAAGGAAACACGGGGCGTGTAGAAGGCAAAGTACTGGAAGTAGTGGAAAGAAACCGCGATGAATTTGTGGGCCGGGTAGAAATATCACCACGCTTTGCATTTGTGGTTCCTGACTTTAAGAAAATGCACAAAGACATCTTCGTCCACCGTGGCGGATTAAATGGAGCAGTGCATGGGGAAAAAGTGGTAGTGAAACTAACCGAATGGAGAGAGGGAGATAAAAACCCAACTGGAGAAGTGACTCGTGTATTGGGAAAAGCCGGTGAGCACGAGGTGGAAATCCACTCCATCATGGCAGAATTTGGATTACCATTCGAGTATCCTGAAGAACCGGAAAAAGAAGCAGAAGCGATTTCAGAGAAAATCACAGTGAAAGAAATCAAGAAAAGAAAGGATTTCAGAGACATCTTGACTTTCACCATTGATCCTGCCGATGCGAAAGACTTTGACGATGCCATTTCCTACAGAAAATTGGAAAACGGCAATCATGAGATAGGAGTTCATATCGCTGATGTGACCCATTACGTGCAGCCAAAAACCGCATTGGAGAAAGAGGCATATAATCGGGCTACTTCAGTTTACTTGGTAGATCGCACCATCCCTATGCTTCCGGAGCGCTTGAGTAACGGACTTTGTTCTCTTCGCCCACATGAAGACAAGCTGACGTTTGCCTGTGTATTCGAGGTGGATGATGAGGCCAATGTGAAGAAGCACTGGATTGGCAGAACTGTGATCCACTCTGATAGAAGATATGCTTATGAAGAAGCACAGGAAAACATCGACAACCAATCCGGCGATTTCTTTGAAGAACTGACTTTGCTGAATGTGATGGCGAAAAAAATCCGCCAACGAAGGTTCAAGCATGGCGCGGTTAACTTTGAAACCGTTGAAGTGAAATTCAAATTGGATGAAAAAGGGACTCCCCTAGGCCTGATGATCAAGGAGCGAAAAGATATACATAAGCTCATTGAAGAATTTATGCTTTTGGCAAACAAATACGTGGCTGAGTTTATTTTCAATAAGAACAAAGGAAAAGATACTTTCGTATATCGTACACACGATTCTCCTGATATGGATCGCCTGGATACATTCTCCGGATTTGCGAAGCGATTTGGTCATCCTTTTGACATAGAAAACGAGAAAAACATTTCCGCTGCACTGAATAAGCTGATGGAAGACATACAGGGCAAACCTGAGCAGAATGTGCTTGAGCAGCTTGCAATTCGCAGTATGGCAAAAGCCAAATATACCACTGAGCCAAAAGGGCACTTTGGGCTTGCATTTGCACATTACTCCCACTTCACCTCTCCTATCCGTCGATATCCCGATATGATGGTTCACAGATTGCTCGAGCTTTATCTTGAGGGAGGAAAATCTCCAGACGCAGAAGCGTGGGAGCAAAAATGTGTTCATTCTTCAGAGCGTGAAAAACGTGCTGCGGATGCGGAAAGAGCTTCGATCAAATACAAGCAAGTGGAATTTATGTCCCTTGCAGAAGACAAAGATTATGAGGGAATTGTAGCCGGAGTGACAGAATGGGGAGTTTTTGTCGAGATTACAGAAACTAAGTGTGAAGGCATGATCCGTGTGCAGGACATGGATGACGATTACTACGACTTCGACCAGAAAAACATGCGTTTAGTGGGTTCGAAGACGAAAAAAATGATCACTTTGGGCGACAAAGTGAAGGTCCGGGTAGTTAATACCGATATTGACCGTAGAACAATTGATTTGGAATTTGCAGATAATGACAGGAAAAAGCCACGCGCACGCGCTGTTAGGTAAACTGGAGAATTACATCCAGAATGAATTCCCGGTAGATGCCGGAATAGGGAAGTCACCACGAGAACTTTATGAACCGATTACTTACATACTAAGTCTGGACGGAAAAAGAATCCGTCCATTGCTTAGTTTATTGGCCTATGGGATCTATAAGCCAAATCCCGAGGCAATCCTAAGTCAGGCGGTAGCTATAGAAGTTTTTCACAACTTTACGCTGATGCATGATGATATTATGGACGATGCTCCCCTCAGAAGAGGAAAAAAAGCCGTCCATATGAAGTGGAACAACAATGTAGCTATACTTTCAGGAGATGTAATGTTGGTCAAAGCATATGATTTGCTGTTGCCCACAGAAGCAGATAAACTGGGGGAGGTCATTCGATTATTCAACAAAACAGCTGCAGAAGTATGTGAAGGACAACAGTTCGATATGAATTTTGAAACCTTGGAGTCTGTCCACGAAGAAGAATATCTCGACATGATCCGTTTGAAGACAGCGGTACTTGTTGGGTTTGCCTTACAACTGGGTGCTTTGCTAGCCGGAGCGGAGAAGAGTGATGCTCAGAAACTGTATGATTTTGGCATGAACATCGGGGTGGGTTTTCAGCTGAAAGATGACTTGCTTGATGTATTTGCCGATCAGGCAAAATTCGGAAAGCAGGTTGGTGGAGATATTATTTCCAATAAAAAGACCTTTCTTTTGATAAAAGCCCTGGAACTGGCGGAAGGCGAAGATGCCGAAGCACTAAACTATTGGCTAGCTCAGACTGAATTTGACAAAGAAGAAAAAGTAAAGGCTGTTCGCAGGATTTACGAAAAGCTGGGAATTAAGGCATTTACAGAAGCCAAAATGAATTCCTATTTCGAAGCCGGATTTGCGCAGTACGAAGCGATCCATTACAAAAACGAGGACTATTTCCTCGAACTCAAGAAAATAACCCAGGACTTAATACACAGAGAAAAATAAATGACCTTATCCATCACAGTTGTCCTGATTATTCTTACTTCCATTTCCAGTTTTTACGGAATCAATAATGTAGCCTTTATGGACCGCTGCATGTTTATTCCTTATAAAATCAAGCGGGATGCACAGTGGGATCGTTTTGTCACCTCAGGCTTTATTCACAAAGACTATATCCACCTCCTTTTCAACATGTTCACCTTTTACTTCTTTGGAGGTGTGGTGGAGCAAGTTCTCGCCTATAAATTTGGTGTGGTGACAGGCGGTGTGATATATGTCCTATTCTATCTTCTGGCGATTGTCATTGCCGATATCCCTACATATCTCAAAAATCAGGACAACAGTTACTACAGAGCATTAGGTGCTTCAGGAGGAACGGCTGCAACGGTTTTTGCCAGTATCATTATCCTACCGCTTTCGAACATCTGCCTATTTGGGATTCTTTGCTTACCCGGATTTGCGTTAGGCATTCTATTTCTGATTTATTCCGCAGTGCAAGCCCGAAAAGATTCAGACAGTATAAATCATGATGCCCATTTTTACGGAGCATTATTCGGCATTGCAGTTATTCTAGTTATTTTTCCACAAAGTGGGGTAAATTTTATTCAAGAAATCAAAAGCTACCGTCCCTTTTGACGGTAGCTTTTTTTAAACTTTCACTTATATTATTTCAATTTTTGGAGCTGTCTGATATTTTTATCTGTCACGGATTTCAGCATCCCTATCCAATTATCTCCATCCTCATCAGCGTAAACATCCGGACCGGGAATAGCCACACGCATTCCCAATTTAGAGACCGAAGTCCCTCCCTGCCCCTCTTTATTGATATATAGGTTCACCTCATTGATATCATTGGCAAATCGTGTAAGCTTGTCAATGCACGATCTTAACTCCGCCTGAACTGTTTCGTCCACTTCCATATGGGGAGCCTGAACATCAATTTTGATTCCTCTGTAGTTTTCTGTGTAATTCATAATAGCAAAATTTAGTTAGTAATTATAGCATGGCTTCCTGTTTGTAGGAAAATAACATACCACTCTTATTAGATGGGGAAATAAATTACAACCTAAAATCCATAAACCATGAAAATTTTCGATCGCAAAAAGTTCGTAGATCTTTCACAAAAATCCGCCCAACCTTATATTTCAATATTTGTCCCTTCGTCCAGGCTAAGTACAGATGCCTACAAGCAGGATAAAATCCATTTAAAAAATCAGCTAGCCGCTGTGGAGAAGAAACTCGAGAAGGATTATCAATTAGAATCCGAAGAAATAAACAATCTTCTCCAGCCCGGAAAGGAGCTTTTGAACAGTTCAGAATTCTGGAAACATAACTCAGATATGATAGCCTGCTTCTTATCAGAAGGCCAAGTAGAACTTTTACAAGTTCCGATAGCCATTGAGGAAAGTATGAATTTCGTGGGAACAAAACCGTTTTTGCTTCCGCTGCTTCCCGCCATTACGGATAACGGACATTACTACCTCCTTGTATTGAATCTCGAGAAAATCCATCTTTATGAGGCAACAAGAAATGTAATTCAAGAAGTAATCCTTGACCCTGAGAAGGTGGCAACCTCTTTCATAGCGGAGGAAGAGGATTTTGAAAATCAGAAATATCTTCAAGGCCAAGGTGGTGTAGGAAGTGCGGGAGCTATGTTTCACGGACATGGAGAAGGATCGGATGAAGAGAAGAAGCAATCCATCCTCAATTATTTCCACAGAATGACAAATATGCTTGAGCCCATTCTCTACAAGAACCCTCTTCCGCTTTATTTAGCCGGAGTAGATTATTTGATTCCAATATTCAGAGAAGCAAGCAAATATAACGGCTTGATGGATGGACATGTCTCCGGCTCATTCACTGAAAAAGACATGGACATTCTTCATCATGATTCATGGGAACTGGCATCATCTCATTTTGTAGCTGAAAGAAATAATACCATAGAATCCTTTCAGGCCAAAAAAGCGGAAGGATTGGCAATGGACAGTGAAACCGAGGAATTACTCAAGGCTTCTTTTACAGGTGCTGTTGACACATTATTTGTATCCAAAGAGCACAAGCATCTATGGGGAAGATATAATGAAGAAGAGCACAGCATAGAACTGGAAGACACTCAAAACAACGGGGGACATTGTCTCATAGATGAAGCCGCTGCCACTGTCCTTCGATCCAAGGGCAATGTGTATATGACTGATCCCGGAGACATGCCTGGTGATGCCCCTATTGCCGGGATATTACGATACCCGCTTACGGCATCGGCTTCTTAATTGTAAAAAAATTTTCACCAACTGCTACAGTTGGATGTTTGGCAAAATTGGAAGGCACGCTAGTATAGAGCGAGCCTAGTCAAAAAAAAGAGAGGGTCGAACCCTCTCTTTTTAATAAGTTTAGCCAGAGACTTGATTATGCCTCAGCAGGCAATACACTTACGTATGATTTGCCATCAAATTTCTTTCTGAAGGTTACCACACCGTTAGACGTTGCAAACAAGGTATGATCTTTACCAAGTCCTACATTCTCACCCGGGTGATGCTTAGTGCCTCTTTGTCTTACAATGATATTTCCGGCGATTACTACTTCGCCACCAAATTTCTTCACACCCAATCTCTTGGATTGCGAATCTCTACCGTTTCTGGAACTACCGACGCCTTTCTTATGTGCCATGGTTTTATTCTTTTATGTTTTTCCGAAGAGAAAACTTAGATTGAAATGCTTTCTATCAATACTTTGGTGAAGTCTTGTCTGTGACCGTTCTTCTTCTTGTAGCCCTTACGACGCTTCTTCTTGAAGACGATGACTTTATCACCTTTTACATGATCTAGGACCTTCCCAGATACCTTCGCTCCTGCCAAAAGGGGAGCGCCTACAGACACAGATCCATCAGCTTCTGCCAATAGTACCTGGTCGAATTCCACGGAAGCGCCAGTTTCTAAATCTAGCTTTGGAGCATAGACGAACTGATCTTGTGTTACTTTGAACTGCTTACCTGCGATGTTTACAATTGCGTACATAATTCTTGATTCTTTTGAAATCGGAGTGCAAATATAAGGAAGTTATACAAAACAAAAAAACGGGCTTCCGAAATATTATCTGTGATTTAAAGTGAACCTTTGCAAATCGTCTTTTGGAGGCAAAATCTCCTTAATTAAATCCTCTGAAAAAGACAATTTTATTCAGAAATGATTTAAAATATTTCATCAGATTTCTATCCAACATATTGACCGTCAAATTATTGAAAAGCAAAATTGTTTATACCAAATACTTGACTGTAAGTCAATTTCAGTCTTGAATTTTGGTTGAAAATCTTTTTTGAAATTATTTCAAAATATTTCAAACCCCTAGAAATAGCCCATTCAATTAATTTAAAGCTATACTAAACCCTATTTAACCTACTGATTAATTTATAATTATACAATTATTGAACTAAGGTCAAATCACCCATTCAACTATCACTTCACAGGTTTTATTTCCCGATTTTGATTCACATATTTGTTCAAAGGCTGTTCTAAAAAGGCAGCCTTTCTTATCCCCGATCCTCAAAATATTTATTTTAGGTAAGGGCAAATTCATTACGATTAAAACAACCAAGTAGCAATGCAGAACGAACCAATATTAGAAGAGAACAAGAATCGCTTTGTTTTATTCCCCATACAGCACAATGACATTTGGCAATACTATAAGAAAGCCGAGGCGAGCTTTTGGACTGCTGAAGAAATTGATTTAGGCCAAGATATGGTGGATTGGAAAGCATTAAATGACGGTGAGCGTCATTTCATCTCCCATGTTCTGGCATTTTTTGCAGCCAGCGACGGAATAGTAAACGAAAATTTGGCAGAGCACTTCGTCTCTGAGGTTCAATATACTGAAGCTAAATTCTTCTATGGCTTCCAGATCGCCATGGAAAATATCCACTCGGAAACGTACAGCCTTCTCATCGACACTTACATTAAAGATGCGGTAGAGCGTGACAAGCTACTACATGCCATCGAGCATATTGACTGTGTAAAGAAAAAGGCCGACTGGGCGTTGAGATGGATTGACAACGGAAACTTCCAAGAGCGTCTTATCGCTTTTGCAGCGGTGGAAGGAATCTTTTTCTCAGGTTCGTTTTGCTCTATTTTCTGGCTCAAGAAAAGAGGCTTGATGCCTGGGCTTACCTTCTCCAATGAATTAATTTCCCGTGATGAGGGGTTACACTGTGACTTCGCTTGCCATCTGTACACAAAGCACCTGAACAACCAACTTCCAAAAGAAACGGTAAGAGAGATCATTCGGGATGCAGTAGAAATAGAAAAAGAATTTGTAACCGATGCCCTGCCTGTACGGCTTATCGGCATGAACGCTGACCTAATGTGTCAGTATATTGAATTTGTCGCAGACAGACTGCTAGACGAATTAGAATGTGAAAAAATATGGAACAGCACAAACCCTTTTGATTTCATGGACATGATTTCGCTTCAGGGAAAAACCAACTTCTTCGAAAAAAGAGTTGGCGACTACCAAAAAGCTGGTGTAATGAAAACGACAGAAGGCTCTGACGATTCACCAAGATTCTCCATTGGTGAAGACTTCTAAATTCCCCCTATCTATTCCATCAACCTAAAAATCCCAAAGAAATGCTAGTATTAAAAAGAGACGGAAGGCGAGAATCAGTACGATTCGACAAAATCACAACCAGAATTGAAAATCTCTGCTATGAGCTGGATCCTAGATTCATTCAGCCAATCGATGTTGCCAAAAAGGTAATCGATGGACTCTATGACGGTGTTTCCACTACAGAGCTAGACAACTTGGCGGCAGAAGTTTGCGCCTCTCTGACGGTGAAGCATCCCGATTATGCAATATTGGCTGCGAGAATCGCCATCTCCAATCTTCACAAGACTACAAGTCAGTCTTTTTCGAATACCATGAAAAGGCTATATACCCACGTGAACCCAAAGACTGACGAAAATGCAGCTCTGCTGGATCCGGAAGTATACGGCATCATCAAAAACAACGCGGCCAAACTAGATGCTGCAATTGATTACAAAAGGGATTTTGGGTATGATTATTTCGGATTCAAGACTTTGGAGAGAAGTTACTTGATCCGGTTGAATGGAAAAGTAGTAGAGCGTCCTCAGCACATGTTGATGAGAGTGGCAGTTGGGATTCACAAGGAGGACATAGACTCAGTGATTGAAACATACAACCTTCTTTCTGAAAAGTGGTTTACACATGCTACCCCTACACTTTTCAATGCAGGTACTCCGAAACCTCAGCTTTCATCCTGCTTCTTGCTTACCATGAAGGATGATAGTATTGACGGGATCTACGACACATTGAAACAATGCGCCAAAATCTCCCAATCTGCAGGAGGTATCGGTCTTTCTATTCACCACGTAAGAGCCAAAGGATCCTACATCAAAGGCACAAACGGAGTTTCCAACGGGATCGTACCTATGCTTAGAAACTTCGACATGACAGCCCGCTATGTCGATCAGGGTGGAGGAAAAAGAAAAGGAAGCTTTGCGATCTATCTTGAGCCTTGGCACGCAGATATCAAAGATTTCTTGGAGCTCAAAAGAAACCACGGAAAAGAAGAAATGAGAGCAAGAGATTTGTTCTATGCACTCTGGATTCCGGATTTGTTTATGAAGCGTGTGGAGCAAAACTTGGAGTGGTCACTATTCTGTCCTCATGAGGCTCCGGGACTCTCTGAGTGTCATGGAGAAGAGTTCGAAAGACTCTATGAAAAGTACGAAAGAGAAGGCAAGGCACGTGAGACTATCAAAGCGCAGGAGCTTTGGTTTGAAGTATTGGAATCTCAGATCGAGACAGGTACTCCGTACATGCTTTACAAAGATGCGGCGAACGGCAAATCAAATCAGAAGAACCTTGGAACTATCAAATCTTCCAATCTGTGTACCGAGATCATAGAATACACAGCTCCGGACGAAGTCGCTGTTTGTAACCTAGCTTCTATCGCACTTCCAAAATTTGTGACTGCCGGTCCTGACGGAAAACTGTTCTTTGACCATCAAAAACTATATGAAATCACTAAAGTAGCCACCAAGAACCTGAACAAGGTGATCGATGTAAACTACTATCCTGTAGAGGAAGCAAAAAGATCAAACTTCCGTCACCGCCCTATCGGTCTTGGAATTCAGGGATTGGCAGATGCATTTATTTTGCTGCGTATGCCATTCGATTCTCCGGAAGCCAAAGGCTTAAATGAAGATATATTCGAAACCATGTACTTCGCGGCCGTGGAGACTTCCATGGAACTTGCCAAAGTCCAAGGTACCTACGAAACCTACGAAGGTTCGCCGGCATCTAAAGGTGAACTTCAGTTTGATATGTGGGGAGTTACTCCAAAGTCAGGAAGATGGAACTGGACTGAAGTAAAAGAGAAAATCAAGAAGTACGGAATGAGAAATTCCCTGTTGATGGCTCCGATGCCTACAGCTTCTACTTCTCAGATCTTGGGCAACAATGAATGCTTTGAGCCTTATACTTCTAATATCTACACCAGAAGAACGCTGTCAGGTGAGTTCATTATTGTGAATAAGCACTTGATGAAGGACCTGATCGCTCTTGGTCTCTGGGATGATACCATGAGGAACAGATTGATCTCAACCAATGGATCTGTACAGAATGTACCGGGAATACCTCAGCACATCAAGGATATTTACAAAACCGTTTGGGAGATTTCACAGAAAATCATCATTGACATGTCCGCTGATAGAGGTGCCTACATCTGCCAGTCTCAAAGCATGAACGTATTTATGCAGGATCCCAACTTCGGTAAGCTAACCTCTATGCATTTCTATGCTTGGAAAAAAGGACTGAAGACAGGTATGTATTACTTGAGATCTCAAGCAGCGACCAGTGCTATCAAGTTCACGTTGGATAAAACAGGATTTGAACCTAAAGTGGAAAAAGCACAACAGGAAATAGTGGAAGTGAAAGCTCAAAAACAAGATGCCATTGCATGCTCTTTGGATGATCCCGAAGGATGTGAAATGTGCGGAAGCTAAAATTATAAGTTTGCTAGTCACCAATAGGCGCTTGAGAGATCAAGCGCTTTTTTTGTTCGAAGTAATCATACTCCCAAGAGTAGGCATATCCCACACTCCGACGAAAAGCTCACTTTCCTCTTGCTTTCATCAGGATGTAGGCAAAACCAAAACCCAGCAAGCCCAAGGCACAGGACAATATCACAGCTCCTACCAGATACTGATGAAGTTGAAGATAAATTGTCTCTAAGGTTATTTCAGAAAAATCAGGAATCAGCACTTTCTCTTTCACAAAAAAACTTCCGAAAAAATAACTGGACAATATGATCACAGGGATCAATGGAGGCAGACTAATATTCGAAAAAGTAAGGACAATGACCCGGTTAAGCTTCAGTAGACTTGCCACAAAAAATGCCGCAACCATCTGAAATCCCCAAATCGGAAATACGCCAAAAAACAGCCCCAAACCCACCGATCCTGCCATATGGATAGGATCATCCTGACGCCGCTGAAATTCCTGTTTTATCTGAGTAAAAATATTATGTTCCCCCTTTGTGAAAAATAAGCGCTTGGGCGCAAAATATCCCAGTGTCAGAAAAAAGAACAAGGTATTTAACACACTTATTCGGGCAAAATCACGAAACGGTCTAAAATGGCTGACCCGATCCTCAGGGTAATTTACATGCACCGGCACTTCTTTGATCTCCACTCCTTCCCATGCCAGCCTCACCAAAATCTCAACCTCAAATTCAAACTTTTTTGAATACCATTTCTTCTTCGAAATAGGCCCAAGCGGATAAGCCCGAAACCCCGTTTGCGTATCTGAAAGCCGAACCCCGGTATTAAACCAGACCCAGAAACTACTGAATTTATTCCCAAAACTACTTTTCTTGGGAATACCCTCCTGGCTCATATTTCGCGAGCCCATCAGAACTGTCTCCATTTCCAAGAACTGAATCTGATCCAGCAGATCCCTGATGTTTTCAGGCTCATGCTGCCCGTCCGAGTCCAAGGTTATAGCATAATCATACCCCCGTTCGAAAGCATGTTCAAACCCTTTTCTCAGTGCATATCCTTTCCCTTGGTTAGTTTCATAGCTGATATAACCCAACGTCGGAAAGGACTGCAGAATTGACTCAGTGCTGTCTGTAGATCCATCATTCACGACCAATACATCAGCACTAATCGATAAAACTTCCGAAATCACTTCACTGAGTGTAGCTTCATTGTTGTAAGTAGGTATGATGATGCAAACTTTTTTATCCATTATACCTGGCTATAGACACCTTTCATTTTAAAGAAAACCGTATCTTCTAAAAACAGATTTGCCTCTATTTTCAGCCCATTCTCTACTTCTGTATGCTTTATTCCCAAATGCACAATTTCATTTTCTGCAGGATTCAGAACAGACAGGAATTTGATGCTTAGTGCTGTCTTAAGATGAAATTCTTTCCCAAAAAGTTTTTGTAGTGAAGACCTTACTGCCTCCACCATAATCACACCGGGTAGAATTGGGTTTCCCGGGAAATGCCCCTCGAAAACGGGACTATTTCCCAGCACCCTGACTTCTATCACTGAGTCAGTTTCGGCTTGGGAAAGTATAGAAATATCAATTGTTTGATTTAAAGCTAGCTGTTGCATTCTATTGAAAAATTGATGGAGGAATCGCCGTATTTATTTTCTGGTTTTCAAAAATAATTTCCGTGAAATGCTCCTGGCTTTCGTACATTTTCAGTTGATCGAGAAGAAGGTCTTTCTCATCAAATACCAGTTCTATCTTTGCGAGCCGCTTCGCCATCCGCTTATCCATAGGCAATAGTGTGATGGACATTTTCCCATTCTTGCTCAGAAAGCGCTTATCAAATGAAGGATCATTCAAAATAGATCCATCCACAGTACTTAGAATAAACTGCCTGAAAATACTCATCTGCATGCTTAACCCCTTGGATTTTTTGACAGATTCCCCGTCAAACTGAATTACCTCATCCTTATTCAGGATAAAATAAGTGGCGCTTGGCTCCTGCTGTTCCCAGCGGATTCTATCCGGATTTTCGTAATAAAAAAGACCACTGGACACGAGTGGTTCATCAAAAAGCAAGCTCTGTTTTCTCTGGGTAAAATCAGCCGTTATGGATTTAATCGTCTTGTAGTGTTCTTGTAGTTTGGCTGCAAAAGCTGCATCCTGATTCGGGGCAAAAACAGGGCTAGATAGTGTGATGAACAATAGAAATGTAAGTAGAAATTGCATTTAATTCAATTCAGCTTTTGAGGTCAAATTTCTTCTTTTCAGTTCCAATATCAAAGGTTCTAGTATAGAAACTGTGTGTGGTTGCGTATCATGCAAGAGTACAATATCTGATCCTTTTATTTTTCTCTTTAGGCTCTCGAGAAGTTTTTCAGGATCTTTTTTGACGGTATCATAGCTTCTCACTGTCCATCCTACAGCTTGCAGTCCACACTTTTTGAGTGCAAAGGCAATGTTTGGATTAGTAACTCCAAATGGAGGTCGATACCAGTTGCCCGCCTCAGGAATCACATGCTGCAATGCTCCATGTCCGTCACCTATATCCAACGTGGTTCTACTCCTATTCCAAAGGCCAATCATAGGATCATGACTGTAAGAATGGCTTCCGAGTAAATGTCCCTCCGCATGCATTCTCTCAATAAGTGTTTCATTGCCCTTCACTTTTTTTCCAATTAGGAAAAACATAGCTTTCGCGTTATGCTTTTTCAGGATATCCAACACCAAAGGTGTATTCACTGGATCAGGGCCATCATCAAAACTAAGTAAAACGTTGTTCTTAGTAGTCTTCAGAATGAATTTAACGAAGAACTGTGGCTTGATAAACATAGCCATACAAAATAAAAAAAGTAAGAACCCCGCAGCCAAGGCAATCAAGTATAAGTTGGAAACTGAGGTCATCAAAATCACCCCCGCAAGCAGGACTGCTATTCCCAAAGCTACCTGAACCTTACTCATGGCTTAGCAATGTTAAGCCCAAACCTGAGGATGAAGTAGCACAGATCAGGACATGCTGGTACGCTTGCTCGGATAGATACGAACACCCCAAATGCATCGCTATACCTGAACTGGTCATATATCTTCCGACTAATTCTGCCACAGATCTTTGATCCATATCACAGTTACTTATCAAATCTGCTGTGGTAAGAAGCAAACAGGATTTTCTATCGACCTGATTTTTCAATAAAAAAGCATCAATTTCTTCAGAAGGGGTCTGGGCTTTCATCTTGATCAAACTATCCTTTACAAAAATCTCCGAAGGAATATCGGCACTCAGGTGAAAAAATGAGGATCCTTCGCCAAAACCGGAAATATCCGCTTCCCCGTAGCCCGCCTCTCTCGCCAAACTATCAAGCAGAGGAATATGCTCATCTGCCGCACCCAGGAGAATGTTTGTCATTCCGAATTGAGATTGAAGAGTTGCATCTTTTAGGGCACTTTCGAAAGAAAAATTCCGCTGAACATGCGTCATATTGTAGCCATGATTTTTCAGCTGCAAGGCAATCTGCCCGGAAAGCGTATTATGACTGGACTGAGTGAAGGCCGTCGGGGAATTCAAACCTGTCGCAGAACCTGAAATAAGATTCAAAAACTTCTCAGTATCCGCCAGATTCCCCAGTCCTGTTCCCACAATTATTGCATCCCAATCCAAGGTAGTAGTTTTGGAAATTGTCAGACCACACATCAAGGCCATTTTAGTGATTTTGGACATTCTGCGTAATGCCATCACCGGAATCACGGTTTTATATTCGGGGTCAGTTGCCTGGAATTCTTGCAGCTTCTCCTTCAAATCCGACAGACAAAAGCCTTCCCACAAACCTTGGGCAGAAATCGAAACTGCATGATGGATGTATAGCTTTTGCATCAATTCTTGGAAAAAATCAAAGAGGTAGAATTACCGCCAAACCCAAACGAGTTGGACATCACGTGCTGAATTTCTTTGGATACAGCTTTTCGTAAAAGTGAAGGAGAAGCTGTCATGGGCTCAGCAATACTGAAGTTTCCAAAGGCATAGTTTTGAAGCAAACTCTGCACGGCAAATACGGCTTCTATGGCTCCTGATGCAGCCAATGTATGGCCTGTCGCTCCTTTGGTAGAGCTAAAATCGGGGAGACTATCTCCGAAAACAGCTTCCATGGCTGCCAATTCAGATGAATCATTATTCTGGGTTCCGGTTCCATGCGCATTGATGTAGCTGATTTGATCAGGTTTCAGCCCCACAGTATCAAGTGCTGCACACATGGCTTGTTGTGCACCGATTCCTTCGGGTGAAGTACCTGTGTTGTGAAATGCATCATTGCGATTAGCCCAGCCTGATAGTCTGGCAAAGCATCTATTTCCACTTTGCTTTACACTCTCCTCACTTTCCAAAAGCAAATAAGCCGCGCCTTCACCAAGGTTCAGCCCGCGCCGATTTACATCAAATGGTTGACACAAATGGGTATCATAGATCATCAAAGATTTAAATCCTTCGATTGTGAAGTTGCACAAGGCATCAGTTCCGCCTACCAATACCCTGTGGAACTCTCCCGAATGGATCAATTGTGCTCCCAGCATAATGGCATTTGCGGATGAGGAACAGGCAGTAGAAATTGTATTTATATACTGGAAATCACCCAAATTTTCTGCGATGTAAGTTGAGTTGGCACCCAGGTCATGCATTTGAAAAAGAGCTGCATCTCCCTGCTCTCCCTTGCCTTTTGCCTCAAAGTACTGCTCACTCAGATCCATCCCGCCGACGGTAGTTCCATTGATGAATGCGGAGGGCATTCCAGGATCCAAAGCGGTTTTTCCTAAAGCTTCTTTGGCAGCCAAAATCCCCAGCAGTGCAGTTCTTGATGTATAATCAGAAAAAGGCACTTGGCCTAATTCCGAAAGTTGCTGATTGGTAAACGGTACTTTACCGGCATAAAAATACTGCTCAGCACGAAGATAATGTCCTATGCCTATCATCCCGGATTTGAGTTGATTGAAGTGATGCTTTGCACTAATGCCCAAAGCACTCACCACTCCTAGCCCGGTAATATTAATTTTTGTCAAGGCCGATTTTTTACGATATAATCTGCAAGTGCGTTCACTGACTTAAAAACTTCCTTTCCTGACTCCGGATTATCCAATACTACTCCGAAATGATTATCCAGAATTACGATAATTTCCAGTGCATCAATCGAATCCAATCCTATGCCTTCTTCTCCGAAAAGTGGCTGATCATCTGTTATATCCTCAGGTTTCAAATCTTCCAAGCTCAACTGCTCAATCAAACACTTCTTTATTTCTTCCTGTAAACTCATTTTTATATAGTTAATAACGACATTTTTATTTCCGCAGCTTCTACCAAATAAAGTCGCAGCCGGTAATTCTCCTGAAATGCATCTATCCAACCTCCAAGGCAATAGGTGGCTTTCTCTGCGGAAATCAGCAAATCAGCTTCCGTCGCCCATTCTTCGAAATTAAAACTTGGCTTCAAAATAAGCAGATTTTCTCCATACCATTTATTTCTGATGGCTATTTCCCCCATCATGATGTTTGGCAGGGTGTATACAAAGACCGCCGGACTGACTTTTGCCTCTTCATCTATTAGCTGTTGATGTTTTGAATCAGAATCCAAACTGGATTGCCCATTGAAAAAAACCATGGCAACTTCATCATCTCCGAAGAATAGGCTCTTCTCCTTCAATAAATACTCAGATCCCAGAAACGCCAGCTGGCACAACTTATCCATCTTGTAATACTTGGGATAAGGAGAGTCCAGTTTCTTAAACGCTGCCTTCAGGAACTCGGAAAAGTCTCCGCTTTCAAAAGAAAATACAGTTTTTCCGTTGACTACTATGTTGCCATTTTCAATGCTGCAGGAAGAGATTACTTGTATAGCCATTTTACTGTTTCCCGATTAAAACCGCCGCATTACAACCGCCAAAACCCGATGCTGTTTTCAGTGCCAACTTCACGTCAATTTCCAGATTTTCCTTCAGCACATTAAGTTCCGTTTCCGTCCCGGGGTTTATACATCCAAATGTCTTCAGCAGCAGGCCTACTCTCATGCTTCGCATAGTCATTGCGAGCTCGACCAGACTACCGGCTCCCAGAGTATGGCCAAAGTAGCCTTTCAAACTATTCAAAGGAGTTTTTTCCAAACCGAGTCGGCTGAAAGCCTTGGCTTCCATTTCGTCGTTGAATAAAGTTCCTGTGCCATGGGCTGAAATAAACCCAATATCATCGGCGTGTTTACCACTGTATTTTAAGGCTTTTGAAACTGCTCTATAAAGCCCTTCTCCAGTCCTGGAAGGCCCGGAAATATGATTCGCATCATTACTTGTAGCTCCACCCAGGTATTGGAAAGGTTTGGATTTGAAAAGATTTTTATCCTTCGAAAGCACCACACTTGCTGCTGCCTCACCCAGATTCAATCCATTTCTATGCCTGTCAAAGGGTTTGCATTGCGCTGCGTCCAATGCGAAAAAAGACTCAAAACCCAGTGTGGTAAATTCACTAAGCAGATCTGCTCCTATTACCAGCGCATGATCCACCTGATCAGCTGCAATCTTATCCGCTGCATAGATCAATGCTGACAATCCCGAAATACAGGCACATGAAATCACCTTTCCTTCGGAGGAAAAAGGAAGTTCTTTCTGCAGCTGCTGCATCAAATAATAGGGATTTGCGCGCATCACATCTCCACTTTTCAAGTGGGCAATATCGCCCTTGGTAGTACTCAGCACAAACAGCCAGCGCTCTTCCGGTTGATGGGTAAAATGCAATTCTTCCAAATTTCCATGGCAGCTTTCCCCCGCAAATTCTGCTATTGCAGAGTCTGTAGAGAAAGAAGAATTCTGAAATTTCGCAGCATGAAGTTTTTCAATCCCCTGAAATGGCTGCGCCAATTCCCTGAGACCTGTTTTTCCATTCTCTGCATTGGAAAAAGTCTCCTGAATGCCCCATCCCAATGGCGAGATGATATTTTCTCCCCCTACAAAAACCGTTATTTTTCCAGCCATACTTGATTGGACTTCCAATTTTCAAAAACCGGAGGAGTATTCAACTGCAGTTCCATTTCCTCATTCACGAAGACTTGGGTAGTTTCCCCCACGGCAGCCAGCTTGCCGGTAGTCTCATTATAGACCGTGTATTTGTAGATTACTTTGGCCGCCTGATTGTATTGAAGTCTAGTGACAAGCCGAGCCACATGCCCAAATTTCAGCACCGATTTAAATTTCATTTTGGTGTCGACTATGGGCAATATCAGCTTATTTTCGTAGAGATCCTGGTAAGACATACCATACTTCAGACCTAGATTTTCCCGGCCATCTTCAAAAAACTTAAGGTAATTCCCATGCCATACTATGCCCAAAGAATCCACTTCAGAAAAACGGATATTAACCAGTATTTCGTCCTCTATATATTTCATGTGTTTATAATTCTTCTCTATTGGCCACATGGAATCTCGCATAAGGGATAATCATCCCAGTGTGTACCGCCTTCGACATGCTCGATTTCATGTGTTTATATTCTGTTTTAAGAGGTCATAACCTGTCCCGTGACGAAGGAAACGGGATAGCCTGTCCCGTATGGCTTATAATCATCCCGCTGCGTGTTCCCGTAGGTACTGCACCATCCTTGATTTCACGGATTGATTACAATTTTCATTTCACATTCCATCAGCAATTCATCCAAGATAAAGCATTTACCTCTGATCAGTGTAATATTAAACACCTCCTGCAGGATTTCCACCTGGGTAGTAATCGTCTGTGAGACTGCCGCAAAACCGGTAACCTTCACTTTATTAATCCCTCCAATAAACCCTAAAGGGACTTCTTCGCCTATCTCCCTAGCTTCCAATCCCACCATTGCCGCTGCTGTCTGGGCAATATTTTCCAACATTCCCGATTCAGAAAAAAGATCACGATTCACAAAGATATTATCTGCTTCAACATCAAATTCTGACCTGATCTCTCCTTTAGAATACGCCACCACTCTGCTGATCATCACCATAGGAGCACGTTGGGGTATCAGAGAAATAACAGGAATTCCGGCTAATTGTTTTGCTGAAAGCATCAAAATGGATCTTGGTAAAAGTCGTAGTAATTAAACCACTGCTCTGGATATTGCTTCACTTTTTCTTCCAAAGCAACCACATAATTCGCCACAATTTCATGGATGTCACCGTCAGCCTTACATGGCTTGGTTGCACTAAACTCATATCCAAATTTACTGTGCTTCACCGCAAAAACGAAAGTATATTCAGCTTTAAGCTTATTTACTATGGAAAAGGGTCCTTCAGGAAAGTGCGCTTTCGAATTTAGAAAATTTGCTGTAATGGTTTTCGACCCCGGTAAAAAACGGTCCGCATTGATGCAGATCAATTCCTTCTGTTTGTAGTGTTTGTAGATTTTTACCAAATGTGACATATCCTCTTTGATCGGAATGATGTTGAAACTGGGCTTCGATCCTATCCTATCCAAATAGCTGTTGATTTTTTGCTCCTCGTTTTCGAACATCACCACATTGAGTGGTACATCCAGATTTTGAAGCAGGTTGCCGGCAATATCCCAATTCCCCACATGGGCAGAAAAAACAAATCCACCCTGCCCTGATTTCGCCATTCGGATCAGTTGATCCTCACCTTTCTGCCTGTAAAAAATATCTTTTCCCAGATCCATTGCCAGTGCGATCTTATCCAGGATACTTTGAGCCAACAAAAAGAAATTGGCTTTGCATAGAGCTTTTGCCTTTTGAGCAGAAAAGCCCAAGTGATTTTGATAGAAATCAAGAATATGCTCCTTGGGTTCCCGCGCAAAAATGTAATAATAAAAAGAAATAACTTTAAGCAAAATGTACGTATTGGACAAGCCAAAGACGCGAAGAGAACCCACTACTATTTTGTACCCAAGAACATTCCCCCTGCTTCTACCCGTCCATGAGGCCATTACTTCGCACTCACTTTATCAAAAATCAGGTCATAAAAATCCTGATAGGTACTCACAGACTTAAAATCTTCTCCTGTCACTTTGAATCCAAAATTATTCTCAATCACCACTACCAAATCCACGTAATCCAAACTATCCAATTCCAATGTATCCTTCAAACTGGCAGTAGGTTCAATGACGCTTTCATCCACCTCAAATTCCTCTACAAGGAAGTTATTTATCTTCTCTATTACGGTTTCCTTCGTCATATTTTCTTTATAATTAAAGTTGAATTAGTGCCTCCAAACCCGAAAGAATTCGAGACTATATGGCTTAACTCAGCTTTCTTTGAATGTGCAATAATATTAAGTTCCGAAGAAACTTCGTCAGGATTTTCGAAATTAATGTTCGGTGCAATGAAATTATTCTGCATCATCAGTAAGCAATAAACGATCTCACTGGCACCCGCCATCCAGCATTCATGGCCTGTCATGGACTTGGTAGAACTGATCGGGGTTTGCGATCCAAAGACCTCTTTAAGTGCCATTCCCTCAAATCTATCCCCCACGGGAGTCGATGTAGCATGGGCATTTACATAATCGATTTCCTCAGGATTCAGACCTGCTCCTTTCAGTGCCATGCGGATAGACCGTACCTGTCCGTCCATATTGGGGTTAGAGATATGTTCTCCATTGGAAGAAAAACCATAACCTACCAACTCCGCCAAAATAGTGGCTCCCCGAGCCGTAGCAGACTCGTAGCTCTCAATAATCAGTGTGGCAGCTCCTCCACTTGCCACCAGTCCATCCCTATCTCTATCAAAGGGACGGCAGGATGCTTTCGGATCATCCTCACGGGTAGAAAACACACCCAAGCCATCAAAACTCCCGAAAGCCAAAGGATTCACCTCTTGTGCTCCACCGACAATAATCATGTCTTGGATTCCGGCTTTGATCAATTGATATCCCATACCGATGGCATGCGAACCTGAAGCACAAGCCGCACTGATCGTATAATTGATACCCCGCAGCTTGTATATAGTCGCCAAATTCATGGTGACAGTACTGTTCATCGATTGAAAAATAGAACCTGAACCTACCAGTGTGGTATCCTTCTTTGCACGGATCGTATCCACTGCCTCTATCACTGCTTTCGCCGAAGAATCGTTTCCATAAATCACCCCCACCTCGTTCTCCTCAAAAAATGACAGGTCCAATCCTGCCATTCCCAGGGCTTCTTCTGTAGCTACGACAGCATATTTGGCTTCTTCACTAAGTGTATTACGTTGTTTTCTGCTGAGGACAGTTTTCAGATCAGGCTCTTCCACCAAGCCGGCCAACTTGGATCGAAATCCCATCCCCTCTCTAGCAGGATCAATCGAAATACCACTCAATCCATTTTGCAAAGAGTGCAGTACCTCCTCCAGATTTTTGCCAATGCAGGAATAAATCCCCATGCCTGTGATCACTACCCTGCTCATGAGATCCCTCCGTTTATGTTGATTACTTCACCGGTGATATAGGCGGCTTTTTCAGAAACAAGAAATGAAACCGTGCCTGCCACCTCTTCCGGTGTACCAAATCTATTCATTGGGATCATTTTTTTCAATTCATCCTCCGGCAAATCCTGCGTCATATCAGTGCTGATAAATCCCGGAGCTACCGCATTCACCGTTATTTTTCTTTTCGCCACTTCTTGCGCCAAAGACTTGGTAAAAGCAATCATACCTCCCTTGGAAGCTGAGTAATTCGTCTGCCCGGGTACACCTTTGACGCCCGCAAGGGAAGCGACATTGATGATGCGTCCATATCTTTTTCTCACCATATGATTGATCACAGCCTTTGTCACATTATAAGTACCTCGCAAATTGATGTCGATCACCTGATTAAAATCGTCCTTCTCCATGAAAACCAACAGATTGTCTTTGGTGATCCCCGCATTGTTCACCAACACTTTAATCTGATCCTCAGGATTTGATTTGATCCAAGTCTCTATAGTTTCCGTGGTCTTTTCGTAATCCTGAACTTTGAATTGCATCAATTCCCCCGTACCACCATTTGCTTCTATTGCAGCCAAAGTTTCCAGAGCAGCAGCCTCATTGTCAGCATAATTAATCAATATATGAAATCCATAATCCTGAGCCAGCGTGATAGCGATGGTTTTCCCAATACCTCTGGAGGCTCCTGTGATCAAGCAACAATCTCTCATTTTATACTCCTTCTTTACTTTGTAACAACTTAGCCTTTAATCTGGCCAATCCTTCATAATTAGGTCTGTCACCCTTTATCACTTCTATTTCTTCCCTCACAAAATCATACAACTCCTTCGAAGAGGTAGATAGTCGATCATAGCTCTGAGCTATATCAATCGCCTGCGCAATCGCAACCAACTGAACAGCCAATACCTCAAAGGTATTATTTATCACCCGCTCTGCCATGAGTGCTGAGTTTGTACCCATGCTCACAACATCCTGGTTATCTCCATTGTTCGGAATGGAATGAACATATACGGATGTACTGAGTGATTGATTTTCAGCCGTGGTGCTTACTGCCGTGAATTGCATCCCCTGTAAGCCAAAGTTGAATCCAAGCTTCCCCATATTCAGAAAAGCAGGGAACTTATTGTTCAACCGATCATTCATCAGGTAATTAATCTGTCTTTCCATCAGCATGCTCAGCTTAGCCACGCCGATTTTAAGCTTGTCCATCTCAAAAGAAATATAATCCCCATGAAAGTTTCCGCCATGATATACATTTCCGGTATCGGCACATACTATGGGATTGTCATTTGCCGAATTGATCTCCTCCTCCACTATTTTCTTGGCATTCAAAAAAGTATCATAAATGGGTCCGATGATCTGAGGTACACATCTAAGTGAGTAGTATTCCTGCACTTTCTCGGAGAAAAACTCTTGACCATCAATATATTTCTCATTAAAGAGATGATCTTTCCTGTTTTTCAAAACACTTCCGTCGACCAAAAAATCCCGCATCTTCCGGGCAACATATTGCTGTCCCGGATGAAGTTTTGCCCCGTTCAGTTCTTCACTAAAAGAATCCGTATAGGAGGCTGTCAGCTCATTCATCACAGAGGAAGCCAGCATACTGTAATGTAAGAGCGTGGATGTATGGATTAGATTAATAGTGGCCAATCCACTCATGCAGGAAGTCCCATTAATAAGGGACAGGCCATCTCTGAGATGAAGCTCGGTCGCCTTTAGATTGGCAATCTTGAGTGCTTGGGAGACAGGCATTAGTTCATCTTTGAAATACGCCTTTCCCTCTCCTATCAACCCCAACGCCAAATGCGCCAACTGAATCAAATCACCACTGGCACCAACTCCTCCATGCTGAGGAATAAGCGGGAAAATTCCATGCCCGATGTAGCTAGCCAGGGTCTCCAATACTTCTGGGCTGGTGCCCGAAAAGCCCAGTGCCAAAGTATTTAATCTACAGATCATAATGATCTTGGTAGCCTCGGGCGAGAGAAAATCACCCGTTCCGTTGGCGTGACTGCGGATCAAGTTATACTGAAGTTCTCTTAAATCATCTTCGGCTATACGATATTGAGCCATCGGCCCGAATCCCGTATTTATTCCATAAATCACTTTATTTTTGGAAAAATTCCTTAAAAATTGAAAAGACCGAATCGTCCTTTTCAATTGAGTTTCGGACAATACATAGGTATCATCATTCCTAAAATATCTTTTAATATCCTCCAACTGCAGATAATCACTCGGCAGATTTCCTTTCATCTGTTTATAATTTGATTTTCAATGGACACCCCGATGAGTCGGGGCAGGCTATGGAATCTCGCATGGCTGATAATCATCCCTCTCCGTGTTCCCGTAGATACGGGATCATGCTCGATTTCATATCACTAAAATAATATAAGTAACAAAACTAGGACATTTAGTATTCACGATAAACTTGAAGACCTATTTTAAACGAATATTTAAATGAGTTGCAAAGAACTTCCATAGGTAGATTGTAATATTGCACTTTGAGACCAAGAATTTGGTAGTTGGATTTTTATGCGTCAATTGATAAAATACCTCCCTGTATTTCTTTTTGTCCTGGTGCTGTCGGCAGGTGCTTTCAGTGCTTTGAATCTGGATATCCATGAAAATCTAAACAAGTCCATCCCTAAAAACCTAGACTTGAACGCCCTGCAGCCGGTGATTGAAAAAGGCGAACGTGCTGTGTTTTTCTCATTGGATATTCAAGATTTTCAAGGTGATAAGTATAAAATAGACAGTATAGGGAATATGCTGATCAACAGACTAAATGAAAATTTTGGAACCCAGATCAGCTCCCTTCAATATCGATCTGATATAGATCCCGATGTTTTCAATTCCATGGTCCAAGAACATCTTTATTTGTTTTTGGAGGAAAGTGACTACCATGCTATCGATAGTTTGCTGCAGAGAAAAAACCTTGTAACAGCCCTAGTTTCAAACAAAAAAACGCTCAACAGCACTCAGGGTTTTGGGATGGCACAGTCCATCTCAAATGACCCACTCCACTTTAGCCAATTGGCTTATAAAAATCTCTCAAAAGGTCTTTCTCTTCAAAGTATGCTTGCTACTGAAGGACTGTACATCTCGACAGATGGCACGAGCCTCATGATTAACGGTGAACTTATTTTTGATCCTAAGGAAGTAAGTAGTGTACAGCTTCTCGATACCCAACTTGCGGATTTCAAGAAATCTTGGAATCAGAATCCATCGCATGCCCATCTCGATTATTTCGGCTCATTTACGATTGTATCAGCCAATGCTCAACAGATCAAAAAAGACATTATTATCACAATAAATTTAGCGCTGCTTTTCATAGTAGGGCTGCTCTACTTTTATTACCGGAAGTTTTCCACCATTATGTTTTTTGTATTACCCGGCACTTTTGGGATTGCTGCGTCCATCACGTTGATCTACCTTTTTGCAGGAGGGATTTCACCTTTGGCACTGAGTGCCAGTGCAGTGATCATGGGAATTGTAGTGGATTATTCTTTTCACTTTTTTTCCCATCTGAGTCAGGACAAGGATGCAATCAAAACCCGAAACAGCATAGCTTTCCCATTAGTTGTCAGCAGTATCACCACAATTATCGCCTTCTTTTCATTGACTTTTGCAAATTCCGAAGCCCTGAGGGATTTTGGTATGTTTACGGGTCTGAGCCTATTATTCACGCTACTTTTCATCCTGTTCCTTTTTCCGCATCTAATCCTGCTTTTCGGTAAAAAAACAACGCAAAACGGAAGCAAAAAACTGGACAGCCTAATTGAAAAATTTAGCTCAGAAAAGATCAAACAGCCTAAATGGATACTCCTAGTCATTCTTCTGGCAACCGGATTTCTTGCCTTTTACGCGAATGACGTAGCGTTTGAAAATGATCTAAACAAGCTTAATTTCTATCCTGAGGAACTCAAAAAGAAAGAAATCGCCCATCAAAATCTGAATCCCGACACACAGAAGCGAATTACCGTAGTGGCTCACGGGAAGAATGAAAATGAAGCAGCTAAGCACAACAGAGCACTTTTCAAAACACTGACTCAGAACTCCTCTAAGACTAATCAGGAGGTAAATTCTATTGGCTCCTTTATTTTCCCGGAAGAAGAAATCTCACAAAAAGCAGAAGCTTGGATGGCTTTTTGGGATAAGAAAGGAGAAGCATTTACCAATCAATTTGCAGTAGTTTCCGATTCTTTGGGTTTCAGTTCCCGTGCTTTTTCTCCATTTCTAAGTAGCTTACAATCCACGCCGGAGAAGATCAACACCTTTGAATTTGCCGCTCAGTTTGAAAGTGTTCAAAAGCTGATTATTCATGACCGGAATACGAGTATTCTCACGACGGTAGTTTTTGACAAAGATGAGTATGGGCAGCTGAAGGAAACGATTGAGTCGGTGCAGGGAACATTTATCGTAGATGGGGAAAGCGTGGCAGAATCACTGGTCAATTCAGTGAAAGCCAACTTCAACCTGCTCCTTGTCATCGCCAGTGTACTGGTGTTTGTGACCATGCTGCTTGTGTATGGCAGATTGGAATTGACGCTGATTTCTTTTCTGCCAATGGTGTTGAGCTGGCTCTGGATTTTGGGTTTGGCGGCACTTTTTGATATCAAGTTCAACTTCATCAACATCATGATCGCCACGATCATCTTCGGTTTGGGAGATGATTTTGCCATATTCATCACCGACGGATTACAGACCAAGTATAAATATGGGAAAAACGGTCTGGCCACGAACAAAGCAGGAATATTGCTTTCGTCTATCAGTACAATTATTGGGACGGGGGTTTTGTTTTTCGGTCAACATCCCGCGATCAGGTCTATAGCGGCGATCAGTGTGATCGGAATCAGTACCATTGTAATTCTGAGTTTCGTGGTTCAGCCATTTTTATACACTATGCTGATCATCCGACGAACCGATCAGGGCAAGCCACCCTATACCTTGCTGGAATTAATCTTCAGTATTTTTGCCTTTACTTTTTTCTTCCTTGGCTGCATGATCAGCACCCTACTTACCGTGATCGTGCTGCTTGTCCCATTCTGGAAAGTGAAGAGCAAAAAACTTTTTGTACACCGACTAATACAATTTTTCACCTGGTCTTTGTTGAAATTCATGGTGTTTCTCAAGAAGCGCTACTACAATTATGAGTTGCTGGACTTTTCCAGACCTTCGGTGATCATAGCAAATCACAGTTCCTTTCTGGATATTTTGTACATCGCGATGCAGCATCCGAAAATTACGTTTTTGGTTGGTCCCTGGGTTTACAATTCACCTATTTTCGGCAAGTTTATCCGTTTTGCGGATTACATTCCGGCCTTCCTCCCTATTGAAGACAGTTTGGAAAAGCTGCACGGCTTGATCGCTGACGGCTACTCTATATTGGTATTCCCTGAGAGCCACCGATCTGTAGATGGAAAAATGACCCGATTCCACAAAGGCGCATTTTATCTAAGCGAGTTACTTCAGATTGATATTACGCCAGTACTGCTTCATGGCTTGCACTACAGCCTGCCAAAGGGTGATTACTATGTCAAGAGCGGATACTTAAATATGAAAGTCCTTCCTAGAATCTCAAACTCTGACAAAAGTTTTGGTCAAGGCTACAGCCAGCGGGCAAAAAACATTACCAAGTACTTCAAGGAGGAGCATGCACGATTCACCTTGGAAAGAGAAGATACTGACTATTTGGAAATCCCACTTACTTACGGGTATCTGTACAAGGGGCCAATTTTAGAATGGTACTTTAAAATAAAGTACCGTCATGAAAAACATAATTTTGAGCTGATTCACCAAGAGCTTATCGACAAAAGCAAAATCTATGATCTCGGCTGTGGCAATGGATTTTTAAGCTATTTTCTCAAACTGAAAAATCCGGAAAGAAGTATCATCGGAATAGATTACGACGAAAACAAAATAGCCATTGCAGAGAATTGTTACCTGAATGACGGCACCATGGAGTTTATTTCCGCTGATATTTCGGAGATAGATTTAGCTCCTGCAGAAGCCATTATCTTAATGGACGTTTTGCATTATCTGAATACGGAGAAAAAAAACAGGGTACTGGATCAATGCCTCAAAAGCTTGACAAATGACGGTATTCTTATCATCAAAGATGGTTTACTCAATGATTCCGAAAAACACAAGTGGACTGTCAATTCTGAGAAATGGAGCACCAAATGGATGAGATTTAACAAAGTAACAGATGAGCTTTCATTTTTTGACTTGGCATTTATTGAAAACTGGGCTTCCTCAAATCAACTGGAATTGAAAATCATGTCTGAGTCTAAGGACTCTAGCAACACGCTGATGGCGATTAAGAAAAGCTTTAGATAGATTGGCAGAATTCAGGAAAGAAGCATATGGTTTTAGTTTGTTCTTTTTTTTCAGATTCCAGTTTGTGTAATACAGATTTTCTTTTGGTGAAGGGCTGGTGTATACTTTGGAGGATCGTGTAAATATGAGCTTGGTTCCCGTTTGGTTTTGTGCATTTTCGGGTGGTGATGATTTTGTGGCCAATCGCTTGCCGGGAACATAAAGCTCTAAATCCTGCTATTGGAAGATATCGGGCGAGTCGTTTTGAAACCATAAATCAAATACGTATGTTTAAATAAAAAACACGTGTAATGAATACTAAACTCACATTAACGGTTGACAAGGCTATTATTGACAGGGCTAAATCGTATGCGAAAAATACCGGAAGAAGTTTATCTCAACTAATTGAAAACTATCTTATTACACTTACACAAGAAAGTTCCCAAAATGAGTTGTCTCCTAAATTAAAGAAAATAGTTGGCGCCGTGAAGCTTCCAAAGGACTTTGATGAGAAAAAGGAATTAAGAGCTGTTTTAGAATCCAAGCACCTATGAGTAAAGCTTTTTTAGATACAAATATAATTGTTGATCTCGTTGCTGACAGAAAACCTTTTAGTAAATATGCCATTGAAATTTTTCAAAAAGCTGAAGAAGGTGAACTAGAAATTTTCACTTCATCCCACTCGATAGCAACGACTCATTACTTACTAAAGAAGTATTTAGAAGAAAAAGAGTTACGTGAAGTATTGTCTAATCTACTTGACTATATAAAAGTAATTGCTGTGGATTTAGCTATAATAAAGAAAGGTCTTCGCTCAAACCACAAAGATTTTGAAGATTCTATTCAAATCTTCTGCGCATCTTCAATCGAGAATATTGACTATATCATTACTAGAAATATAAAGGATTTTAAAGAAAGCGAAATTAGGGTTATGACGCCAGACGAATTGTTATTAAACCTATAGTTGTTGCTCTGTGTAACAATCTATTGCAACAATTATGCAGTTAGCATTTAACCACAAGTCAGTTAAGGATTTAAGATCATTCCTAAACTGCCACTGCGTTTATAAACAGCCGGTTTCATGTGGTTATAATTGTTTTTCAATGGCCACATGGAATGCCCTACATAATCATTCCTCTGTGTGAGAAACCTTTCTCATGGGCATTTCATGTGATTATAACCGGCAGGCAGGCTCGATTTCAAGTAATCATACATTCTTTTACTCCTCTGCTACATTCACCGCTTTATTCTCAATATTGATCACATTTGCCAGAGTGGAGAGTATGGTGCGGTGCTTTTTCACAAACGGGTTTGTCAGATCCCAAACATGCCCGGCCAATACCGAGCATATCTTTTTTTTGATCTCTGCATTAATCTTTGGATTGAAGAAAATGGTTTGCAACTCTCCGTTATACCAGCCATTGACATAGGACCGGAAAACCTCTATACCATATTGCATTTCATCCTCATAGGCGGTTTTCCAATCTACGGATTCTCCATTCAATTCCTTCTCCACCAATTTTGCAGCAAGCAATCCGGAAACAGTTGCCAATGTGACCCCTGAAGAAAATACCGGATCCAGAAATTCCGTAGAGTTCCCGCACAGCACGTAGCCCTCTCCATACATTTGCTTTACCCCTACCGAGTATCCCAAAATCATGGTAGGATCACGCTTATACTCAGCTTCGGTAAATCTGCCCTTCAGCAATTCAAAACTCCTCACGAAGTTTAAGTATTCTTCGTAATTATCAGCGGCAAAAGCCTTTGTTTCTTCCGTCTCGGAAACCAAGCCAACGCTTGCCGTCCCATCTGAAAATGGAATCACCCAAATCCAGGAATTCTTATCGTCAAAAGGATAAATAAAGATATCATCTCCTTCTCTTCCTGTTCTCTTTTGATCTACAAAGTGCGCAAAGACAGCGCCTCTGGGCTTCTGAGCTGAGGATTTTTCCAAGTCAAACAACTTGGGCAGTACACGTCCATATCCGCTCGCATCGATAATAAAGGATGCTTCAACAGTCTTTTTCTCACCACTCTGCTCATAAGTCACTGAACGGTAATCTCCATCGATCTCCACGGAGGTCACGGTGCTCCCGAAGAGAAACTGTACTCCATTAGTTTTGGCAGCATCCACCAGGTCTTGATCAAAATTCATCCGCTGCACATTCCAAGTCCAATCCCAAGATTTCGAGAATTGCTGACTGAATAAGAATGTGCACGATTGGTTTTCTCTATTGTAATAAGAAGCTCCCATCTTCTTTTGGTAGCCTTTCTCAAGCAAAGGGGGCATCAAGCCTGCTTCCTCCAATGATTCCATGCACTTAGGCAAGAGACTTTCTCCAATCACAAATCTGGGAAACCCCTCTTTCTCCAATACAATCACCTCGAAGCCCTGCTTTACCAGATATCCTGAAGCCACAGCTCCAGCGGGACCTGCACCTATTACTACTATTTTCTTCATATCAATCCTATACCAAACCAGGCACTAAATCCCCAAAATGCACAATCATTGCAAAGCACTATCTTTTACTTACCTCGCCACCATGAGTAACCTGACTCACGGATATCCTTGACACACCGATAGAATCGAGTGAGTGAGGGTACTCACTTGGGCAAAAGCACCTGTATGCACGTAGCCCTATACTATTATCTTCATACCAAACCTTTGCCCACTTCCCCGCTAAATCTCAATCAAGCTAACTACCTCTTACCTGCCCTTTTTAGTAGCCTTCTCTTTGCTGCCCAATAGTTCATATATAGTTCGGGCCCAGTAGTTTCTAAGACCAAATCCTCTAGGTTTTTCCACAAAATACTCTGCCGAAACGACTTCAGAAGTTTGGGCATCGATTAGAATTAACCAATGTGAGCCCTTATTTGCTTTTTTGTTATAACACTCTGCCACCAAAAGCGCCGCTGTGCCTTGAATCCCGGACAAATCATATGATCTCGCAACAGTCTCAGCCTCTTCCCGGGTGATCTTATGATCCTCCTCCTGCACCATAGCCTTGGTATCAAGCCCCTCATTTATTTGATAGGTGTAAGACAAATCTATTGTCACATCAGAGGTGCCTAATGCCTTCTTTACATCATACTTGTCGGGCTCAGTGACTACAAAATCATTCCATGCCAGTAAAAATCTCGGTAAATCACCGGGCTCGGTAAATCCGGCAGCCCCTACAAATTTGGCCTGTGAGTAATCAATTCCTATCCAAGTGATAGGCCCATCAATTTTAGTAATCTCATTTTCCATAGGTGGGAAAAATGCCAGGAATGGAAGAATAAGGGAGCAAAATAAATTCATAACTTTGACGATTATTAATGTGAATATTCCTTCTCTTTTATTCAAAAGAATCAAGGGACTAAATTAGACTAGAATTGCGGAAGAAAAAACTCATCATTTCCGGAGTCATTTCTCTGTTGATTATCATCCCCTTAATTTTTATTAAAATTACGGTTTATCCCGCTCCGGAGTTACCGGAAATTCAGATTCAGAATCCACAACGGGAAACGGTAAACAGCACTACTTTTCGATACAAAAATAACTGGCTAAGAAAAAACGAGTCAGGAAATTGGGAAAGCTATATTGAGGGGACTGCTTACGAACGGGGTATAGCACTGGGACTTCTCCACAAGGAACTTATCCAAAGCCAGGAAACAGCTTTCGTGGGAGAGATCGAAAAACTTCTTCCATCAAGAATTCTGCGCACTGTAATGCAGTTGGGTCTTGGCTGGTTCAACCGTAACCTGGATAAAGACATTCCTGAGGAATATCTCCAGGAAATCTACGGAGTCTCCCAAAGCTTCTCTGATGACTATTCCTACATAGGACCAAAATTCAACAGGGTACTGAACTATCACGCCGCACATGACATCGGGCACATGGTCCAAAATATGAATCTGGTAGCTTGTACCGCTGTCTCACAATGGGATTTTGATTCCGGTGAGCCTGAGATGGTTTTGGGAAGGAATTTTGATTTTTACTTCGGGGATGAATTTGCGAAGGATAAAATTGTCCTATTCGTCAATCCAAGCGAAGGATACGACTTCGTTTCTGTGACTTGGGGAGGCTTCAGTGGAGTAGTATCGGGGATGAATGAAAAAGGGCTTACAGTCACACTGAATGCCCTTCCTTCAGAGATTCCTACCAAAAGCTCTACTCCAGTCTCCATTATCGCCAGAGATGTGATCCAATATGCCTCCACCATTGAAGAAGCCTATGAGATCATCTCCAAGTATGATGTGTTCGTGTCTGAATCATTCACAATAGCTTCCGCTCTGGACCAGACCACCGCTGTCATCGAAAAAACCCCTGAAAAAACAGCAATCTATTATCCCGAAGATAATCAGCTCATCGTGGCAAACCACTTCCAAAGCGATGAATACAAAAACTCGCAGCTTAATCTAGACCATATCCGGGATTCCGAATCCATGCCCCGATTTGATCGTATGAGAGAACTCACTGCTGACGACACCACTATTTCTGTAGAGAATACACTTCGATACATTCGCGATCAAAAAGGTCCCAATGGCAAGGAGTTGGGAATAGGAAATCCCATGGCAATCAATCAATTGTTGGCACATCATGCAGTGATTTTTGAACCTGTAAAAGGAATTGCATACATTTCTGCTGCACCGTTTCAAGAAAATGTATTCAATGCTTACAATGTAAGATCCATTAAAAACATGGCAGATCTCGACCCGATTCGTTCTCCTGAAATAGACTCATTGAGATTGGGTCAGGATCCGTTCTATACCAGTCTGGGGTTTTCAGATTATGAGCAATACAAAATTTTAAAGGTGGATTTTAAGACAGCTCCGGAGAAGAAAGTTTCAGAGAAAGGATTTATAGACAAGTGGATTGCTACAAACCCGGAATACTACGAACCTTATTTATTGCTGGCGGATTTCTACTTTAACCAAAAGGACTTTGCGTCGGCAAAAACTTACTACGAGCATGCCCAAAGTAAAGCAATCCCCTATCTTGGAATCAGCACCCACATCTCAGAAAACCTAACTAAATCAAATGAGAGGCATAGGAATTGACATCGTGGAGGTGAAGAGAATGGCGCAGAAATGCCAAAAACTATCATTTGTAAAGATGGTTTTCACTTCTGAAGAAGAAACGTATTGCCTAGCTCAGGGAAATTCTGATCAGTGCTTTGCTGCAAGATTTGCAGCAAAGGAAGCTTACATGAAAGCGGTAGGATTGGGATGGACAAGTGATGCCCAATTCCACGAAATAGAGCTCTATAAACTTGAATCCGGACAGCCTAAACTAAGATTACATGGAAATACGAAGAAGGCATTTGAAAAAGAAGGCTTTTCCGATATGCTTTTGACAATCAGTCACACTTCGCAAACTGCAGTAGCAGTGGTAATTGTAATTTAAAAAACATGAAATTGAGTATAGGGAGACATAAAGAGGGATGATTATCCAATATGTGAGATTCTCCCGAAACAAGTTCGGGACAGGCTATCTGACCATTAAAAATCAAAATATAAACAGATGAAAATCACTTCGGACAATCATATTGACTATCTGCCTGCTGATGAAATAGAAGCCAGGCAGGTAGAATTGCTGAAAAAACATCTGAGCTATACACTGGCCCACTCTCCGTTTTATAAAGACAAATTTTCAAAGCAGGACATCGCTGCTATTTCCAAACTTTCGGATTTTTCCAAATTCCCCAGAACATCAAAAAAAGACCTTGCCGAGTTCAATGCTGAATTCTTAAGCATTGTTCAACGAGAGGTAGTGGAATATGTAACCACCTCCGGGACTACAGGAAAGCCCGTAAGCATCGCACTCAGCAAAAATGACCTGGAGAGATTAGCCTATAATGAAGCCCGGTCACTCGAAATTGCCGGTTTTACAGCTGATGACATCGTCCAAATCACCACTACGCTGGACAAATGTTTTATGGCAGGAATGGCATATTACCTTGGATTGACAAAAATCGGTGCCGCTGTACTTCGGGCAGGGCAAGGTACACCTGAGTTTCACTGGGAAATGATCAGACAGGTCAATCCCACTTCATTGATAGCCGTTCCTTCTTTTCTTCAAAAATTAGGCTCGCATTCCAGTGCTATTTCCAATCGGATCACTAGAGCACTTTGCATAGGCGAGCCGCTGAGAAATGCTGATTTCAGCGATAATCAGCTGAGCAAAAACATCAAACAACACTGGAACATTGATCTGAGATCAACTTACGCTTCTACAGAAATGGCTACCGCATTCACAGAATGTCAAGAAAAGCAAGGCGGGCATCTACTTCCCGAGCTTATCATTCTGGAGATCTTGGATGAACATGGAAATGAAGTTGCAGATGGAGAACTTGGAGAAGTCACAGTGACTCCATTGGGTATCGAAGGGATGCCATTGGTTAGATTTCAAACCGGCGACCTTGCCAGGAAACATGCGGACACCTGCGCCTGCGGTAGAAACACCCCGCGACTTGGCCCCATAGAAGGGCGGTTGGCTCAGATGATCAAGCTGAAAGGCACGACAATTTACCCGAATCAGATTGAAGAAATCCTTCACAACTATCCTTCTGCAAGTCCTTACCTTATCGAAATTGACCGGGATTACAACGGTTTAGATGAGGTGAGTATAGTGCTACCTGAAACTTTTACAGAGGAAGAATCCTACAATCTTCTTATTGGATTGCAGGCAAGACTTCGAGTAAAACCGACTATAAAGAAATCATCCGCTTCAGCTATCCAGCAGTTACTTTTCCGTGGAAATAGCAGAAAGCCAAAAAAGATAATTGATCATAGAAATGCCTCATTTTAAAGAAGAATATGACATTGTCATCATAGGATCAGGACTTGGAGGTTTGCTCTGCGGATACGTGCTGGCAGAGGAAGGAAAGTCCGTCTGTATTCTTGAGAAAAACGCACAAATAGGCGGGAATCTCCAGACGTTCAAACGGGACAAGGTTAAATTCGATTCCGGAGTTCACTACATAGGCGGTTTGGAAAAAGGTCAGGCGCTTTATCCCTTTTTCAGATACTTCAACCTCATGGACAACGTGGAAAAAGAACTTCTGGATAAGGATGCTTACGATGTGATTTCTTTTGAAAATGATGGCATACACTACCCACATGGGCAGGGATACGAAAATTTTGTACTGCAACTGCTCAAGTATTTCCCCCAAGAGGAAAAAGGATTAAGGAAATACTGTGAGGAAATTAAGCGCATTTGCGAAAAATTTGAATGGTATAATTTAGCTAAGGATTATTCGGAAACTGATGAAATGAGCACTTTCAGCCTGAGTGCCAAGGAAGTGATAGCCTCATGTACCGGTAATCAAAAACTTCAGCAGGTGCTTGCAGGATCAAACTTACTCTATGCCGGGGAGGGAGAATCCTCTCCTTTTTATATTCATGCACTGATTATAGATTCCTATATCGGAAGTGCTTACAAGCTAAAACATAGTGATCAGATCTCGAAGCAGCTTCGCAAAGACATCAAGAAAATGGGTGGAGATATTTTCATTGACACTGAAGTAACCAAAATCCACAATACTCCTAAGCTTATTGAGTACGTGGAGCTTGCCAATGGACAAAAAGTCAGAGGAAAACAGTTTATATCCAACATCCATCCCACCCGGACTTTCAGTTTACTGAATACCGAAGGGCTTCGGAAAGTGAATGTCAACCGTATGCTACAGCTGGATAACACCACTTCCTCCTTTATCATGTACATCAAATTAAAACCCGATACCTTCAAGTTCTCAAATTCTAACCGATATCATTTCATAGACGGAGATGTATGGAGTGCGCACAAATACGAGCCCGACAATTGGTTGAAAGCCTTGGCAATTTTCAATTCCAGACCAAACGCCAATACAGACTATGCGCATACCCTTACCGCTATGGCATACATGAAGTATGAAGACGTGAAAAAATGGGAGAACAGTTTCAACACCACGCTTAGCGAAAGCGAGAGATCCGATGAATATATGAAATTCAAAAAAGAAAAAGCTGAGGAAATAATAGCAGCACTCTGTAAGATCTATCCGGACTTTGATAAATGCATAGAGAGCTGGTATACAGCTACGCCACTCACCCAGCGGGATTACATCGGAACTATGGAAGGGGGACTGTATGGCATCAAGAAGGATTACAATGCGCCTGTAAAGTCATTTATCAGTGCCAATACCAAACTGGAAAATTTATTTCTAACAGGCCAAAATGTAATTCTTCATGGAGTACTGGGAGTGACCATCAGCGCCATGGTCACCTGCCAGTTTATTCTAGGAAAAAAACACATGCTGGATAAGCTAAAGGCTTTTGTCTGATTCAAATTAGCTTCTATAACGAAGAATAAGCTCCAAGCTGAAAGTCAATTGCTGTTTTAAAAAATGTGATTGTCCGCTTTTCTGCCAATAAAGCGGCTAAAGCAATATAGAATTTGGTAATCCCGATAGCCATCGGGACATTGAGGCCACTTCGGCCTTCCGTCTTCGGTCATCCAACCGGGTGAGCAAAGAAATTTCAGCTACTGGCATCATTGCAGATAATCATTTAATAAAATGCATGCTATTCATTTCATCTCCAGACCTCTGAAATCAATATGACTTAGGGCTTTCATGCTTTTTTATAACAAGCTATGGCGGGACAAACTGTACTATCTCCCAAAATACTACGTTAGGCTTAACTAGCATTAACAAATAATCCTTAAAGAAAAAAACACGTATTCCATAGGCTTACGGGATAATCGGAAGGCTAATCAATACACTGGTTTTCAAAAACTTGAATCAAAAGATTATTCTAAGCTTCAGTCAAATCCCAAATTACAGGTTGTTTCGGAAAAGCTAAAAAAAGCGGAGAGATCAGCCGGAAAAGAATTCATTTTGCTTAATATTGAGATTAAATTACTCTTCAATCAACACCATGGGAAAAATCATTGCCATAGCCAATCAGAAAGGCGGAGTAGGCAAAACTACCACTGCGATGAACCTTGCGGCTAGTTTAGCTGTCCTGGAATATAAGACCCTGGTGATTGACGCTGATCCGCAGGCCAATACCACCTCCGGGCTGGGTCATGATCCCAAATCCATCAATACCAGTATTTATGAATGCATGGTAGATGGAATTGACGTCAAAGAGATCATCCATAGTACAGAAATAGAGTATCTGGATTTGGTACCATCCCACATTGATCTTGTCGGTGCTGAGGTGGAAATGATCAATCTGGACAACAGAGAAGAGAAGATGAAAGAGGTCATCCATGAGTTAAAAGACCTGTATGATTTCATCATCATAGATTGTTCTCCTTCATTGGGATTGATTACGATCAATGCCCTTACAGCGGCAAATTCCGTAATTATTCCCGTTCAGTGCGAATATTTTGCATTGGAAGGATTGGGTAAATTATTGAATACAATAAAAATCATCCAGACCAGACTAAACCCGGATCTGGAAATAGAAGGCATCTTACTTACCATGTATGACGTCAGACTTCGTCTTTCCAACCAAGTGGTGGAAGAAGTAAAACTACATTTCAAAAACATGGTATTCGATACCATTATTCCCCGCAATGTAAGACTTAGCGAGGCACCTAGTTTTGGTTTACCTGCGATTTCCTTTGATGCTGACGGAAAAGGCGCAGTCGCCTATTTGAATTTGGCAGGCGAAATAGTACAGAAAAATGACTTGCAAAAAGTGACCAAATAACCATGTCAGACCAAAAACCGAATCGTAAAAAAAGTGTCTTGGGTAGAGGTCTTGGAGCCTTACTCGAAGATAGCCCTGCCAAACATAAATCTGAGGAAATTTTGCCTGAAGTAGTTAAAACCGGCATTTTCGAAATTCCTCTTACTCAAATCCAAGTCAATCCATTTCAGCCCCGGGTTCACTTTGATAAAGATGCGTTGGCAGAGCTGGCAGAATCCATCAAAGTTCAGGGGATTATTCAGCCTATTACAGTCAGAAAACTGGATAGTGATGAATATCAGCTAATCTCGGGAGAGCGCAGATTTCAGGCTTCAAAAATTGCAGGATTAAGTCAAATTCCGGCATACGTACGTACGGCCAACGACCAGCAGATGCTGGAAATGGCACTAATCGAAAACATTCAGCGTGAAAATCTAAATGCTCTGGAAATCGCCCAATCCTATCAGCGACTGCTGGCAGAGTGTGACTTGAAGCAGGAAGAATTAGGAGAGCGTGTTGGAAAAAACAGAACGACTGTTAACAATTATTTACGTCTGCTCAAGCTCCCTCCCACTATCCAAGGTGCAATCCGTGATCAGCAACTTTCTATGGGGCATGCCCGTGCATTGATCAATGTAGAAGATGTGGATGTTCAACTCGCGATTTTCAAAAAAGCCGTAGAGGAAGAACTTAGCGTGCGAAAAGTGGAAGCAATGGTAAAGGCTTTAAGTGAAGGCAAACCTGAAAAACCCGCCGCTCCGGAACTTGATCCTGTCCGGAAATATGAGATCAATAAACTTCAGCAGCAACTAGCTTCGCACTTTGGAACCAAAGTGGCATTAAAGTCTAATCCCAAAAATAAAGGAGAAATAAAGATCCCCTTTAATTCTGCATCGGATCTGAATCGGATTCTGGAAATCCTGGAAATCATCTAATCTTGAAGCCCCGAGTGTTTCATAGCAAATTCCGTATAAAAGCCCCGCTGATTTTAGTGGGTCTTTTGCTTTTCTGTTTGAGCCTGAGCAGCACATTATTTGCACAGGAAACAGGAGAGCCAGAGACTTCAAAACCGGAAACTGATTATCCACTACTCCCAAAAAATCCGAAAAAAGCCACTATTCTTTCGGCAATTTTACCCGGAGCAGGACAAGTGTATAATGGTAAATCGTGGAAAGTCCCTATTATTTATGGAGGGCTCATTACAAATGTTTACTTTATTAACTTCAACGACCGTCGATATCAGATTTTCAAGGAATCGTTGGCTAATTTTGACAATGATCTTCCCAATGATTTCCCAAGCTTAAACCGTGATGGATTAGTACGGAATGTAAATTATTGGCGAAGAAACCGTGATCTTTGCTACCTCGTTTTGGCAGGGATCTATGCACTGAATATAGTCGATGCGAATGTGGATGCCCACCTGTCGGGATTTGATGTCTCTGACGATATTGCATTGAAATTTGAACCTCACTTCGAAAGCTTTTCATCTAACAATAGATCTGTAGGACTTTCTGTGAAAATTTACTTTTAACATGAATATATTACTTCTAGGCTACGGAAAAATGGGCCAATTGATAGGTCAACTGGCAGAATCCCGTGGTCACAGCATAGCCGGCAAAATCACTATCGACAACCGTGACGAGTTGAATTCTCTGGATCCCGAGGTTATAGATGTGGCAATAGAGTTTAGCCAGCCTGAAGCAGCGGTAGAAAACATCAAATGGGCAATAGAACAAGGTATACCTATTGTCTCCGGCACCACCGGTTGGCTTGATCAAAAACCGGAAATCGATCAACTTACCCTAGCAAAGAACGGAGCCTTTTTCTATGCCTCAAACTATAGCATAGGAGTCAACATCTTTTTCAAAGTCAACGAGTTCCTAGCCAAGCTGATGAACGAAACGACCGGGTACAAAAGCTCTGTAGAAGAGATCCATCATACAGCCAAATTAGACGCTCCTTCCGGAACAGCAATCACTTTGGCCGAAGGCATCATCAAAAACATAACTGGACTGAACACCTGGGAGCTGACCGAAGGAACGATCGAAAATGAACATTCGCTTCCCATTACTTACAAACGCATAGATCCGGCTCCGGGGACACACATTATACGCTATTCGTCTGAAATCGACGATATTGAAATCACTCACACCGCACATAGCAGACAGGGCTTTGCTCTTGGCGCAATTTTGGTAGCGGAGTGGATTCAAGGAAAGAAAGGCGTGCTTTCCATGGATGATTTTCTATCTTTCTGAACTTAAAAACCAATCATGAGTAAGTCAACTAAAAAAAAATCAGCCGCCAGAGAATGGGGTGACGCCTTGATTTTTGCAGTAGTAGCAGCCAGTTTGATCCGATGGCTACTATTGGAGCCATTCACGATCCCCACAGCCTCGATGGAAAAATCACTTTTGGTGGGCGATTTCCTTTTCGTAAGTAAAATGCATTACGGAACGAGGTTCCCCATGACTCCGTTGCAAGTCCCTCTTACCCATCAGAAAATCTGGGGAACCGAAATCCCATCCTATTCAGATGCTATCAAGATCCCTTATTTCAGGCTGCCCGGCTTTTCCAATGTGGAAAGAAATGATGTGGTCGTATTCAATTACCCCGTAGAGTTCCAGTATCCAACTGACCTAAAAACCAACTACATCAAGCGGGCAATCGGTATCGCCGGAGATGTAGTCGAAGTACGGGAAGGAAATGCTTACGTAAATAACGAAGCTTCTCCCAAGCCTGAGGAAATGCAGTATTCATACGATGTGATTACCAATAGACCTCTTACAGAAGATTTCTTCAAGCAACACAACGTCAATCCTGAAAGTCACTTGACCTTTAGCGATGGCTCAGGCTACTTGGTTTTTGCCACTGAAGAGGTGATAAATAAGTTAAAAGCATCACCCGTGGTGACCTCTGTGACTAAACGAATCCAGAAAAGCGGTGGAGAATCAGGTGTTTTTCCTGATGGAATGGCCTTGGGATGGAACCGTGACAATTACGGCCCGCTTAAAATCCCTGCAAAAGGCTGGACAATCGAGATGACCGATGAGAATGTGATGAAATACAGTTTCACTATCGAAAAGTATGAAGGGCTAAAGAATGTGGAAGTAAAAGAAGGGCAACTCTTTATAGATGGTCAAAAAGTAGACAGCTATACTTTCAAACAGAATTATTACTTTATGATGGGTGACAATCGTCACGATTCGCTGGATTCCCGCTATTGGGGATTTGTGCCGGAAGACCATATCGTAGGTAAAGCTTGGTTCCTGTGGCTTTCACTGGATAAGCATGAATCGATGTTCAGCAAAATCCGTTGGAGCAGAATATTTAGAGGAATAAATTAAGCTTTAAGAGGCTGTCTCAAATGTCAAATTTTCCCGTCATTACGAGTGAAACGAAGTAATCTCAATGTACTTTAGAGTACGTATAACAAGATTGCTTCTCCGCCTGTGGCGGATCGCAATGACGAGTACTTATGAGACAGCCTCTTTTTTTTGAAAATTTTTAACCGCGGAGTAGACACTGAGACTGAACAACTGACTGCTCTCCACATACTACCTTCCCCTGCGCCCAATATTAGTTTCACTTTATTCCGTTGTGTGGATCTCTCAAGGTTTCCTTTTACCAGTTAATTGGTTCGATACCATTAGCCATCAAATAGTCATTTGCCTTTGAAAAGTGCCTGCAGCCAAAAAAACCACGATAAGAAGAAAGTGGACTTGGATGCGGAGCTTTCAAAATCAAATGCTTCTTAGAATCAATCAGTAAAGATTTCTTCTGGGCATATGCTCCCCAAAGCAAAAACACCACATGCTCCCGGCTATCACTGATTGCCTGAATCACCCCATCGGTAAACTCCTCCCATCCTTTTTTCTGATGAGATCCTGCCTGATGAGCCCTTACGGTGAGTGTAGCATTCAATAAAAACACACCCTGATCTGCCCAGTGGGTAAGGTCGCCTGTAGGAGGCAAAGGCTTACCCAGATCAGACTCTATCTCTTTGAAAATATTCAGCAGGCTAGGCGGAAATGGCACTTCCGGCCTGACTGAAAATGCCAATCCATGAGCTTGCCCCGGACCATGATAGGGATCCTGACCAAGAATTACCACTTTTACAGAATCAATGGGACAATGATTGAACGCATTAAAAATTTCCTTGCCGGGTGGGTAAACTTTTGTAGTTGCATATTCGTCTTTTACAAAGGAAACCAAGTCACTAAAGAACTTTTGGTCAAACAAATGCATTAACGTACTTCTCCAGCTTGGCTCTATTTTCACTTCCATGGACATATTGCTAATCAAACTATAACCTATATATTTACTGACTTTTAAATTACTTAACTTATGGTAATTGCGATTACGTCCGGAATTCAAGTAAGTGTCGAAGTCACCTACCAATCAGAATTCTCCAGTCCTCATCAGCATCATTTTGTTTTCACCTACAAGGTAACTATTGAAAACAAAAGCAACCAAACCGTTCAGCTATTACGCAGAAGATGGGAGATTTCAGATGCTGCAGAAGTCAAGAAAATCGTTGAAGGAGACGGTGTAGTGGGCCAACAACCAATTTTGGAACCTGGTGAATCACATAGCTATGTATCTGGCTGTAACCTAAAGTCCGGCATGGGAAAGATGACTGGAATTTACTTCATGGAAAGACTTTTCGACGGAAGTAAATTCGAGGTGATAATCCCCGAATTTCAAATGATTGCCAGTTACTTCCACAACTGATTTGCTAAACAAAACTTACCCCCTATTCTCCTACTTGGCTTATTGGCTGAATAAAGAGGATAAATACTCCCTTCAGTCTCCCTTATTATTCAGTACTTATCAAGATCTTTTTTCCTATATCAAAGGAAGAAAAAGTATGGATCTTGACATCGAAATCTACAGGAAGCTCCTGCTTTCATCAGATGAATTAATCGAAGTAGATGATTACGGTGCAGGATCCAAAAGTGTC
This sequence comes from Algoriphagus sp. 4150, assembly GCF_031457395.1. Lineage (NCBI taxonomy): Bacteria > Pseudomonadati > Bacteroidota > Cytophagia > Cytophagales > Cyclobacteriaceae > Algoriphagus > Algoriphagus sp. 4150. The sequence continues at coordinate 213,990 of NZ_JAVDWS010000003.1, forward strand.
AATACAGCTAAAAGAAAGGTAGCTGACATCACCAAATTCAGCACCAGCAATAGAAAGTTTGCACAGCTTTATCAGTTTTTCTGCTCGCTGACTCCTGCCTATACCGTTCTGGAGCTGGGGACTTGCATGGGCATCGGCAGTAGGTACCTTTCTAGAGTTACTCAGGGGAATCTATACACCTTCGAAGGCTCCAAAGAAATAGCAAAAGTCGCTAAACCAAGTCAGGGATTCGAAAATCTCAGTTTAATTGTTGGAGAACTTAGCAAAACGCTGCCTTCCACGCTAGACACCCTGCAAAAGGTAGATTTTGCCTTGATAGATGCTACACATACTTACGAAGGCACTTTAAGTTATTTCGAACAAGTACTTCAAAAAACCCATACAAAATCCATTATTGCCATAGGAGACATTCATTGGTCGCGGGAAATGGAAAGGGCATGGAAAGAAATAAGATCCAATCCCCTGGTCAAACTTAGTTTAGACTTTTATGAATGCGGAATTGCGCTGTTGGATTACCCTGGAGAAAAAACCGGATACGTGTTAGACTTTTGAATTCTCCATGATCATAAACACCTCCGACCCCAATCGCTCCGGAATCGAATTGTAACACGGCTCACTGACTTTGATTTCAAAATACTTTCGAAAGAGCGCTATATACTCCTCCATCTTTCCTCCAAAAGGTGGGCCGTCAAAGTCAAATTCCCTGTCAAACCATACGCCTACTATTTTCCCTCCGGGCTTTAGCAATTCTTTCATTTTCACTGCATAATCCTCCCTAAGAGCCGGATCCAGTGCACAAAAGAATGTCTGCTCCAAAATCAAATCATAGGAACCGGAATGATCAAAGAAATTCTGATGATGAATTTGCTCAGGCGGAAATCCTAAGTCTAAAGCCTGAAAGCGTTCTAAAGGCTCTTTGGAAAAATCCAAAACGTGAAGACCACAGAAGCCAGACTGCCAAGCATATGCCGCTTCATACCCTGAGCCGGCCCCCGGAATGAGGACTTGAATCTCCTTATTTTCAATTTGGTCTAAATATTGCACAAGTGGTGGTGATGCAAAGCCTATATCCCAGCCGGTTTTGCCTGAAGAATACCTGTAAGTCCAATAATTTTTGTCTAAAAAAGCCATTTAACGCCTTATCTGAAATGAATACTGAATTTGAAAATACCAAACCTGAAAAGAAAGAACAGGGTAAGAACATTATAATTATCGTTTTGGTGCTCTTAGTGATAATAAGTGGCATCAAACTTTATACAGACTATGTAGACCGCACTAAAAAGTCTGAAGAAATCCTGCTCCTTTCCACTGAAAACAATGATCTGAACAAGCGCTTGGATTCTGTTGCGTATCAGCTTGACCTGAGGATTCAGGAAATCGAAAAACTAGGTGGTGACGTAAAAGCATTGGAAGAAGCGCGCGATCAGTTAATCTCCGAGCGGAATACCTCCAGACAAAGAAGTTCAAACGAAATAGTAACATTGAATGAAAAAATAAAGAACTACAATTCGATGATGGTAGAGAAAGATCAGGAAATTCTTGAGCTAAGGGCTATGAATCAACAGCTTTTCAGCGAAAATCAGGATCTGAAAACTACCCAGGCAGAAATAGAGGAAGAAGTAGCTCAGTTGAATATCCAAAAAGAAAACCTGCAAGCCAAGGTGAATGTAGCCTCCATGCTGAAGGCTGAAAACATCGAAATAGCCGCAGTAAATTCCAAGGGAAAAGAACGGGTAGAAACCACCAAAGATTTTAAAAATCGACAAATCGAACGAATCAAAGTAAGCTTCAACTTGGCAGACAATAAAGTCGCTGAAAAAGGCCCAAGGAATGTTTATGTGCAGGTGTTGGCGCCAAATGCACAGCCGATTTTTGATGTGGCCAAGGGATCGGGTACTTTTATGATGGATGGGGCAGAGCAGTTCTACACCGTGAAGCAGGATGTGATATTCGACAATACAGAGCAGGAATTGACATTCTTCTATGAAAAAGGATCAGACTATGTATCCGGTACGCATCAGGTCAAGATCTATGTGGACAACTACGAAGTCGGCTCAAAAGCCTTTACGGTAAAATAATCAAAGCTTCCTTCGGGAGGCTTTTTTTTTGATCTTTCTTGACTTTTGATTTAGCTATTTGTTTGGAATACAGCAGGATTTCCCTACTTTTGCATCCTGTTTATTAAATTCCTTAAACACATTAAAAAAATGTTCCAAAGAAATTACGAGACGGTATTCATTTTAACTCCCGTTTTATCTGATGTTCAGATGAAGGATACTGTCGACAAGTTTGTGAACTTGTTAAAAGAACTGGGGGCAGACGTTATTAATGTGGAAAATTGGGGTCTTAAGAAAATGGCTTATACCATTGAGAAAAAGACTACAGGTTTCTACGTTATGGTTGAATTCAAGGCCGATCCTACGCTTATCCGCAAATTCGAAGTAGAATTTAGAAGAGATGAGAAAGTGATGAGATTCTTGACTACTGTTTTGGATAAGCATTCTATTGTTTATGCCGAAAGAAGAAGAAAAGGAGAGTTTAACAAAAAAGTTGAAGCTAAGGAGGAAGCCACCAAATGACACTAGTAAACGAGCCAATCAATAGAGGCGAAATCAGAAAAAAGTATTGCCGATTCAAGAAGCACGGCATCAAGTACATTGACTACAAGGATCCTAATTTCTTGTTGAAATTTGTCAATGAGCAAGGTAAAATCCTTCCTAGAAGACTTACCGGAAACTCTGCCAAATTTCAGAGAAAAGTGGCCCAGGCCATCAAAAAAGCAAGACATTTGGCGTTGTTGCCATTCGTAACCGATGGGTTGAAATAATTCGGTCTTGTATCGTCCAATCACAAAAGATCATTACAAATGGAAATCATACTAAAAACAGACATCAAAGGTCTTGGCTATAAGAATGACTTGGTAGATGTAAAGCCAGGGTACGGAAGAAACTACCTGATTCCTCAGGGTTTCGCAGTACTTGGAACGAGCTCTAACAAGAAGATTCTTGCTGAGAACATCAAGCAAGCTGCCCACAAAGCAGAAAAGATTAAAACTGAAGCTGAAAATATCGCTGCAAAACTTGAAACTCTTACTCTGGAGATCAAAGCGAAAATCGGTGAATCAGGTAAAATCTTCGGTAAAGTAACAACTCTTCAGATTGCCGATGCATTGGCGACTCAAGGTATCGACATCGACAGAAAGAAAATATCCATCAATGTACCGGTAGACGGTGCAGGTGAATTTGCTGCAGAAGTTGATCTTCACAGAGAAGTGAAAACCAATGTTAAATTCAACGTATCAGGAGAATAATCCTTTCTCATTGACTAAAATAAAAAACCCCGGATTTCGGGGTTTTTTTATGCCTAAGACAACACCTTCTCTAGGCTTTCCACCAATTTCTTGGACACTGCCTTACTGTTCTTTTCCCTTGCCTCTTTGAAAACAGCCAAAGCAGCATGACTTTTTTCGATTATTCCCTCGGGATTATTGTCATACTTGAAACTTCCCAAGCACCAGTCCAGCTCTGCCGCAAGCACTTCTCCTGCCTTCAACTTTGATAGTTTCTGTACTACCTCAGGTATCATTTTTTCCAATTTCTCTACTTTCATAATAAACAATGATTTAGTGGTATTTTCAGTCCTTCATCAAAAATGATTAAAAATTTCTTATTACGCAACACAACCAGCTCAGCGTTAACAATATCGCAATTAAGATCTTTTTACTTTCATTTTTCGGAAACATAAACTTAATCTTTAATTAATTCGATTTACCCTTATTCCAAAAACATAAAATCAAGCGTTAGCCCATTTATAATGAAGCCTAACGCACCCGTAAGTTCTAGAGACCCTCGCCACTGATTCAAAGAATATGACGGCTACTTTCATGATTCCTGCTCAAGGGATACTCCCAAATCAGAAGGCATACACACTATAACTCCCCAGAGTAGGATTTATCACGTCCCAACGACGAGGTTTCATCCCATCCTTTCAACAGCCAGGCACCTAAAGCCTACTTGTCCCGTGAAATCACAGCAACTGTTTTACGGTAGACTCACCTGTGTCAACCCTGTTTCTGCAGCAATACCGTCTAATAGAGCAATATTTTCTTCTGACTGAAAGGCATTTAGCCCGAAAACTCAAAAATGTTTAGAGGCTCATTTGGAAAAAAAGAAGCAAGGCTCTACATTTGTGACACTTTAAGAGACACCCCACAGGGAATCTTAAATAAAATGGCTCATGGTGTAACTGGCAACACGTCTGATTTTGGTTCAGAAGAGTCCAGGTTCGAGCCCTGGTGAGCCAACTAAACGTAAAAAACCGCTGATATCAGCGGTTTTTTACGTTTCAAAATCAATCAATCTTAAATCTGCGCATAAGGCAATCAATCCCATCTTTTCAGGGATCAGTCGGAATATCTGGGGAGCTGGTTATTTTAAGCATAGATATTGGATCTGCTTGACTCCAACACCTGAATCAATCTCCCAATATCCTCTGCTGTATTAAACACATTGACAGAAACCCTGAGATTCCCTCCACGCCTGGAGACATAGATCTTATTTGACTGCAGCTTATTTATCAAAAGCTCAACATCAATGTCTTCAGGCAGTTTTAATCCAAAAAGATGATGGGAGGTATATTGCTCCTCCTCGAGCACTACATTCCGACTTTTCAGATACTCATAAAGCGGTATGGTCAGCTTACGACAATAACGTTCTATTTCCGAGACAGTCCATTCATTAATCTGTTTCAGACCTTCATTCAGCATAGGCAAAAGAACAAAATTACTCATCTCCCCTACATTGTAACGTCCGGAATCCTCTGTGTACTCATGGTCGTAGTTAGTCAAATTTCCAAAATCCTGCGAATTGGTTCTGTTCATCCAAGACTCTTCCAATGGCTGCCCTCCGTCAAAAGCATGGCCGAAATACGAAATCCCCATTCCATAAGGACCAAAAAGCCATTTGTAACTTGCACAGATCAACGCATCAATTTTAAATCTCTTGACATCCATCTCAGCGGCTCCCACAGACTGGGTACCATCCACAATAAAAACTGCTCCTACGGTTTTACATTTTTGGCCTATACTCTCCAGATCGAATTTCAACCCATTCATCCAGTGTATGGATGACATCAACACCACGGCGGTCTCCAAGGTGATACTATCCAGTAAATTTTTATTCCAGCTTTCTCCCGGAGTTAAAGCTTCTTTATCAGGCCCTACCACTTTCAGTGCAGCTTGATTCTTGTCACACCAGGTTTTCAGCGAAAAATACCCGCTGGGAAATTCACCTTCCAATACGATGGCATGCTGGCCGGCATCACAGGGAATATTACTCAATGCCGTGGCAAAGCCATAAGAACTTGAAGGAATCAAGGCAACCTGAAACGGATCACAATTTACCAACTCAGCAAATCTTGCTTTCACTTCTTTGGGCAATGCAAAAAAATCATCAGGTGTAATTTGAAAAGGATTTCTAGCCTGAATAAGTGCTGCTACGGCAGCAGCTTCAGCCGACTTCAACAGTGGAGATTTGGAGCCACAATTGAGGTAATGAATATCCGGATCAAGGTTAAATAGGTGTTTCTGAGAATCCATAAACTATGATTTAGTTCAATTTGTGAAGTGTAAAATTATTGATTGAACATTACATCATTCTAACACACGTAATCGATAAGCGTTCATTGCGTATTTGCCTAAATGCTCAGTAAGTCGATAATTTGCTATCGCACCCACTCCCGCCCCTATAATCGGAATCAGTTGCGCCAGTTTTGCCAGGTCAATGTAGTCCCTGTAGTCCAGCTGAAAAGTTTTCCAGTCAAACTCCTTCAAGTCCTTAGGTAAGGTTTCTCTGTATTCTTCCCAATTTTCCACCAATCCGATCAGATCATTCCGCCTCTGCTGACTGGAAAAACTAAGTTGAAAAACGTAAAGCAAAAAGAGTCGCTCATGATAATCTTTCGTATCAAAGCCATAGAGTGCTGCGATATCAAAAAGCATCTTCATCTTAATAGTCAGGAAAGCAGGAAAATCAGCAAACCCCATAAGAATTCCGCCGGCACCTGTGACGGCACCTTCGACAGAAGCAGTATTCCGGTACCATTTAATCCTACTTCTTACCTTAAATTCCCGTTGTTTGAAGGACAAGCTTTCATGTGGTCTTGGAACAATCCAACTCGAACCTGTGATCACCGCTTTGACCATGTTTTCTATCGCCAGGGTAATAGCCTTATGAACCTTTTCGGGGATCCAGCTATTGATTTTGCTTTGCACCCCATGGGTAAGCCGCCCTCCCAAGCTGGGCTTTTTCTTCATTCTATACTGCCAAAGTGCAAGCTCAGCATTGGCATAATGTAAATAGGAATCCATATAGTCAGTTTGGTGTACGATACTATCAAACGGATTTCGTTTTCAATAGTCTACTACTTGTTGTAAATGATGTTCTAAATGCGCTACATAATCATTCATCAAATCCCGGACGGATAAATTGAACATAGTTTGGAACCAAAGCAGCCAATAGTTTTCTGGATTTATCCAAAAGGATCAATAAAGTCAAAATAGAATTCTGCTCAGCTTTCATGGTGTCGAGCAGTAATTTCCAAGCTTGCATACTTCGCTCAATTGATATCATCGCAATCTTCGCAGAACCGTTATAACTTTTTTCCTCTTCAGGATACTCATCCCAAAAGTCACCCGAAAGGTCGTGAAGTACTCTTTTTGATTTTACATGGATAAAAAACAAATACCATCGAATCACCTCAAGAGCCTCTTCAATTTTAGTAACCTGATCTTTAGCATCAGAAATCTGCATCAATCCCAAATTTACCTGCTGGGTTAATTCTTCACAATAATCTTTGACCTTGGAGGAATCTAGCCATTCTTTCCCTTCCAACAAATACTGATTTGTAAGTACACTCAAGGGGTGTTCATCCAGTCTTTTATCCTCCTCTTCCAGCGACTTATCAGTCTCACTATCCTTTGCGATTTGTTCCAGGTCAATACCATGCTCCTCGGCCATCACATGAAGCATATCCAAAATCTCTTTGAAATTCTCGGATAGTGCATTCCAAAAGTCTTCCGGTTCTTTCAAATCTCTCTCCTTCTCCCTCTCAAAAACCCTACATCTCGTCGTAAATGCACAACGTTCACACCATCGATCGCACCAATTGTGTATTCCTGAGATAAACGTTGAGTTGATGTCATCCATAATGCAGTAAATTAAATAAGGAAGGATTCGAAGAATGTATACGTTCAAGATAAAAAAGATTTACGAATTACGGCTTTGCATAACGTCCGGCTTCTGGAGAAGCAGGACAACTTCAAATGGCACTGTTCGCGTGACACGAACGGCGACAGTAAAGCACATTGCGAAAATCCGTGATCGCAGCGGTTACTAATTCCCATAAAAAAAACCGCCCTTCTCAAGGCGGTTTTCAATCGACAAAGAACTAACTACTTATTTGTAAAGCCCGTTAAACAGCATTTTGAATGTGCCATGCGACTGTGCCCTAAAAGTAATCTCAGGCCCAAATGCATAGAATTTCCCTTTACCCAGTTGAGCTTCAAAGGCAGTGACTCCGTTTTTCAGGTAAGACTGACCCCATGCCCATCCACTTCTCAATGGCTCATCATCACCAAACCATGCGATTGGTTTCACTCTCTTATTTCCTGCACTTGGAGCTAACTTAAATACAGGACTTCTATTGAACATGATGTAGGCTTCATCCCCCATTCCATAATTAATAGGGACAGAATTATCAACATACATTTCAAGCACTGAGCCCGGCACGTAGTATTTTTCACCGCTAAGAGACTTGGCTTTTCCATCAGCCCCAATCTCCACCAGCGCATCTTCCACTGGAAGACCCAAGTGGTAAGCCAGTTCGGTAGCTGAGCCCACTGATATGACCACTCCCCCATCCTCTATAAATCTCTTTAGCTGAGGAAGAGATTCCTTCGCCGTAAAACTCCCCAACATGTGATGATATTTCTCATCAATTTCTTCAGGTTTTGGTTGCGCTCTGGAATAACCGCGAGATTCTGCCCCCGGAATCCCTGGACCTATAAACAGCATCACGTCATACTTATCTTTCAAATTGCCCGCATCAATTTCCTTAGGAAATACGAGTTGGTATTCAAAATGAAATTGCTCCAGCATCCATCTCACCCAGCCGGAAGGCATAGAACCTCCATAGTAATCATATAAGCCTACACGGGCTGGCTGTATCTGAGTGGCTCCTTTTGGCATAGAGACCGGTACCGGATATACTCCGTATTCTTTCGCTGCCAGTTCCAATTCCTTTTTTCCTCCACTTACATAGAAGGATCCCACAGGTAACCCATCTACCGCAGCAGTGGTCCTATAAACCTTCACGTTTGCTTTCAGCAAATCATTCACCGCCATGAAACTGTTGTTGTTTCTCACATCAAGCAGATAGCCTGAGCCATTCGCAAGAGTCTTTGCCGGTGGAGACTGAATCTCCCCATATGGTATGCGCTCAAATGGCCCATCAAAGCCTTCATATAAACGATCAACTTCCACTCCCATTTGCAACGCCAACGTCCAGCCTGCTGCATCATACGGTCTGATAGGAGGTCCACCCGGATAAAGGAAATCATTCGGATGATCCTGCGGCTCAAACATATCTATCACATGTGGGCGAAAAGCCTGTGCTGTTTTGACAATGAAAGAATTGGCAGGATAGTTTTTGCCATTGACAGTAAAGTCAGCAGTGGCTTTCTCTACCAAAACTCCTGACTTGATCAAAGCATTCATGAACTTCACTGCCGTCGGGAAGTCAGGCTGATCGGCAGAAAGAATATAACCTCTGGGATCCCTGTTAGCAGGATCTGTGTAAACTGAATCATATAACATGGCAGGATATCTTGACCTAGAACCATATTCATTCACTTCCTCAGCTTCACCTGTCTTGCTCTTTTGGGATTCATTAAAAGCATCCTGCACCGCCTGAGCATACTTTGGATACATCGTCCAATTATCCTGACTACCCTTCTCAATAGACTTACGACCCATCAAGTAAATATTCAGCAGCAATTCATCTCCGTGTCTCACAGCATGATTAAAGATCGCGTAGTTTAAAGAAACAGAATAGTCAATGGATTGTCTGAAATGCCACTCCTGAGGAGTGACAGGGTACGGAGTTCCATTGTTGGGGATCAACCGCTCAGGCACCAAAGGCACTTCGGCAGGAGTAGGATTCCCTATGATTTCGGTCAAAATACCGATAATGTTATGATAATAAGGAGTGGTTCTCAAGCCTCCATTCCACCAAGTAGAAAACACAGAACCATCTAACCTGGTATAGCCGGGCCTGTCTTCCTGATGCATCCTGTTGATCATCGCCGCGCCCACGGCATCCAAACTGGTGATAATCAGCGGATCAAACACGTGATTGAAAGGATCACGGTAAGGAGGCCCTGCCACCACTGCCCCTGCAGGAGCTGTCTGATGGTGATTGTAAATAATCTGCGGAATCCACTCTACGTATTGTTGAAGTGACATATTCGCCGCTTCACTCATATTATTCATGTAGAAGTCACGGTTATTGTCATGCCCTACATACTTTTGATAGAGAATCGGAATATTTTGATCGCGGGCCCCCGGATCTTCCTTTCTCATATACCAGTCCGACATGATTTCCATTCCGTCGGGATTGGCATGCACAAGAAGGACTATCACCTCATCAAGGATTTTCAGCGTCTCATCATCGTTTTTAGAAGCCAATTGATACAAAGTTTCTATCAGCTGGTGTGGCCCTACCACCTCATTGGCATGAAGTCCTCCATCCACCCAGACTACAGGTTTGCCTTCCACCGAAAGCTTTTCTGCTTCTTCACGGGTGATTTCGGCATGGGCCAGCTTTTGGGAGATTTCCCTGTATCGGTCTAGCTTCTCAAAATTGGCGGGAGCAGTCACGATCATCATAGGCTGTGACCTGCCATATTCCGTTTTACCAATCTCCACCATTCTCACACGGTCACTTGCTTCAGCAACTTTCTTGAAGTAAGCTTCAGTTTCGGTAAAATTGGCAAGCTTGTAATCATCTCCCATCTCAAAGCCAAAGTGCGCTTTTGGAGTGGGAACATTCTGGGCAAATACTCCTACTGAAAAGAATATAAACAGAATAACTAGTGTAGTTTTTAATCTCATAAGCATATGGGTTGGTTTATTTTCTGTCTAAAATAGCATGAAAAAAGAGGCTATAGCTGATATAAAGCCTCTTTTATTGGGATTTTACAGGACTGGAAAATAACGGCAATAAGCTAAGCATTATTCTAATGTGTACAGCCAAACCTAGCTCCCAGCATGTTTTACCCAAGCATTTCCTAAACAAGAATATCACTTAGACTACCAGCTATAGTCTAATCCAAAAGCAGTATTGCCTGCTCAAGTGATTTTCCAAAAATGGGCAAATAGGGTTCAAGCCCTAATTATCTTCCATATCAACTCCTAACACCCTAGCCTTCCATTCAAAAATTACTATTTTTGCTCTTAAATCCATTCCAAACCTTTCCCGAAAAAAACAACTAACCATGTCCGAGGTTAAAATATTTTCAGGCACCAATAGCCAATCACTTGCAGAGAAAATCGCTAAAAATTACGGCAAAAAGCTGGGCGATCTTACGCTTTCCAAATTCAGTGACGGCGAATTGTCCCCGAGCTTCAATGAATCTATAAGAGGATGTACAGTCTTTTTGGTTCAAAGCACCACACCGCCAAGTGACAACCTGTTGGAACTTTGCCTGATGATAGACGCTGCCAAAAGAGCGAGTGCATATAAAGTATGTGCTGTAATCCCATATTTCGGATACGCCAGGCAAGACAGGAAAGATAGGCCAAGAGTATCCATCGCAGCTAAGGCAATTGCCAATATGATCACCTCTGCGGGAGCGGATCGAATCATGACATGTGATCTTCATGCCGGACAAATCCAAGGTTTTTTCGACATACCTTTGGATCATTTGAATGGATCAGCTATTTTTGTGCCCTATTTGAATTCGCTGAGACTTCCGAATATGATTTTTGCATCACCTGATGTAGGAGGAGTAGCAAGAGCCAGGGCTTACGCCAAGCATTTTGAAGTAGAAATGGTCGTCTGTGATAAGCACAGAAAAAGAGCCAACGAGATTGCTTCAATGCAAGTAATCGGAGATGTAGAGGGTAAGGATGTAATTCTCGTGGACGATTTGGTGGACACCGCAGGCACACTATGCAAAGCCGCACAAATCGTCCTGGAAAAAGGAGCTACTTCAGTAAGAGCGATAGCTACACATGGCGTACTCTCCGGAAAAGCTTACGAAAACATCGAAAACTCAGTCTTGGAAGAATTGGTTATCACTGATACCATCACTCTACGGCAACAATCATCCAAAATCAAAGTATTGACAGTCGCTGACCTATTCGCAAAGGCTATTCATGCCGTGACAGGAAATACTTCTATCAGTTCTTTGTTCATCTAAGAACCAATTTTAATACAAATACATAATATGAAAACACTAGAGGTTATAGGGTTTAAAAGAGCAAATCTCGACAGTGCCAGTCTTTCTGAATTGAGAGAATCAGGTAATGTTCCCTGTGTGGTTTACGGACCTGGTATCAAAGAGCAGATTCATTTCTACTCTCCAATCATCCTTTTCAGAGACTTGATCTATACTCCGGAGGTTCACTTAGTTCAGCTGAACCTTGAAGGAACTATCATCAAAGCAGTATTGAAGGACGCACAGTTTCACCCGGTAAGTGAAACACTTCTTCACGCTGACTTTGTAGCGTATGCAGAAGACAAGCCTATCAAGTTTGAAATTCCCGTGAAAGTTGTAGGTAGCTCTCCTGGTATTGCAAAAGGTGGTAAATTGGAATTGAAAACTAGAGTATTGAAAGTAAAAGGTCTTGCAAAAGATTTCCCTGACTTTATTACAGTTGATATTTCTGAGCTTGACTTGGGCAAATCATTCAAAGTTGAAGATGTGTCCGTAGAAGGATTTGAAGTACTTACCAGTCCAAACGTTTCTATCGTGACTATTGGTGTTCCAAGAGCACTTAGAGGTAAAAAAGGCGGAGAAGAATAATTTCTTTCCCTATTCATTCAAAATCCTGCCCATTATGGGCAGGATTTTTTATTTTAAAGCCATATAGCTATTGTAAAATGAAATCGAGTACGACTCAAAAGTCACTTACTGAGACGATTGTAAGCCATGCGAGATTCTTCCCCGAATCGAGTTCGGGACAGGCTATCTGGCCATTAAAAATCAAATTATAGACAGATGAAATGCCCATGAGAAAGTCTTCTCACACAGGGGGATGATTATCTAGGGCATTCCATCTGACCTCTTAAAACAAAATATAAACAGATGAAATCGAGCATGTCGAAGGCGACGCACAGTGGGATGATTATAAACCGTGCGAGATTCCATGTGGCCTTTGAAAGACAAAACATAAACACATGAAACACCTAATCATTGGCCTAGGTAATATTGGCCCTGAATACGAACTGACCAGACACAACATCGGATTTTTGACGGTGGACAGGCTTGCTGATGCAAAGGACTGCACATGGAAGAGCGACCGTCTTGCATTCAAAACAGAATTCAAGCACAAAGGCCGAACAATCCATATGATTAAGCCTACGACTTATATGAACCTAAGTGGTAAAGCAATGAATTACTGGATGAAAGAACTTCAGATAACCAAAGAGAACACGCTGGTGATCGTGGATGATGTGGCCATTCCTTTTGGCAAACTCCGTATGAAACCCAAAGGAAGTGCAGCCGGTCACAACGGGCTGAAAAACATAGAAGAGCTCACCGGTGGTCAGAATTACCCAAGACTGAGAATGGGCATAGGCGATGACTTCCCCAAAGGTAGACAAGTCGATTTTGTTTTGGGAAACTTCACACAGCAGGAATTTGCCGAAATCCCCACCATAATGGATAAAGCAATAGAAATGACACTCAGTTTTTGTGCAATTGGCATAGAGCGCACCATGAATCAATTCAACGATTGATGAAATCGAGCCTGCCTACCGGCAAGGCAGGTGTGGCCTTTTAAAAAAAACACAAACACATGAAATAAGATTTGGAATTCCCCAAATATCGATCTTTCTTTGCATCACTTCAGGCAACTGATTTATAAAGAAGAGGCGAGAGATTAGGCTCTATGACCCTCTGGCAACCATCCCGAAACGGAGAACGGTGCCAAATCCTACCCTACGCGGGAACTATAGATTGGCTTACTTCACAAATAATCCCTTTTAGTTCGTTTCTGCATTTGGTTTGATTTTCTCAAATCTGCTTGATTAGTCTTGTCAAAATCTAAACTGATCAATAAATGAGTAAGCACTTCGAAACGAATTCTGTACGGATCTCCCCTTCCAAATCCAGCCAAAGAGAGCACTCTGCTCCGATCTACCTTACATCCAGCTTTACCTTCGATTCGGCAGAAGAAGCCAGAGCTACTTTTGCCGATGAAATAGAAGGCAATATCTACTCCCGGTATGCCAACCCAAATTCCAGTGACCTGATAGAAAAAGTCTGTGCTGCAGAAGGCACTGAAGATGGATTTGCCACTGCATCAGGAATGGCCGCAATGTTTGGAAGCATAGCCGCACTTCTCCAGCAAGGAGACCATGTGCTTGCTGCCAGATCACTTTTCGGATCTACGCATCAGCTCTTGACCCGATTATTTCCCAAGTGGGGCATTAGTTCTACCTACGGGGACATTTCTGATTATTTGAACTGGGAAAAGCTCGTACAGCCAAACACCAAAATGCTTTTCATCGAAACTCCTTCCAATCCGGGCCTGGAAATAATCGATCTGGAATGGGCGGGTAAATTTGCGGCAGCTCACAACCTGATTCTGGTAGTGGATAATTGCTTCGCCTCACCTTATCTACAACAGCCTGCTAAATGGGGGGCTCATATTGTGACCCACAGTGCTACCAAATACATCGACGGACAAGGACGGGTGTTAGGCGGACTGATTTTGGGCAAAGCTGACTTGATGCAGGAAGTGCAGTTTTTTGCGAGACACACAGGGCCTGCCATATCTCCATTCAATGCATGGATACTTGCTAAAAGCATGGAAACCCTTGGTGTAAGGATGGATAGGCACTGTAGCAATGCGCTGAAAGTAGCCGAGTATTTCGAAGGTAATTCTGAGTTACTTGCAGTAAAATACCCGTTCCTAAAATCCCATCCCCAATACGAAATTGCCAAAAAACAAATGAGTCAGGGGGGCGGGATAATCACCTTAGACCTGAAAGGCGGAGTTCAGCGTGCCCAACGCTTCATCGACCAGCTTCAGATGATTTCCATCACAGCAAACCTTGGTGACAGCAGAAGTATTGTCACGCATCCTGCCTCCACTACGCACAGCAAACTTTCTGTTGACGAAAGAGCTCAGGTTGGGATTTCGGATGGACTGGTACGACTATCCGTGGGCTTGGAACACTATGAAGACATTATTCTGGATGTAGAAAGAGCTATAGAAAGCTCAAAATAAGAACAAAGAAAAGCAGTCAGTTGTCCGGTCGCCGTGATCAGTTGCAGAAAAGTAATCTCAGGGATCAGCAATGTGCCACCCTGAAGTCGAAGAATTGTACTTTCTCTAATTGCAGTCTGGAGACTGCAATGCACTCAATTAGGTCCAAGTCCGAAAACTGTCTGTCCGATAGGCAGGCTTGAACCGCAAATCAATGAGTTCTCTCCGTGAAACGCGGTACGCATTGCAGTTAAATTAAAAATGCCCCTTCGAGATTCTCCTCTTTTAGGGGCATTTACGCTTCTGCTAACTATTTTTTCTACCAAGTGGTTTGTCTCAAGGTAGGAAAGGCCCGAATTATATCACTCAGACTAATCTGTCCCAACAGGACTCCATCTTTCATCACTGGAAATCTTCGGATTTTATGCTCCAAAAATTGGGATGCAGCATCGAATATTGATAAATCAGGAGAAAGTGTGAGTACATCAGTAGACATATGTTCGCTTACTTTTGCCGGGAATTTCGGTGTGTTGGTATATTTCCCTTTAATGATTTCTTTGAGGCAATCCACTTCCGAAATAATACCTATCAACGCACCTGAAGCATCTATCACCGGTGCCCCGGAGATTTTTCGCTTAGTGAGCACCTCCATCACCTGATCGATGGTATCATCAGGTTTGAAAGTAATCAAGCCGGTACTCATGTATTCTTTGACTAGGATTTGCGGAATCGGGGCTTTTTTGGGTTCTGCCATTCTGACCCCTTGAAAACTTTTTACCATAGGTTAAAAATTTAAGGATGAAAGAATAAATTATCGATAATTCACCACAATTAAAAATTATAGTTTTAAAAACAAACTATTTCAACACTATAATTTCAAAAATACCCCCTAGTACAATAATCACTTGCTTTTATTTTCGAGAAAAATAAAAGGTTTCCAACTTCTACTTGCCCCCTTATAAAGATCATCGAAGTCAAAGGCTCCAACCACAACATCCAGATCCCCATCCAGATCAATATCCCCGACAGCCATAGTAAGTAAATTTCCCTCGATACTTTCACTCAATACAAAAGGATCAAACCCACCTTCTTCATTTTGTCTGAAATACACCAAGTTTTGTTGTGGATCCTGCGAATCATCAGGAAAAAATGACAAAACGAAGAAATCCAAATCACCATCGCCGTCAAAATCCCCCACTTCAATACCACTGGCTCCATACATGGGGTAGAACCACGATTCTTCAAATTTACTTTCCCCATCATTCAAAAAGATTCGCACCCCATGGTAATTTTTGAGCACTTGTGACAGATCAGCATTATCTCCATTCACCACAATAATATCTTTGTGGCCGTCTCCATTCACATCTTCAAACCTAAAGTCACTTGCGCCAAATGCCGGCTGGAATCGAAGGATGGCTTTTTCCTTATACTGATTTGCCCCTTTGTTTAACCAAACATAAATCCCTTCCTGAGCCTGAGTCATAAGCCCCAACACATCCAAGTTCCCATCTCCGTCAAAATCCACAGCAATTGCCCGTCTCGCCCCAGGTTCAGGACGTAAAATCACTTCAGTAGGATTCTTAGATCCCGACAGATAGAGGCTCATTTTCCCAAAGTGATTTCCAAACTGGGAAACCACCCTATCCTGCTTCCCATCTCCATTCCAATCGGCAACAGCAAGATCAACAGGACGAATTAACCCGCTTAAAAGCTCTTTGCTTTGCCATTCCTGAGCTTCTAACCAAAACTTAGACACCATCCCCAAGGAATCATTT
This sequence comes from Algoriphagus sp. 4150, assembly GCF_031457395.1. Taxonomy (NCBI): domain Bacteria; kingdom Pseudomonadati; phylum Bacteroidota; class Cytophagia; order Cytophagales; family Cyclobacteriaceae; genus Algoriphagus; species Algoriphagus sp. 4150. The sequence goes on from NZ_JAVDWS010000003.1 coordinate 230,260, forward strand.
GAAGGATCCATCCTTCCCATAGTCAGCAGATCGAAGCCACCATCCTCATTCCAGTTGATATCCACCGGCGCAACTTCGGTGAGAACAGAATCCTTGATTTGAAAACCATTCTTTGGATCGAGAATATATATCATCTTCAAACGGTCACCGAGCCATAAATCCCCGGTCTCCGGATGAATTCGAAGCATAGTGGATAGATTGCCTTTTATTCTATGAAAGTCCGGACGTGAAGCTTGGAAACCCGGGATCCCTTTGGTTGGAGCTGCCTTTTCCGCCTGAGGCAAGGGGGTATCCGGTGCATGATCCAAGTAATAGGCAAGAATTTTCTCCCAATCTTCTTTTTTGATCAATTGTACCTTGGAATAAATACCCGAAGGAACGTCCATATCTTCAGGCAATGGTTGCCCAAAATCCTCCGGTAAAAATAGTCCCATCCTCTTCCTCATATCCGGAAGCACTTTTTCGCCCCAAGTTCCTTTGTCTAAGATTCCGGGATCAGGCTTCAAATGGCAGATTGAACAATAGGCATTTGCGAGCTGCTTACCATCTAGATTCAAATCCATGGAAGCCAATTGCTCCAACGTAGGCGATGGTTGCTTTCGCTCCGAAATTGGATTACAGGAGTTAGATACCACCGCCAATAGCAGAACAACCAGTCTCCTAAACCTCATTCTTCTATTACCTCCAAAAATTGATTAACCACATTTTGATCTATTCGTAGGTGATGTGTGAAGGATTTTGGATCATCCGAAAACGATAAATCCGGATTGAAATAGTGATTTGAAGACGGTTTCCACGTCTTGCAGGAAGCATGGATTTCTTTTAAGAAACCAGTTTTTTTCAGCTCCAAAACATGCTCGGGTTTAGTTCCTCCGCCCGGCATGATACTAATTCTATCTTCAGCCTTCCCCAGTAATTCCCTAAGAGTATCCAGACCTTCGGTGACAGAATTCCTACCGCCTGAGGTCAGAATACGATCAAAACCACAAGCGATGATTTTCTCCAAAGAATCAAAGTAATCAGCTGAAGCATCAAATGCACGATGGAATGTACAGGGCTTTCCGGAAGCTGCCCGTAACAGTGATTTACAAGAATCTGTATCTACAAATCCATGGTTGTCCAGTACACCAAATACAAATCCATCCGCTCCCAACTCGTCCAGCAATTCTATATCGCGCTTCATCACCATCAATTCCTTCTGGGAATAAGCAAAATCGCCACCCCGTGGTCTGATCATCACAAATACAGGGATATCAATTTCAGTTTTCAGAAATTTGAGCATTCCTGCGCTTGGAGTCTCTCCACCTTCGGGGAAATTAGCACAAAGTTCTAAGCGGTCTACTCCATAGCCGGCTGCATCCATAGCCGCTTCCACATTGAAAACAGGGGATTCTAGTATTATTTTGTTCATCCTTTGAAATGCGAATTAGAATCTATCATCACATTGCTTTGCAGCGTGGCCTGCGCATAGTTAAAACCCGGGTGTACCGCATAAGCTCCTACTTCTCCATCTTTGTTCATGGCAAGGAAACCAGCCTGAATATCTTTAATGTCCTTGTTTTTTGCAATCAAGCGCTTCACGGCCTCTTCACAAGCTTCCTGTGGAGTACGGCCCTGACGCATGAGCTCCACTATCAAAAAGCTTCCACAAATGCGTATAATAGACTCCCCAAGTCCTGTAGCAGTAGCTGCTCCTACTTCATTATCCACAAAAAGACCGGCACCTATGATAGGACTATCCCCCACCCTTCCATGCATTTTAAAAGCCAGTCCGCTTGTGGTGCAGCTTCCCGCCATATTACCTTTTGCATCCATGCCGATCATCCCGATTGTATCGTGATTTTCAATATTGATCACCGGCTTGTACTGGCTGGTGACTTTCCATGCCTCATAGGCCTCTTTAGCTTTTGGACTTAATTCTTCATCCTCCATCGGCATCCCCTGCGATATCGCAAACTGACGGGCTCCTTCACCGGCAAGCATTACGTGAGGAGTTTGCTCCATTACCATTCTGGCAAGCGTGATAGGGTGCTTTACCTGTCTCACAAAAGCTACCGAACCGCAGGAACCGTCCCCTGACATTATCGAAGCGTCAAGCGTAGTAATCCCTTCCCTATCCGGCAATCCCTGCAATCCTACAGACAGGTTGCTCATATCCAATTCGGTATCTCTCACCCCCGTTTCCACAGCGTCCACAATACTTCCGCCTGAATTTAGTTTTTCCACAGCAGCAGTATTTGCCGGCAATCCATGATTCCAAGTGGATAGGATAAGTGGTTTTTCTCCATTGAAAAGTGCAGGTGACTTTCCTTCAGCGATGGAAGAAACTCCCGGTATAAAAAGCGCAGAGCCCATCAGGGATTGCTTTATAAATTTTCTTCTTTGAGACATTCGAGTTAATTTAGAATCAGGCCTCAAATTATTAAAAATGGGGATATTTAGACTTACCTTTCTTCATTTCCTTTGAGATCATAAGGATTCCCCACTTTCACTACTGTAAGAATTTCTTTTAATCAGAAACCACTATTACTTATGAAACCCTATTTACTTGCCGAGTCCAATTGGAAAACACTGGAAAATCATCGCTTTGAATTGGCGGTTTTGCCTTGGGGAGCAACCGAAGCCCACAATCATCACCTGCCCTATGGTACAGATGTATATGAAGCAGATGCTGTAGCCGGAGAAGCTGGGAGAAAAGCTTGGCACAAAGGCGCCAATGTCACAGTGATGCCAACGATTCCTTTTGGAGTGAATACAGGGCAATCGGATATTTATCTGGATATCAATCTAAACCCAAGTACGCAGCTGATGATTCTTCAGGATATCATCACAGTTCTAGATCGGCAGGGAACAAAGAAACTTCTGATTGTAAATAGCCACGGCGGAAATGACTTCAAGACCATGCTCCGTGAGCTTGGGCTGAAGTTTCCTGACATGATGCTCTTCACATGCAACTGGTTTCAGGCACTTGACAAGACCAAGTATTTCGAGGAAGCAGGTGACCATGCGGACGAAATGGAAACTTCCATCATTATGCACCTGCATCCCGAATTGGTTTTGCCACTGGAGGAAGCCGGGAATGGGACAGAAAAAAAATCCAAGATCAAAGGGGTACAGGAAAAGTGGGCCTGGGCAGAGCGGAAATGGTCAGAAGTATCTGAAGACACGGGAATAGGTAATCCAAAAAAATCCTCCCCTGAAAAAGGGAGGAAATATTTTGATGATGTTACGGATAAGGTCGCTGAGCTTATGGTAGAAATCTGCAAGGTGAAGTCTGGGGAAATGTATATCTAAGAGGTACTATTCTCTAGGTTTATGAATTGCTTCCAAAATTCTGAAATCCTTTCCCATTTTATGTGTATCCGCATCACGGCATTAATGGAATTATGTCTGATTTTCATGGAGAAAAAAAACTTGCCCTCCGCCGCGGCGGAGGGAGTTACCAAATATAAACTTCCATCATTAATTTCGACATACATGCAACTAACAGGATACACATATTCTTTGTCATCCTAAGCACTTCACTTTGCAAAATCTGCGACTATCTGCGGGAAAAGTACTGACGCATCAATCCAAAGAATTCATATCTACATCCTTGATATTTCCTTTGTAATCCTGCAACTGAATTCCCTTCACTCCTATAGGCAAGTTGATTTCCCTTCCCGACTGGGAGAGGAATCCGGAGCCAAAGCCGGTTTCTATCCGCTGCTTCTTGCCGTTTTCCAATTCCAAAATCACCGCCATTATTTCCTGACCGGGAGTAATAGATCTACCCGACCGGTTATTTTGAGGTTCGAACATCAGCAGCTTCCCCCGGTTTTGAGACGCTACCAGAAGTGGATCACCTTGAGCCGAAGCTATTTTCACCAAAGCCTTTCCATCTCCCGGAACCATAAATCCACTTTCTTGGGGGCTCATCGGTGTAAATCCTCCTTTTCCATCTCCCAATAGAACAAGTCCCAAATGTGCATCCAGACGACCTACAAAGATTTCATTGCCGTAGTCATTTCCTATCATGACTACATCAGGAAACCCGTCCCCGTTTACATCCTCCGTCACCAGCCCATTCACTGGGGCTATCTGTGCCAAGGTTGGGAGCCTTTTTACTTTAAACTTGCCATTGCCTAGATTTTCTATATAAGCCGTCTTATCGTAGTTCCCGGTAAGAATCAACGCATCCTCTCGTTCTTTTTCAGTGAAAAGAGACTGCTCAGTACTTAGCGCATATAATTTATAGCGTTCAAACTTCCTTCTAAACATTGGACTCTGCCCATTTAAATCTCCCCAAAAGTGGCTTGGAAAAGAGTTGTAATTCCCCTCACGATCCTTGTAGTAAGCAAAAGTAATTGGATCCACGCTTCCGTTATTGTCGAAGTCCTTGGCGTAGATCTTCACCGGTCTTTCGGCTGTGGGGTGGTGCGAGTTGTTTTCACCAAGATTCCCTACTACAAAATCCGTATCTCCATCTTGATCAAAATCACCGGAAGTGATGGAATTCCACCAACCCAGATAATTTTCCAGCCCGGTATTTTCAAGCTTAGTAAACTTACCTCCCTCATTTTTGAAAATTGTTATCCCCATCAATTCTCCCACTACCACCAAGTCCACAAGTCCATCTGCATCCACATCTGACCAGATGGCGTCCGTCACCATTCCGACTTTACGAAGCCCGGGAGCAATTTCATCCGTCACATCCTGTAGTTGACCGTTGACATTACGAAGAAGATAGCTTTTATCAGGAAAAGGGTATTGAGCTATAGGAGTTCTGCCTCCCACGAATAAATCCATAAATCCATCCCCATCGAAATCCGCTCCCCGCACCGTAGACCCACTTGCTTTCACTGCTGAGAAGTTTTGATCAAGCGTGAAATTTCCTTTTCCATCATTCAAAAACACCCGATCTGTGTACGCTTCTGCATCTCCCATAAACTCATTACTTCCTCCCACCAGATACATATCCAAATCGGAATCGTTATCAATATCAAAAAGAAGTATTCCCATCTCCTCAAAGAAATTGCCTTCTTCAGAAATAAGATTTTTTGCGGAGAACTTTCCGTCAATACCCTGAATAAATACCCGTGGAGCGAAGCCTGAGGCCGATCCAACTACCAGATCCTCAATCCCATCTCCGTTCACATCACCTACTGCTAAGCTCGGGCCGTATTGACTCAGTTTGTGCGGAATTACCCGCTGAATATTGAAGTCAATCTTATCCACTTCTTCATGGCGGTATTCCATACCTCTAGCTGATGAAACTTCAGCGTAGAGTGCGTTTGGTATCTTGGAAGGGATTATAGCCACCTTGTTTTTTCCTTGTTTCGCATCTGCATAGGCAAATTCAAGCTGTTGGTTAGGCTTCACGTTTATGTGAGAACTTTCCTTTCCATCAGGCCAAATGACTTGAATGGATGAGATTTCAGACACTTCGCCTACTCCGAAATGCATTACTTCATCAATCGACGACATATATCCTCTCACTACCTGCTGTTCTTGGTAGAGTAGACTGCTATCCGGAAGGGTGATCAATACTTTTGCTCCCAATCCCTGGGGATTAAACTCCGTTCCACGTAGTTTAAGTTTGATGTAACCATTCTTTTGCCCCTTAGTATTTAGAGTGTTTTCAAAGACAAATGCAGGATCGTTTATGTTATTAACCACATAATCCAAGTCCCCGTCATTGTCCAAGTCCACAAAAGCTGCTCCGTTAGAAAAGGAAGGTTTGTTCAATCCCCAAGCATTTCCTTCATCGGAAAAAGTCAAATCCCCTTTATTCTTAAATGCATAATTTGGGATTTTCACGATTGGAATAGAATCCAGCAACTGACGCTTGGAAGCGATATTTCCCACATCAGCCCGATAATTGGCAAAATCCTTATCTGTAATATCCCGGGGAAATCCATTTGTCACCAAAAGATCCCTGAATCCATCATTATCGACATCTCCAAATAAAGGTGCCCAACTCCAATCAGTTTGATACACCCCGGACATCATCCCTATCTCACTGAATGGCACATCTTCACCATTATTCATATGGAGCATATTTCGGACATATTGATATTCATATCCCCATTGCTCATTACTTATATAAACTTGGTAAGAGTTGTTTCCGATGGTGGTTTTCTTTCGATAATTATCTTCGCCCAGCATATCCAGCGTGATGATATCCGGTTTGGCATCATTGTTAAAATCAGAAATATCAGCTCCCATAGAGAACATACTCTGATGTCTTAACATTTCGCCGGATTGATTGGAAAAAGTCCCGTCTTGGTTGTTGATATAAATAATATCATTGGTCACGTAATCATTGCTGACATGGATATCAGGCCATCCGTCATTATTCAAATCAGAAACCAAAACGCCCAGGCCATACCCCTCTATGGTAATACCTGCTTCGCTAGTTACGTTTGTAAACGTTCCATCTCCATTATTTCTATAGAAAGCATCATTATTCACAGCTGAACCATCGATGATTTTCTGGCGATAGTTGGTTGGTACACTTCTGCTTTGTTGATTATTCAATACATATAAGTCCAAATCACCATCTAAATCATAATCAATAAAAGCTGCCCACATGGTATTTCCGGCATCAGCAATCCCATATTCAGAAGCCATTTCTTTGAATGTAATTTTACCGGAGGCATCTTTCCCTTGATTGACAAAAAGCAAATTGTTCCGCTCTCCCGGACCAAGTTTCATAGCAGAGGCAACATAGATATCCATCCATCCATCACCATTAATATCTACAGCGACGGCGCCTGTGCACCATTGGTTGGCGGCAGCTACACCCGCATAATCCGTCACGTCTTCGAAATTGAATTCCCCTGAATTCAAGTACAGCTTATTAGAAACTTGATTTCCTGTAAAAAACAGATCCGGCAATCCATTATTGTCAAAATCAGCAACGGCCACTCCTCCACCATTGAAGATATATTCATCCGTAAGAATATTGAATGAATCGGATTCTACGATGGTATTATTAAAATCAATTCCTGTTTTGCCGGCTGGGATAAGTTCGAATAGCGTAGTTTCTTTTTTACAGGAAGAAAAAGCCAAAAGGGACAAAACCAAAAGGCTAGAGAAAGTAAATTTCATAGTAAATAGGTTGGGTACTTGGGTTGCTTTGAAGTTACTATTTTTAGTGCATAACCTAAATAAAAATTGTATTTTATAGGGGTAGTCATAAAAAAAGGGAGGCAAAAACCTCCCTTTTTAATTTATTGAAAATCCACTAATTAGAATCCAGGGTTCTGGATCAATTTTTCAGGACCTACCAAGTCTATTTGGTTCTGAGGAATAGGCAAAACTGCATGTCTCTCTGTGTAGGTCGCACCGCCAAGTGCGTTCAAAAGAATACTACCGTCAAAGGCCAAATATGCATTCAACTCTTCCGAAGCAATACCCCAACGAACCAAATCATAAAATCTATGACCTTCCATACCCAATTCCAATTTTCTTTCAAAACGAACAGCTGTTCTTGCAGCATTAGAATCTGACCATGGAGTGGTGTAAAGACCGACTTGATAATTCGCCGCAGGAGCAGAGCCGTCTAGCGTCATTACTTTAGAGTTCATCGCTCTTGTTCTTATCATATTCACGTATTCTCTGGCTTTTTCGAGACCTCCAGTTTCTATTTCCGCCTCAGCAGCCATCAGCAATACATCCGCAAATCGAATAATATTGAAGTTGATTCCTGTGTAGCCGGGAGTCCAGCTACTGTTATCTTGAAAAGAGCCAACTTCAGTTCTAGAGTAAACAAATTTTTTCACCGAATAAGGACCTGAGAAAGATTGTTGTCTTATCCAAGACTGACCTGGATGGTCCACCCAGTCAATATATGGAATACCTCTTCTACCTGCAGTGTGGTCCACACGTGGATCTATTGGCCCCTGATCTATAGTAAATGCAGCGTTTGCCGCAATTCCCATATCATTTTTCACCCGATTCGCAGCAGAGTTAAATGATCCATCCAGGAGAGGTAGGCCATTAGCATCAGTACGGAAAGAATTAACAAATGTAAAGCTAGGTGCAAAGAACCCACAGCAAACACCCGGTGCAGCAGAGTTGTATGGATTATTCAGATCAAATTCAGGATTCGCGTTGTTTACCGAACCGGTACCCGCAGCCGACTGATATGCCCAAACAGATTCCAGATTATTATCGTACTCTCCTCTAAAAAGGTTTCCGTAATTATCAAGTAAACCATATTTCAAACCACCGCTTGTTACCCCGTTATTGATTACGTCATCAAAAAGGGTCTTTGCTTCAGAAAATTTATTCTGATAGAGGTAAACCTTAGCTAAATAGGCTTTAGCAGCCCAGGAATTTACTCTACCTACCTCAGACTGCGTTGGTGGTAAATTATCAACAGCGAATTTGAAGTCGGCCTCAATCATTGGCCATATATCCACATTATTCACCACATCCTCCAAGCCATTTTTATAATCTATTGTTTCATCGACATAAGGAACGTTTTCGAAATTCCTCTTCAATTGAAAATAGTAGTGAGCTCGAAGAAATTTTGCCTGTGAGGCTATCCTAGTAACATCCTCATCAGTTACATCATCACCTTTACCCAGCATAAGTCTCAATACATTGTTTGCCCGAGCTATACCTTCATAATTCCCATTCCAGTTATCTAAGAGCGTCTGGTTTGTCGCATCTACCTCAAACCGCTGAACCGGATTAATGGTATTAAAATCTCCCGGATCCGTTCCTTTATTAGCATCACCACCTCTGATACTACCCCAAACCCAGTTTGAAGGGGATGCCATTCTATTGGCTCTACCGTTTACCTGAGAATACACTGCGATTAGAGATGCCTCAAAACCAGCCAAAGTAGTTGCTTGAGGTTGCGTCAATTCCCCTGTAGGAGTGAGTTCCAGAAAATCATCGCTACAGCTCACCGCTACCATCAATATCGTGGAGGCAATCAGAGCACCGACTTTAATTTTTATATTTTTCATGTGTTTTAATCAATTATAGTTTCTATAACACGATTCTAGTTCTAGATGTAAGCTTAGAAGCTTAAGTTTACGCCGAAAGTATACCCACGGGTAACAGGATAGTTACCTACATCGATTCCAAAGGTCAGATCAGCGTCACCACCTACTGCAGGATCAAGTCCTTCGTAACCCGTGATTGTGAACAAGTTATTTGCCGATGCAAATACTCTTAAACGCTCCATTCTCCATCTCTCCAACAAAGGACCTGGCAAGGTGTAGCCCAAGGTTACATTTTGCAATCTGAGATAGGAGCCATCTTCTACATAAAATGAGTTACCTATGCTTGAAGTAGAGAAATTAGCGGCTTTCTCCACAATAGGAATGGTAGCATTAAGATTTTGTGGAGTCCACGCATCTTTTAGGCGCTCAGAAGTAGCTGCCCCTTCAAATGTGGAATAGAAATCTGTAAACCATTTCGAGTGATTCCAAATCTGACTTCCAAGAGAAGTATATAGGTAAGCAGAAAGATCAAATCCTTTATAGCCTACTGTAAAATTCATACCACCGGTAAATTTCGGAATAGGTGAGCCAAGTGTTTTTCGGTCTTCTGCATTAATCACCCCATCACCATTCAAATCTCTATATTTAAACCTGCCGGGAGCGGCTCCTTCCTGAGTTGCATGATTGGCTACATCTTCAGCAGAACTGAACAAGCCTTCTACCTCATACCCAAAGAAGGAAGAAAGGGACTGTCCTACCATATTTCTAATAGGCTCAATACCCCTAAAGCTAGGGTTAGCAGAAGTAATTATAGTCACTCCAGGAGCCAAAGAAACAATTTCATTTTTCAATAATGATCCATTGACAGAAACGTCATAAGTGAAATCTGAGGAGAGATTTCCTCTAAAAGCTACTAAAAGGTCAACCCCTTTATTTACCATTTCACCTATATTTATCGCCGGTGCGGCTGCATCATAACCTGCGGTAGAAGGCAGCGGAAGTTGGAATAATAAATCTTTAGTATCCTTCTGCCATAAGTCAAAAATCACATCCATACGCCCATTAAAGAATGTACCATCAAAACCAACGTTTTGAGTGACCGCAGTCTCCCATTTCGCATCAGCGTTACCGATCCTGGTTCTTCTATAACCAATCAAAGCTCCTGAGTTGGATCCCGTAATATCGTAGGAAGAGGCTCCTACATTACCTCCAAATAGAGTATATTGATTATTAGGATGTACGTTATTGGAGTTCCCCATTTGCCCCCATCCGCCACGTATTTTCAATTCGTCAATCCAAGTGGAACTTGCCATAAATCCTTCTGATGAAATCCTCCAAGCTGCTGAGAAGGCAGGAAATACACCGTATCTATTATTCACGCCAAACCTAGACGATCCATCGCGTCTAACGACCGCACTAAACAAGTACTTGTCATTGTAAGTATAATTTAACCTTCCAAAGATTGAATAGAAATTCACCCCTTTGTACAAGTTAGAATTTACAATTCTGCTGGAAACCGGTAAGTTAGTAATTGTAATGAAGTCTGGATTGTCAGTAAATGGATTCTGTCCTGAAGCTAATATACTTCTACCCGCACCATCATTTAATGATTCCATTCCCGCTAAGAAGTCAAAGGCATGCTTGTCAAAAGTCTTTTTGTAAGCTAGCGTATTTGTAAAAGTCCATGCAAATTCATAGCCCGATCCTTCGTTGTAGCCAAAGGCTGAGTTATTCTCCAAATTCTCGTATTGGTGCCGGGAGTAGTTATAGCTGTAGGAATTGTCATATCGTCCACCTATAGAAGTCCTAAAGGTCAAATTATCTATAATATCAGCCTCCAGATATACGTTCCCAAAAATATTTGCATTGAAAGCTCTATTGTCCTTTAACGCATCTCTCTCCGCGACCGGATTCCTCGGGTTATTAAACCCTTGCGCAGCTGTACCGGCATACCCCCCGAACTCATCATAAATAGGAATGATTGTGGACATACGGAACGCTCCCAAAATTGAATTCTCATCCCTAGACACACCTCGTCCACCTTCTCCGCCTGTAATGCCAAGCGCTCTTCTATAAGTAGCTTGGAAATTTTCACCTATTCTGATTCGTTTAGTCACATCAAATTCAGAGTTGGCTCTAAAACTTATTCTGCGTAGCGTGTTATTCAATAAAATACCCGCCTGATCCTGAATTCCTAACCCCAAGTAAAACCTGCTAGTCTCGGAGCCCCCATTGATACCTAACGAATGACGGTTCAATGGGGCATTTCTTGTAACAGCTTTAAACCAATCAGTACCTTGACCGGTCGCAGCTCTAACCAACTGGTAAATATCCCCCTTTCCATAATCAACATTGTATTTTGCAGCCTCTTCAGCCAATCTATCCGGTGAGAAGGGACCTGCAACCCCACCTTGATCACCAACTCTAATGTAGTAAGGTAATACAGGCGAATCACCAGTCCCAAATTGAGGGTGATCAAATTTAGTTGCTCTTCCTTCAGCAGCTGCTGCATTCCTTTCTGCCAACCATGTATAATCTGCCTGATCCTGCGGGCTCATCATATCGATCCCTTTTCCTGGAGTAGTCACACCATACATCCCGTTGTAATCTACTCTGAGTTTTTGATTGCCTCTTCTTCCACGCTTGGTAGTGTAGATAATCACACCATTTGCCGCCCTCGCTCCATAGATGGAAGCTGCAGCAGCATCTTTCAACACCGTGGTCGATTCTATATCATCAGGATTAAGGAAATCAGTGTTTTCCACTGGAACACCATCTACCACATACAAGGGCTCATTGCCTCCAAAAGCTCCAAAACCACGGACACGGATAATGGAAGTAGTCCCAGGTTGACCATTGGTAATCACTGTAACGCCAGAAACACGGCCTTGAAGGGCCTGCTCTACGTTGCCTGTAGGGATTACTGCCAAATCTTTGGAAGAAACCGTAGCTATTGCTCCTGTAGTCTCTCTTCTGCTGTCGATGGAGTAACCAGTAACTATCATTTCGGTAAGTGTCCGCTCATCAGGAGCCAACTTAATATCAACGACGCTTCTATTTCCTACGGCTTGCTCTAATCTGCTGTAGCCGATAAATGAAAAAACCAGAACGGCATCATCATTTGGTACATTGAGGGAGAACTTCCCGTCAATATCTGTAGCTGTACCTGTAGTAGTTCCTTTCACCAGGACTGAAACCCCGGGAAGTCCCATGTCATACTCGTCCAGCACTGTACCGGTCACGGTTTTTTGCGCAAAGGCAGCCGTACCGGTAAGAACTAAGAGCAGTACTATTGCACTTAGATTTTTGTAAATGTTTTTCATAAATATAGATAGATTGGGTAACAAGATTAATTTCAAATACTTGTCTTTTTTATTGGGTTATCGCAATCGATTGCGATAGTGCTCAAAATAATAGCAAAAGCTCATCTCCCGATCTACAGGATACTTTTGCGACTATACCGCGGTTTTTTTATAAACCAGCTAATTGAGAAACCTTTAGGTCTGAGAGCATCAGTAGGCGATGCTGCATGGGTGGGAACACTACTTCTGAGTAGAATAGGTCATAGGCAAATATTTTGGGTTACGTAAATTGTACTAAAGCACCAATGTTAAAGAATCTTAAAGAAATTTCAAATTCAAAGGCGAAAATAATATTTGGAATTCCTATAGGATAACTGCAAAAATCCACAGCTTTAACTACTAATACGACACCAATTTAGTGCAATTAACCGGTTTACCAAAAATCACACAACCCCTATTCAGTGTTCTTAGCCGGGATATTTCTGTGAAAAGTCAATGAATTGCCTGTTATTTTTCATTTCTGTCAACAGGCGATCTAAAAATTTGAAAAAATTCATCAGATGACCTAATTTCTTCAAAAATCGGATCCACTAAAGCTTTTTGATAAATTAATTCACTTGCATGAATTGCTTTGTCCAGTTGCAGTAAAGCAATCTCAGTCTGGCCACTTTCGGCGGCTATCATGGCTAGTCCGTAAAAGCCATATCCATAATTCCTTCCAGCCATTACTGATTCCTCAAACGACAAACTGGCATTAGCATAGTCCTTGGATAAGAAGTACGCCAAGCCTTTATTGAAAAAATCCTTTGGCTCGGTGTAAGGGTAATCAAAACGGAGGGTAGCCAGCTTGTAATCTCCCCTCATGATATCCAGCGCTCCCCTCAAACTTTCGTTGTACTTCAAGAAATCCTGGTTCCGTGTAAGTACAGAAGCGTCAGAGAGCTTCTTATAGGCATCCCATGTTTTTCCCTGTAAAACCAGAATTTGACCCTGATTATGAAACACATAGGGATCAGTGGCTATTTTGGATGCCTGATAAAGTAACTCATTGGCCTCCTTCCAAAGCAAATCCTTGGTCCTCTGATCCAATGTACGCTGAGCCATCCGCATCTTCACTACAGCCAGGTTATTATAGGGCACTACAGATCTAAACAACTCCGTCATTTTACTGTAGATTTTTGCCTTATCCTCAAGTCTGGGAGATGCCTCACCTGCTATAGCCCAGTCTGCCATATCAAGATCCGGGCTTGAAGTATTCTCGCTCAACGCCTGGCGAAGTAAAGCCGTCTGAGCTTGATTCAGCCCTTGGAGAGGCTTCGCCACCACTTCAATTTTGACTGCTCTCAGAGCGGGAAATAAATCCCGGGCAACTTGATTGAATCCCGAGATTTTTTTCAATGCCTCAGTTTGGGCGGGATAGTCTGATCCATCCAACAAAACAGCATAGTATTGATCCTTTCTTTGGGAAGAAAGCTTTTCGTACTCCCTAAGCTGCAGCCTAAAATCAAACCAGTCATTCCACCTTGATTTGACTTCTGTCACACTATCTCTTAGTTGTATACCGGATCCCTGCAGCAACCGTTTAACCTCTTTTGCCCTATCCATACCCAACTTACTGCTTTTCCCTTCAGAACTCTCGGGAGATTGGGTACCGGTGATTTTAAAAGACACCACAGATGAATTCTCTGTCAAAAAAGTCTTCAAATCAGCGATTGCCTGCTTATTCGAAGCATTCATTTTTACCGTTGAAGATCCCGCGTCAAAGCGGATGAGGAATTCACCGGACCGGGAAAGATCCGCATCCATAGCTCCCGTGGAAATAAATAATCCTACCTGTGGAATTGGTTCATCAGGATTTACATTCCCGATTTTAGCCAGCAGCGGTGTTGAGATCACACCTCGGGCAAGTATCTTTTTCTGAGAAGGTTCGGACTGTATTTTCTTCCCGTGGAAAAACTGAGCTTCCAAGAATGCCCCTTCCATCCAGGGCTCATAAGCCAGCACAAAGGATTTTTTGTACTCATACGCAGCCACTTTTTTGGTCAGTTTGACATCTTCGAAGAGTACGGAATTCCCCGACGATTTCAAAAGCAACTTGACCTGGGGGTTTCTAGGACTTAGAGCAGATTCTATGGGAATACTACCGGTCACTTCAAAACGCACCGAATCCCTAAAAAACTCGAGCTTCCCGGGAGTTACTTTGGAATCTTGCAAAAAATCAGTTTCGGGCATTATTATTGAACTGCAAATAAGCGGCAATAACAGGACGAAAAACAAAAGAGGGTTTTTCTTAAACAATTGGTCTAACATTCTTATTTATTAATTCTAAATACTTTTTCCTTAAATTTACCGTAACGAACTCACCTATAACCATGGAAAAGCTGAAAATATTCTTCGAAGAAAGAGCATTTGGAGTTTGCTCGCGTTTGGGTGAAAAGCTCAATTTCCCTATAGACAGCATTCGTTTATTCTTTATTTATGCCTCGTTCGTTACAATGGGTTCACCGGTGATCCTCTATGTGAGTATGGCAATGACTATGAAAATCAGAAAGTTCTTTAGAAAAAAGAATAATCCTGTACTTTTTGATTAAAGCTGGCCGTAGCTCTTTCTCCCTAATACCTTCCGGTTCCAAAAGATTAAAGTCACGTCTCCCTGTCTTTTCACCTCTACTCTTCCATCCGTTTCCGGGTGAAATTTCTCAATAGAACTCTTTCTTAGCTTAAAGTCTCTATAGGCATCCAATACAGCTTTCGAAAACTCCTTTTTCCCCTGAATCATAAAGCTCACCGCCGCCAGATGTTCTAACAAAGATTTGACCGGAAAAATCCGGGCATATCTAGATGAGTTCTCATTTTTATAAATCATACTCAGACTATTCCTGATATTCAGATACATTTTCTTAGGGCTAGCCCTATCAAGTGTGGCTCCCCCCAGATGATATATTTCCACTGATCCTTTATATCCTATTTTCCACCCTGATTTCCGCATTCGCCAGCAAAGGTCTATTTCCTCCATATGGGCAAAAAAATCTGAGTCGAAGCCGGTCAATTCATGGAATACTGTAGCATTCACTACCATACATGCTCCCGAAGCCCAATCCACGTCAATGGAATCATTGTAGTTACCCAGATCTTTCTCTATTGAATCCCAAATTCTTCCCCTACAATAAGGATAGCCATATGCATCCAAAAAACCACCTCCTGCACCTGCGTAGTCAAACAGACTCTTCTCACTCCAAGAAAGGATCTTAGGCTGAAGCGCAGCATAATCGGGATGGGACATCATCCAATCAATCAGATGTGAATCCCATCCGGCAGTCACTTCCACATCAGAATTAAGCAGGATGTAATAATCGTATTTACCTCTGATGTGTTCGAGTCCCTTATTATACCCTCCTGCATAACCAAAATTCTCAGTGAGCTTGATCCGTTGAATCTGCGGATATTCCGCCTTCAAAAAATCTATTGAGCCATCAGTACTTGCATTGTCTATCACCCAGACGTCATAGCTACTATGCGTACAAACTGAAGGAAGAAATGTCTTCAGCATTTCTTCCCCATTGTAATTCAGTATGACGATAGCGCAGGACTTCATCCAAACATTCCGCCTAGATCCATTCCGGGGATATTCGGGATCATGCCTTCTGTAGCTGCTTTCATCTCAGCTTTGATTTTCACCTCGATTGCGGTCATCGCAATATTAGTCGCCGCCACGATCAGATCGCTCAGCATTTCCTTGTCTTTGGGAGAGAGTAGAGAGTCGTCAAAATCGATATTCATTACTTTCCTATCTCCATTCACAGTAACTTTCACCATTCCTGCTCCGGATTCACCGGTCGCCGTCAAGTGTACAAGTTTAGCCTGTGTTTCTTTAATTTTTGCTTGGGCTTCTTTCACTTTGCCCATCATGCCCATTATATCAAACATATATTTCGTATTAAGAATTATCCTATGACTGTGATTTCAGATTTACTTTAAACGCGCTATTACTTCCTCCAAACTTAAGGATTCCTGAGCTCCTGTTTCCAGATTTTTCAAGGCTATTACATTTGCATCTATCTCGGAATCCCCACAAATACCAACAAATGGGATTGCCTTTTTAGAAGCAAAATCCAACTGCTTTTTCATCTTGGTCAGATCAGGGTAAAGTTCTGCTTTGATTCCGGCTGCCCTGAATTTCTTCAACAAGCCCAATGCATAGACAAATGCTTTCTGATCAAAGTGAGTCAGGAGAATTCTAGTACTTTGAATGCTGTCCTCAGGAAATAAATCCAACTCTTCCAACACATCGTACAAGCGATCTACTCCAAACGAAAATCCTACTCCTGACATTCCCGAAAGCCCAAAAACTCCCGTCAAATTATCATATCGACCTCCTCCACTCACGGATCCGATGGACACATGGTTTACTTTTACTTCGAAAATCGCTCCGGTGTAATAGGATAATCCCCGGGCCAGCATAATATCAAGCTCTACAAAATCCAGAGTTTCGCCCATATCCTTTAAGATCTGAAATACTTCTTCGAGTTCACCCACACCTTGAAGTCCGGTTTCGCTGCTAGCCAAAAACTCTTTCAGGAAAGCTAACTTTCCTACTTGATCAGCTTCCAACGTCACCAGTGGGGTTAATTTCTTGATAGAATCGGCTGCGAAACCCCGCTCGCCCAATTCTTCTTTGACTTTATCCCAGCCGATTTTGTCCAGTTTATCTATGGCTACGCAAAGTGGACCTTCTTTCCCAGCCTCCCCTATAGCTTCAGAAATCCCCGTAAGAATTTTTCGATTGTTCAGCTTGATGCTGTAATCATTCAACTTCAATTTCTCAAAAACAGATCGGATCATCAGGATAATTTCTGCTTCGCAAAGCAAACTATCCGTACCCACCACATCTGCGTCACACTGGTAAAACTCACGATATCTTCCTTTCTGAGGTCTGTCTGCACGCCAAACAGGCTGAATCTGGAAGCGCTTGAAAGGAAAAGTCAGCTCATTTCTATTCATTACCACAAAGCGTGCAAAGGGAACCGTGAGATCATATCGAAGGCCTTTCTCAGAGACCTTTGTAAGCGTTTGTTTATAGCCATTCTGCAAATCTTCTACAGCCACGTTTTTCAAGTAATCTCCACTGTTTAAAATCTTAAACAGCAGCTGATCACCCTCATCCCCGTATTTACCGGTTAGCGTGCTGAGATTCTCCATCGCAGGAGTCTCAATCTGATTATAGCCAAAAAGTTGAAAAGTGCCTTTGATTGTATCTAGGATATAATTTCTTCTGGCCATCTGGATGGTCCCAAAATCCCGGGTTCCTTTAGGCAGACTTGGCTTTTGCATAGCTTGTTTTTTGGTGATTAGCTGCCAAATTTATTCAAAAAAAAGGAAACACGCCCTGATATCGTGCACGTCAAAGAATTAAATCCCAAAATAATTTAGGCTAAAAAGAAATGTTTATTTACTTTTGCGACTCGTTTCGAAACAATACTATTAAAAATATACGACCATGGCAGTTACTACACTGAAGAGAAAACTTAAAAGAAAAAGACAATCTCAGACCACACGTGTGATTAAGATCAAGCAATTGTCTGCTCAGCCTGTAATCAGAAACGTGGACGTTGAAGAGCTTAAGAAGTCTTTCGCGAAATAATTTTTATTTCTGCAAAAACATAGAGGGCGGTCATCTGATCGCCTTTTTTGTTTTTTTTTAACCGCGATGAACACAGAGTTGTACGCAGAGAACTCAGCTTTAATTTTTATTTGATTGCCAATTAATACAGCACAAATAGCTAATCACCTTAGTGGTTTGTGAGGCACAAACCACAGCGGCGGAAAATTCCGTAATTGCGATGCTTAACATTTAAGAGAATGTACAAATCGAGATGACAGGAATTGTTCTTGGAAGCGTGACCATGGTCACCTTGAGCGAAGTCGAAAGGTCCTCCACTCCGCTCGGACTGACCCACGTCCCCTCTAAGCAATCCCAGGCACTTGCGAGACACAGATCACGACCGCCAGATTAAAACCTGCAAACTGAGGCTAGCTCTCACTTTCCACATTTTACCTTTTACCACTTACACTTTTCACAAAACCTTCCCCCTTTTCCCCAGCTCTACCACCCGGAGATTTTTTATCTGACCTGCCTCCAAGTCAAACAGTAGCATCGTCCGCATCACATGAAAACCATGCTGTCCTATAGCCCCTGGATTCATGTAGAGGCAATTCACTGTTTTGTCAAATTCCACTTTGCAAATATGAGAGTGCCCGCAGATAAAAAGGTGGGGAGCCGATTTCTTGATTTCCGCTTTGATACCTGTGGCATAGCGGGGAGGTTTGCCCCCGATGTGCGTCATTAACACCTTCACTCCTTCCAGCGTGAATTCTTGCCATTCAGGATAGGTTTGCTGCATAGCCATATCATCAATATTCCCATAAACTGCCCGTATAGGTTTGTCAGGGGGTAAAGATTTCATCACCTCGAAACTTCCAATATCCCCTGCATGCCAAATTTCATCCACTTCCTCCAGATAGGCGAGCGTTTTGTGGTCTATGTAACTATGAGAATCAGAGATGAGAGCGATCTTAGTAGGCATTTGAACTTAATCTTGCTAAATTTTCATTTCAATATCGATTAGCAATTGTTCACATCAAACCCACAATCATGAAACTTCAAAAAATTCTTTACCTGGTACTCGCCATGAGTCTAGTTAAGATTGATTTCGTCTTAGCCCAATCTACTGAGATAAAAGTAATTAGCGTAGAAGAATTGGGAGAATTGGTAAAAAACAAAGATAAAGATGCAGTTCGGATAATTGACGTACGCACACCGGAGGAAGTAGCTGAGGGACGCATACTAAATGCCCAAAACATTGATTATAAAAATGAAAATTTCAAAAAAGAAATTGCAAAACTAGACAAGAACAGCACCTACTTACTCTATTGCAAAGCCGGGATTAGATCCGCCGACGCAGCTTTATTAATGAAGGAGGCGGGATTTACCCACATTTATTCCCTTGAGGGTGGAATTGATTCATGGCTAGAAGCCGGGAAGCCCATAGAAAAATGACACAAATAAAAAAATCCGGATTTGGAAGGGAATTGGGCAGATATGGAATTTTGGAGTTCGTTAATTCAAAAACAGTGTATTTGGGTTAATCAATTGGGGATAAAACGGCCTTAATTTTTGGTTTTGGCCAATTCCTTTCTATTTTTACGAGCCAAAATTTTGTCATAAACTAATGAGAGAAATACAGTTTCGAGAAGCCCTAAGAGAGGCAATGTCCGAAGAAATGAGACGTGATAAAGACGTCTTCCTGATGGGCGAAGAAGTTGCTGAATATAACGGAGCTTACAAAGTATCCCAAGGAATGCTGGATGAATTCGGACCGGACCGTGTCTATGATACGCCCATTGCCGAGCTGGGATTTTCCGGATTAGCAGTAGGTGCCGCGATGAACGGCCTAAAGCCTATCGTCGAATTCATGACTTTCAACTTCTCTTTAGTCGCTATAGATCAGATTATCAACTCCGCAGCGAAAATGTTAGCCATGTCAGGCGGAGCTTATAGTGTACCGGTAGTCTTCAGAGGTCCTACCGGAAACGCCGGCCAATTGGGAGCTACCCACTCTTCCAATTTCGAAAATTGGTTTGCCAACACCCCAGGACTGAAAGTCATTGTTCCTTCCAATCCTTACGATGCTAAAGGCCTGATGAAAGCAGCTATACGTGACCCTGATCCGATTATCTTCATGGAATCTGAGGTAATGTATTCTGATAAAGGTGAAGTACCTGAAGGAGAATATCTTCTGCCAATCGGTGTAGCAGACGTGAAAAGAAAAGGAAAAGACGTCACAGTTATTTCATTCGGTAAAATGATGAAGGTAGCTCTACAGGCTGCTGAAGAAATGGCAAAAGAAGGAATTGAAGCTGAGGTCATTGACCTTCGTACGGTGAGACCTATCGATTATGCTACCTGTATGGAGTCTGTAAAGAAAACCAACCGTGTGGTGATCGTAGAAGAAGCCAATCCTATTGCAGGAATTTCTTCTGAATTGACATACCACTTTCAGCGATATGCATTTGACTACCTAGACTCACCTGTAATCCGTGTGAATTCTATGGATATTCCTTTGAGCTACTCTCCTGCTTACATTGAAGCTACTTTGCCTACCGTGAAGAGAACTGTAGATGCTATCAAGAAAGTCTGCTATAAGGATTAATCATTCTTTTAAGTCATAGAAAAGCCCGGCTTTATTGAATTGAAGCCGGGCTTTTTTAGTAGTAGCAAGTATTAGACATTAGATTCTAGAGTCGAGAATCAAGAGCCAAGTATCATCACGAACTGTCCTTAACAGTCGCTTTTCCGTGAGTGAGACACTCACGGAGGCTGAAGATTAAGGGCTGAGCTTAGATAGCTAGCGCCTAGGGCTTTCAGCCCCTTAATTCTATACTGTAAAGTAGATTTTAAGCAGCCCTCTCTGCATAAATCTCTGTGAGCATTGTGGTAGAAAAATGAAAGCATAAAAAAGCCCGTCCTCAAACGAGGCCGGGTTTTTCTCTTGTAACCCAATCTACTATTTACTTTCTTTAATTATTTATTCTGTTGCATCTCAGCTCCACCGCCTTCATTACCACCTTCTTTCAAATCATCATTAGTGACTGATTTTTTCCTTCGAGGTTTTTGGTCCATGCTCATCTTGCCTATTCTATAGCTGAAGTTTACTTTGAAATTCATGTTGCGCATCACATTTGTGCTATTCTGCACAATGGTAGGCGTCGTGATCTCGTTTCTAACTTTAAATTCTTTGGAAAGAAAGTTATCCGCACCAAAACCTATAGTTCCTCTTTTTTCGTCAAACTGCTTATTGATACCCATTCCATAGGCTGCAAATCCCCCGGATGAACCCTGTAATTCAACTTGGCGGCCTCTTGCAAAGGTGAACAACTGAACCTGCCAATCTTTAGGAAGAGTGTAGTTACCGAATAGACGACCACTTATTACAAAGCCCTTATTGGATGCCGTAAAACGCGGATCTGTCAGCCCATTGTCAAGCATCGCATAGTAAAGATCCATGCTGCCGTTCAAAGAGAGCTTATTACTGATGCTGATATTGGTAAAGATATTTGTACCCACGGCTCTCTCATGACCGATATTGTCATAGGTGGTGTAAATAATATCATCCTCTTGGATAGTTCTCACTGCCTGTATAGATCCTGTGGTATTTCTAAAGAAACCGCTGAAACTTATCATTGTACTTTTGAAGAAAGTACTGTAGCCCAACTCGTAATTATCTGTGAATTCAGGATCCAATTCAGGGTTACCCTGAGAAATTTGCCGTGGATTGGAAGCATCAATATTTGGATTCAAAAATCTAAGTGACGGACGGGAAACTCTCCGATTGTAAGAGCCTTTGATCAAATTACCGTTACTAAGTTTTCTACTCACGTTCAAACTTGGTACAAATGTGCCATACGAAGGGATATCCACGGCAGACTCAGTTTTGAAATCTGCATTGATTGTTGTGTATTCGTACCTGACACCCGGTTTGATGGTATAATTTTTAAACAGGGTTGCTGTGTAAGAAACATAGCCCGCAGTTACATTCTGATCATAGTTAAACTCATTGCTCAAGGTAGGATCAGGATCTTCAACATATGCTCCGTCAGCACCTTCTGCCCGAAAGTATGCAAAGTCAGAATAGGCCTTTCTAAGGATATTTTTAGCTCCATACTCCAAGATTGAATTCCCGTTTTTCCCCAGTGGCTCTACAAAGTCAAGCTGAACAGTGTACTCCTCATTTTTGCTTGGATTATCGTTTTTCAATCTTGAGTTAATTGTGGACATATCCTCTTCAAAAAGCGTGTTTACAAAGGAATTCTCACCATTGTTTCGGCTATACAAGGTCAACAAAGAGATTTCTTTCCCTTTCCTCTCAAAAGTCTTGGTATAATTCAAGCTGACATCTATAGAATTTGAATTGTCCTTCGTATCGGTCTCTCTCAGTACATTGCTATCCAAAACTCCAGCTATGAATTTCTGCTCCAGAAAGTCACTTTGGAAGTTGCTTCTGTTCCTTATTCCAAAATTCACGGCCCCGGCCAAGAAATTGTACTGGTCTATTTCATAATCGACTCCGAAATTATAGCGTCCAAATAATTGAGATTGTTTTGTGTCTGCAGACTGGAGAATAGTGGTTTGCGTACCATTTTCATCGGTAATTAACTGGGAATTGTCAAAGCCACCCTTGATATTATAACCTGCTCGACCAAATCCGCCCAATGTAAATCCGAACTTGCCTTTTCGGGCGCTGGCATTCAACCCCAAATCAGAGCCTCTCAAACCTGTCCCTGTACGGATGTTGGCAGACACCCCTTGTAGATTGTTCTTTTTGGTAACAATATTAATCACCCCCGAGGTACCTTCTGCATCGTATTTGGCAGATGGAGAAGTAATCACTTCCACAGATTTGATTTCGTCCGCAGGGATCTGCTTCAATGCATCTGTGATGCTGCTGGCCGCAATAGCTGAAGGTCTACCATCTATTAGAACGGTGATATTGCTGCTTCCTCTCATGGATACGTTTCCGTCCAAATCCACTGACAACATAGGTACTCTTCTCAGTACGTCTGTTCCATCACCTCCTGCTGTGGTCTTATCATTCTCAGCCTTATAGATCGTGCGATCCACGCGCTCTTCAATTAAATCACGCTGACCCTGTACCGTCACTTCTTCGAGCGCCAGGCCCTCGTCAGTCATTTCGATTTCTCCAATATTAACATCCCCTGTCTTGCTGACAATCTGGATATCCTTTATCACGGTGGTCTCGAAACCCAAAAAACTAAGTTTCAGATCATAGGTCCCAGGCTCCATTCCTGTGATAAAAAACTGTCCGTCACCGTCAGCTACACCTCCTGCTACATTGACATCACTATCTGCTACATAGAGCGCGGCGGTGGCATAAGCTACAGGTTCTCCCGATTTCATATCCTTGGCCACACCAACGATTTTAGCAGGAGTATTCTCTTTCCCCGAAGCCTGCTGGGCCATCACCCCACCGGCACTAATTAGGACAAGAACTGTGATAATGTTAAATAATTTTTTCATTTGTAGTAAATAGTTGCTCTTTTGACCAGATCAAAGAAAAATGACTGTCTTACCTTTAAAAGTCACTTTTTTTGATTGCGGCAAATTTGAATTTTAGGTCTCGTGTTAGTTGATACCCCAAAGCAACAAGGTTTGTTGCGCAGTTTTTCCGTAAATAGACGGCTGGGGTGGTTTCATCGACAAACACCCGCATTCATCAGATTAAAAGCTGTAGTCGATCGACAGTTCCGTACATCTGCCGGATTAGACCTTTGGTAGTCACAATCACCGAATTCGCCGATTTAATTTTATATAAAGGAGTGCTTTGCGTTAGTTTGGATACTGAAAATCAGATTTATGATCAATCTAAGTCCCAAAAGGAGAGTTTCAATTCTAGTGCATATTCTGGGTTGGGCCATGTTGAGCACGGTTTTATTGCTGCTATCCCCGCTCTCTTGGCGTATTGACATTCCCGTAGAATTCTGGGTAAAGCAAGTATTTATGGCAGTGCTGCTTATCTGCATATTTTATGTGAATATGCTTTGGTTTGTACCCAAGGTCTTATTGGAGGGAAAGCTCGCCGTGTATCTATTGACAATCATCCTGGGTGGAGTACTTTTTGTAGGAATACTTGTGTACGCTGAAAATTTTCTAAATCTGCCGGAACTGATACACAGGGCTTTCAATCCTGACGAGCCATATACTCCAAAGCCACGCAGAATATATGGAGATATCTTCAATGTGACGCTTTATCTATTGACCATTGGAATCAGCACCTCGGTAGCTTCCGTGCAGAAGTGGCAAAAAGATGAAACCCTCAGAAGAGAACTGGACCAACAGAGAATCAACACCGAACTATCCTACCTAAAAGCTCAGATCAATCCCCATTTCTTCTTCAATACACTTAATAATATCTACGCACTCACAAATCTGGATGTAAAGAAAGCGCAAGAGGCACTTTTGAAGCTATCCCGCATGATGCGCTATGTGCTATATGAAAATCAGAAAAACGAGACCCTGCTCAGTCGGGAGGTTAGTTTCATAAATGATTACATAGAATTGATGAAAATGAGGCTGACTGAAAAAGTCACGCTCAATATTTCCATAGAAGAGCCAAAGGATGATCTGGTGATCGCCCCTATGCTTTTGCTCCCATTTATGGAGAACACTTTCAAACACGGGATAAGTAGCCAACAACAAAGTGAAATTCTTATTAAATTGGAAGTCATGGGGGAAACTGTATTTTTCGAAACACGCAACCATATTTTCCCGGTACATTCTGACAGTCCGGAAGCTAAGGAAAACGGCATTGGTCTAGTGAACACACAAAGAAGACTAAGTCTTCTCTATCCGGATAAACATCGCCTAAAATTTGGTAAAGACGAAGCCAAACAGGAGTATTGGGTAAATCTTACGATCAATCTGGAATGAAATCGAGCTTGACTCACGCGTTACTGGCCGAAGTGATTACAAGATTTGCGACCTGCCTGCCGTAGGCAGGGATTCTCCCGAAGGTCGGGACGGGCATGTGGCCTTTGAAAGACAAAATATAATCACATGAAATCGAGCATGTCGAAGGCGACACACAGTGGGATGATTATAAACCGTGCGAGATCCCATAGCCTGCCCCGACTATTCGGCGTGGCCTTTGAAAGATAAAATATAAACACATGAAACTCAACTGCGTTGCCATAGATGATGAGCCTCTTGCACTGGAATTGCTAAGCAAGTTCATCGAACAAACCTCCTTTCTGAATCTCATAGGCAAGTTTTCCAATGCCATAGAAGCCTTGGGATTTATTAATCAAAACGAGGTGCAGCTCGCTTTTATGGATATTCAGATGCCTGATCTATCCGGAATGGAGCTAGCAAGAGTGCTGGACGGCAAAAAAAATTCCGATAAGACTAAAATCATTTTTGCAACAGCCTATCATCAGTTTGCCATAGAAGGATACAAAGTAGAAGCTCTGGACTATTTGCTCAAACCTTATAGCTATGAGGACTTTTTGAATGCCGCTACCAAAGCATTTTCCTACTTCGAAAAACAAGCGCAAACGAAAGCCGAACCAATACTTGTTGATTCTTCATCGAAAGACTACATTTTTCTCAAAGTAGAATATCAACTGGTCAAAGTAATGCTGAAAGATATTGCTTACGTCGAAGCTTACAAAGACTATGTGAAAGTGCATTTGCTCTCCAAGCCAAACCCATTACTTTCTCTGACCAGCCTGAAAAGCATGGAGGAGCTGCTTCCTTCCGATACGTTTATGAGAGTTCATAGGTCATATATTGTGGCGCTGGACCATATAGATTCTGTATCCAAAAATGTGATCCAAATCGGCAAAAGCCATATTACGGTAAGTGATAATTACAAGGATATTTTCTTAGAGTTTATGAGTAGATGGATGAATTGATTAGGCTTAAAAAAAACGGATCCTACTTCAGGAAAAGCGGGTTTAATTGTAACTGAAATAGTACGCTGGAGTTCATCAAATCCTTTTCTGCTTTTGTCCCTTTCACCGCATAACTGCGGATAGTAAAAATATCTTTCCCCGTTTTTCGAAGCACTGATTGAATTCAATTTTCCCCCAAAAGAATTTCCTTTACTTTTGCACACTGATCAAATAACCAACTACTATTTTAGGAAATCCCTTTGTATATGTTAGAAACACTCCAAACAAAATTGAAAGAGAAACCGAGCAGAAAAGAACGTGAGGTTGTGATTGTGTATCCTTTCAATACTAAAACCAAAGAAATTTTCATAATTCAAGAGTACATTCACAGCTATGATAGAAAATTTTGGAAATTTGTCAGTGGAGGTGTGGACAAAGTAGACAAAAATATACTGACACACGCCATAGAGGAACTGGCAGAAGAAGTAGCCATGCAGTCTGACTCAGTTTGCCATCTGTACTCATCAGAACGCGTTTTTGGCTACAGACCAATGCATTACTTTATCGCAGAAAATCCTACTATCATGGAAAACCCACCGGAAAACCCTGATCAGGACTATATTACCGATGCCAAATGGGTAAACCAAACTGAATTTCAAAAAATGCTCGACAGCGAGGAATTGTTATGGGATCAAGGAAGCATGTGTGCATTACAGGCATTTAGAAAATACCATTAAAAATAAATTCTCCGCTTTTTTATAATAAACCAAAAAACCCGATCTCTCGACCGGGTTCCAACCTATTATCTTCTTCCCATTCCGGGAGGCAGCATCTTGCCCATGGCTGCTTTGGCTCCTCCCATCTTGTTCATCTGCTTCATCATCTTACGCATATCCGCAAACTGCTTCATCAGGTTGTTCACCTCCACGATAGTTCTGCCGGATCCGGCCGCAAGTCTTTTTCTCCTACTTCCATCAATCAGATCAGGTTTCTCCCGCTCAGCAGGAGTCATAGATCTGATTATTGCCTCGATAGGCTTAAAGGAATCATCATCGATATCCAACCCCTTCATTGCTTTACCCATACCGGGAATCATTCCCAGAAGATCTTTGATATTACCCATTTTCTTCACCTGCTCCAGCTGAGAAAGGAAATCATCAAAATTGAAATTATTTGAGCGAATCTTGGAATTGATCCGCTTGGCCTCATCTTCATCGAAGGATTGCTGTGCTCTCTCCACCAGGGAAATCACATCACCCATCCCCAAAATCCTTTGAGCCATACGATCAGGATGGAACACATCCAGATCTTCCATTTTCTCCCCTGTTGAAATAAACTTAATCGGCTTATTTACCACATGGCGAATGGAAATCGCGGCACCACCTCGGGTATCACCATCGAGTTTGGTAAGAACCACACCGTCAAAATTCAAACGCTCATCGAAGGTCTTCGCAGTATTCACCGCATCCTGACCCGTCATGGAATCAACTACAAAAAGTGTTTCTGATGGATTCAGCGCTTTTTTCAACGCTTCAATCTCATTCATCATCATATCATCCACAGCCAGACGGCCTGCTGTATCTACTACGACAGTCTTCTTACCTGTCTTCTTTGCATAGGCAATCGCATTGTTGGCGATTTCCAATGCATTCTTATTCTCAGGTTCAGCATATACTTCTACTCCTATCTGCTCACCCAGCACTTTCAACTGATCTATCGCAGCAGGTCTATAAATATCGCAAGCCACCAGCAATACCTGTCTGCCTTGCTTCTTCAAGTGTGCTCCAAGCTTGCCCGTAAAAGTAGTTTTACCGGAACCCTGAAGGCCTGAGATCAAGATAATCGCCGGGTCGCCGGATATTTTAACATCTTCTTTCTTACCCCCCATTAGCTTGGTCAGCTCTTCCTGGGTGATTTTTATCAGGAGTTGACCGGGAGATACAGAGATTAAGACATCACGGCCAAGGGCTTCTGTCTTGATCGTATCAGTGACTTCCTTGGCTACTTTATAGTTAACATCGGCATCGATCAAAGCTCTTCTAATCTCTTTGACAGTCGTTGCGACGTTTATTTCCGTGATTTTTCCGGTTCCTTTCAGCGTTTTGAAAGCCCGGTCTAATTTTAAACTTAAATTATCAAACATTCCTTACGTGGCTATTTGGTGCAAAAGTAATGATTTTCATCAGTGATAGAAAGGAGTCTTGCATCTATTCCCGCCGGGGCTCCCTATTTTTATAGATGGGGGTTTGCCCATAAATCCCTAATTTGCGACAGCATCAATTTTCCAAGAAAAACTCTTTTCATGCAGCTGAATTTCAAAAAAGACGTGCTCCCCCATTTGGTGGGAATTGCTATTTTCTATGCTATTGTAGTCGTTTATTTTGCTCCTGTAGTATTTCAGGATCAAGTGATCATGCAGGGTGATATCCTAAAGTGGGAAGGATCAGCCACCGAAGCCTTAAATTATAGGGAGGCTACCGGAAAGGAAGCACTTTGGACAAACAGTGTTTTTGGAGGAATGCCAGCTTATTTTGTCAGTCTGGAATTTGCCGGGGACATCACCACGCCGCTGTTGTCTATCATCACATTAGGACTTCCCCACCCGGTAAATAGCCTATTCTTGGGCATGGTTGCTATGTATGTGTTAATGCTGACTTTTGGTGTCAGGCCTGCATTTGCAATCATTGCCAGCGTGGCTTTCTCCATGAGTTCCTATAATCTACTGAGCTTGGCTGCAGGCCACAATGCCAAAATATGGGCAGTGAACCTCATACCGGTAA
The DNA here is from genome assembly GCF_031457395.1 of Algoriphagus sp. 4150. NCBI lineage: Bacteria > Pseudomonadati > Bacteroidota > Cytophagia > Cytophagales > Cyclobacteriaceae > Algoriphagus > Algoriphagus sp. 4150. The sequence goes on from NZ_JAVDWS010000003.1 coordinate 258,751, forward strand.
TTTTGCTCGGGATACACTTGGCTTTCAAAAAGAAACGCTTGCTTGGAGCAGGCATCCTTGCTCTTGGTCTCCTCCTGCAATTGAAATTCAACCACGTTCAGATCACCTACTACAGCTTGATTATTTCGGTAATTTATGTTGCTGTCAGAATAGTATTTGACTGGAAAAAAGAACCAGTTGTACAACTGGGTAAGACAATCGCTTTCTTGCTTTTGGGAGCAGTACTAGCCGTAGGAGGAAACATAGGAAGAATAGCAACAGCCATGGAATATGCTCCCTATTCCACCCGGGGCAACACTACCTTAGAATCTGCTTCTGCAGGATTGGACAAGGATTATGCATTCTCTTGGTCAAACGGCAAGCTGGAAACCTTTACTTTTTTGATTCCAAATTTCTATGGCGGTGGAAGCAGCACACCGCTTGGCAAAAACACGGCCTCTGAAAAAGCCTTGCGAAGCAATGGACTCGACCCTGCTCAAATCAACGGATTCTTGCAGGGAGCTCCTACCTATTGGGGAGACCAGCCATTCACAGGAGGACCGATCTACGGGGGAGTAATCTTGGTCTTCCTCGCATTCATTGGAATCTGGGCTGCGCCAAAGGAGAGCCTTTATACTTTCGGAGCGATCATTCTTCTTTCCCTTATGCTTTCTTGGGGGAAAAACCTGAGTTGGTTCAACTACTTGCTTTTCGATATTCTTCCGGGCTACAATAAATTCCGGGCAGTCTCCATGGCTCTGGGAATGACTCTTTTTGCCATCCCTGCTTTGGCAGCAATTTCTTTGGAACGACTCTATCAAAGCAAAGATTTCAAACCGCTATACATCGCAGGAGTAGCCATGGGTGGACTATTATTTCTCTTTGCTATCGGCGCCGGAATATTCAGATTTGAAGGAGCTGCTGATGCCGGCTTGCCTGACTGGTTGGTCAATGCAATCCGCCAAGACCGGAAGTCCATGCTATCGGCAAGTGCTTGGAGAAGCTTAGCTCTTGTAGGAGCTTCTTTTGCTTTGGTATACTTTGCCCTGAAAGGTAAGATTTCTGATTTAATCTTGGGTCTTGGACTTTTTGCTTTAGTCACAATTGATCTCTGGGCAGTAAACAAGCACTACTTGAATGATGATTCCTTTCAGGGGAATCCTACAGGAAGCTATTTCTCCGAAACTCCCGCAGACGTGGAAATAGCCAAAGACAAGGATTATTTCAGGGTACTTGATCTGACAGAGTCATTGACAGCTACCGGAAAATCACCGTACCGCTTCCACAGCCTTGGTGGATATCATGGTGCCAAGATGCGCAGGTATCAGGATTTGCTGGATAATAGATTAAGCTTTGAATTGAATGATTTTGTAAAAAAAGCACAGGAGGGCGAATTTGATTTCGGAGGTATCCAGACTATTAATATGATGAATACTAAATACCTCATCGCGGGAACTGCAGCTAATGCTGTCTTTGAAAACCCCGAAGCCAACGGACCGGCTTGGGTCCCTTCCCAAGTGGTATCTGTGCAGACCAATCAAGAAGAAATGGATGAACTGGGGAGAATTAACACCAAAACCCAAGCTACAGTAAACACTTCGGAATTTGGTCAGGTAAATGCAGGAAGTGGTCAAATCACCCATACATATTACGCTCCCAATGAACTGAAATACACTGCAGAGATGAGTAAAGAAGGGCTTGCTGTCTTCTCAGAAATCTATTATCCTGTGGGATGGACTGCCACCTTAGACGGGAAGGAAACTGAAATCATCCGAACAGATTATCTGCTCCGTGGATTGATAGTGCCGGCAGGAACTCATGAGATCGTTTTCAAGTTTGAACCAAAAAGCTACACTGCCACCAAAACCCCAATGATCATTTTTCAATACCTAATCGTGTTGTCGTTGATCGCAGGCGTGTTTTTCACGATCAAGGAAAGGAATGGAAGAGGATAAGAACAAATTCTTCAGTTTTTACGATCAGTTTGCCGAGAATCAGGATAAGCCCGGAATAAATTCCCGTCACTTAAATATTCTCGACAAGGTGAAAGATGCTGGGTTAAGTGCCAATCATAGCATTCTGGAAGTTGGTTGTGGTATCGGTATCCTGAGTCATTTGCTTGCCAAGCAGGTGAAGGAAGGTGAGGTGTTTGCGGTGGACATCTCTCCCGAAAGCATTAAAAAAGCCAAGACCCTCTGGAAAGACCAAGTCAATCTGAAATTCGAAGTTTCGGACATGCATGACTTTGATAAGCTGGGAAAAACCTTTGACTTTTTCGTGTTTCCGGACATTATGGAACACATTTCCATGGATCAATACGATCATCTTTTCCGCAATATCAACAAGCATGCACATCAGGATTCGGTGATTTTCATACATATTCCATCGCCAAGATATCTGCAGTGGATGATAGAAAATGATCCACAGAAACTACAACTGATAGAACAGCCACTGGACTCGGGAGATCTGATAAAAAGTATCACTTCCAATGGGTTTTATTTGGAAAAAATGGAAACCTATCCAATCTTTTTTGAAGAAAAAGATTACCAATACTTCGTGTTCAGAGCCTCAAAAGCCCTAGTCAACTCAACTCCCAGAAAAAAATGGGAAATCCTGAAAGAACGTATCAGCATAAGAATAAGACACGGAATCATCAACTAATCACATGAAGATAGCAGAAAAAACAGTCGTCGGACTTACATACGAACTCAAAGTAGGCAAAGAAGCTGATGAAATAGAATCAGCACCATTCAGTGTAGAAATCCGTGATTCGGAGGATCCTTTTTACTTCTTGTTTGGGGCAAGTGACCTTCCCGAAAAATTCGAAGAATTACTCCTTGGCAAAGAACAGGGCGAAGACTTCTCATTTGTGATCCCTGTAGCTGAAGCATATGGAGCAATAGATGAGGACCTCATCCTCAACCTTCCTAAGTCACAGTTTTCGGGAGAGAATGGTTTCAATCCGGATATGCTCCAAGAAGGCAACTTTTTGCCTCTGATGGATGAAGACGGATATCCTATGCAGGCAAAAATCCTCAAGGATCTGGGAGAAGATATTCTTTTGGATTTCAACCATCCTCTGGTGGGTTTTGACTTGCATTTTGAGGGAAACATCCATGAAGTAAGAGAAGCTACCACAGATGAACTGGAGCATGGGCATGTACACGGCCCACACGGTGCTCACGACGAAGAATAACACATTGTTGCCAGTTATTAAAAAAACTGTCTCATAACAAGTTTTTCTTGTCAGACTGAGTAAGAAAAATTTAAGATTTACAAATGAATAATGACGGAAAGTGATGTAGAATTAAAGTTGGGTCACCCTGAGCACCTGACCGACGAGAGTCGGGAAGCACGAAGGGTCCTCGACTCCGCTCGGACTGACACAACATTTGCACGCTTTTTTGAATTCCGTCATTGGTAGGGGAGTCGAAGTCTTTTATGTGCTGATTAAGCCCATTTCGACTTCGCTCAATGTGACAATTATGAGTTATGAGACAGCCTCATAAAAAACATTTATGAATTAAGACTTCGATAAACGGAGATGAAAGGAAAACTTCCTTTACTTGGATATGGAATCAGCGGAGATCCGCGTCTTTTTCTGTGTTAATCTGCGGGAACTGTTTAAGACTTTAAGCAACAGCAGCGGTTAGACATGCTCTAGTTATTCAATTTGAACAAGTCTCCTTCATTATCTGCTTCATTTTTGACTTTTTCATCGGTTATTTCCTCCATATCCTCTTCCAAAATCCATCCTTTGCCAAGTGCATATTGCGAGGCTTCCAGTGTATCCTTCACCAGCAACATTTCTACTCCGAATCTCCTCAATTCTTCACTTATCTTCTCCGCATAAGCATGTCTCGAAGCATGCACATCCCGGATAAAAATCATAAATATTCTTCCGGGAAATTCACGAACTACTTGAAGGTATATCGCAGGATCTTCCTGTCCGCTATCTCCGATCAGCATAAAGGGTAGTTCGGAATAGATGGTAAGAATATGTCGAATCTGTTCCAATTTATGTTCAGAATGACTTCCTGAAATAAGCTGAGTTCTAGACAATCCTATATCCCTCAGCATCAAAGAGCCTTTGGGAATATGATGGATCTGAAGCAACTCATGCAGAAAATCGTATAGATTCCAAGGACTGCTGGACACATAAAAAAACGGATTACTCTCTATACCATCCGTGCCCTTTTGCAATGCCTTATAAAAGGCCGACACCCCTGGAAACGGTACCCGTGTATGTGCATTCTTCGCAAAAGTAGTTTTCAACATCTCGAGAATCCGCATAGCTCCTGTAGGAATAATAGTGTCGTCTACATCGGATATCACCCCATAATCTAAAGTTCCCACTGGCAGAAACACTTCACCACAAGCCTTGATATCTCCCTGATTCCGAATCACCCGATCCACCAAGGTCAACGCTATCTGCTGCCATCGGGCATGAGCTTGAATGGGTGTCTTGGGTCGAATTTCAAATTCAAAATATCCTTCCTCGTCAGTCGTCGCAAAATATTCTTCTCCCTGAAATTCTGCTTTCACTTTCACTCCGGGGATCACCACACTCATAAATCTCCTACGCATTTTCCGGATATTCCGCCACACGCTGTCTTCAGGATCTGATGCTCCGATTCTGTTATCCCGGATTACTCTGCCTACCAATAGTATCTCTTTTTCATTTCCAAAACCCTCATAAGGAACGATCAACAGAGATTTCACCAAGCCCAATTTGATCCATAACCATAGCACTGCCTGGTTAATGGCCAATTTGATTTCGTAGAGGATGGTTAGGGGTATATTTCTTTTTTTGGACATAGAAAAAAGTGGCTGGCTACATCTGAATTATTCACACAGCAAATGTTAATTTGGGCGGGGATTAAGAGTGAAGCTAGCAATTTTTGATATTTAGCCCAAAAATGACTGTGGCTTCTTACTATTGTTTTTCCGATTCAAAGGTTCATCACCCTTGAATCCTCCCAGCTTAGATAAACACGATCCCCCTTCTCATATTTTCGCTGAGGGTCATCTACTTCCCAAGTGATCCCACTTTCTTTGAGCTTCACCTGAAGAGAATTATAATGTACCAGAAAACGGGAATCCGCCACATGGGCCAATACTCCTCCTTTCGTTTTCAGCTTCACATCTGCAGGTCTGATGTAGCTATTTTTCCCGTCAGGAAGTCTGTTAATAGGACTGAATAGTTGCGCAACATACTTGGTTTTGGGTTTCTCACACAGCTGTCTGGAAGTTCCTTTTTGGACTACTTTGCCTTTTTGCAGAATGATCAGGTTATCCGTCAATCTCAGAGCATCGTCCAAATCGTGCGTTACAAAAATCACTGTCGTCCCCGTGGACTGGAATATTTCCTTCAATTCAGAAATCAAATGATGGGTCTGGATGGTATCAAGTGAAGAAAAGGGCTCGTCTAGCAATAAAACATCAGGCTCCACAGCCATTGCTTTGCCTATTGCTACTTTTTGTTTCTGTCCTCCGGAAAGCTGACGGGGATATCGGTCACGAAACGCATTCAAGCCAAGAAGCTGAAGTAGATGTTCTACTCTGCTTTTCGCATAGGTTTTCTCGTAGTGAAGCAATTGTCTGGAGATATTCTCCTCCACAGTGGAATTGGGATACAAATGGAAGTTTTGATGAATCAGCCTGATCTCATCGTAGCCTGACACGATCTTCTGGTTCGGATTCAAAATCGGTTCCCCTTCCAAGAAAATTTCTCCTGAATCCTGAGCTTCAAGCCCGGCCATTATTTTCAGCAAGGTGCTTTTCCCTGATCCGCTTTCCCCTACAATAGCAAGGAATTCTCCCTGTGCCAATTCCAAGGAAAAGGGATGCAGCGCAGGTTGATCATCGTAGGATTTAGAAACATTGGAAATGGAAAAATAACTCATGGGCGAATTTCAGCTTGCAGTTTTTTGGTCAAGCTGCCAAAGATAAGCCCGTAAGAATGATCCGCCAATTCCAAAATCAACCGATCAGGCACGCTCCCGCCGGTACTGACCGTATTCCAGTGCTTCTTGTTCATATGAAATCCTGGAATTATCCCAGGATATTCTTCACGCAATTCAACAGCTTTTTCAGGGTCACATTTCAGATTAACCGATTGAAACGTCTCAATAGAAGTAAGGGAAAAAATCTTTCCTCCTACCCGAAAAACCAAGGTATCTTCTCCAAATGGCGTATCTTCAGTAACCCCAGGCATGGCCAGGCAATAATCACGGTAATGTTCTAGGGTCATTGGATTAATAAATTTGGGTTAATTTAGAATTCGAATTGGAATTTACTTAGAAAAAATGAAGTGACCTTTTGCCCGAATCCACAATTCAGTAGTTTTCATCAAATTTCACATTCAAAATAAAGGAAATTTTATACACCATTTCGCTAGCTCTCTTTTTGAGCAGTTGCAATTCTCTCAGCAAAAGACAAGAGTAAATCTCACGCTGCCTGCATTATTAATTGTAACAAAAATCACAGGCCTAATACTACTAATTCCCCATCTTTGCTCCATGGAAAAATACATCAAGGCGATTTCAGACGGCTATTATGGCTATTGGAATTACTTTATTGGAGAGATCCTAAATCCTAGTTGGCATAATTACTTCTACTGGCTTGTGGGGGCTTCTTTGGCCATTTATGGATTGGAGATTCTTTTTCCATGGAGAAAAAACCAGCCTGTTCTTCGAGAGCATTTCTGGTTGGACATCTTCTATCTTTTCTGGAATTACTTCCTTTTTGCGCTTGTGGCCTACAATGCCTTGTCTATGGTGGCAGTGGAAGCTTTCAACGACTTCCTTGGCTTATTCGGCATCACAAATACTGTGGCTCTAAAAGTAGATCAGCTCCCGGGATGGGCACAACTGCTGATTATATTTATAGTCAGGGACTTTATGCAGTGGGGGATTCATCGCATGTATCATCATGTGGGCTGGATGTGGGAATTCCACAAAGTCCATCACAGCACCCGTGAGATGGGATTCGCAGCCCTACTCCGCTATCACTGGATGGAAAACATCCTTTACCGTACACTTGAGTACATACCGCTGGCGATTATCGGCTTTGGGATCACGGACTTTTTCATTGTCCATATCTTTACGCTAGTACTAGGTCAATTGGGCCATGCTAATCTGAAAATCCCGCTAGGCCCTTTCAGATACATCATAAACGGCCCTCAAATGCACCTATGGCATCATGCGAGAGAGTTGCCCGAAAGCCATCCTCATGGATTCAATTATGGGATTTCATTAAGTCTGTGGGATTTCCTTTTCCGGACAAATTACTGGCCTTCGGATGACGAAAATCTTCCGGTGGGATTACCCGATGAGGATAAGTTTCCAGAGGATTTTATTGGGCAGACACTAGTCCCTTTTCAGCGGATTTTTAGAAAAAAGCCACTTAAGTCCCCTTAAGCTCCATCTTTATAATTTCCGCTCTTGCGATAGCAAGCGAAGATTTCACCAATAATTATATTTAAGAATTTGGTGAGCGCTACATCTGTCATCGCCTGCCTCACCTTTAGGAGACTTACCTACCACACCGTTAAAACAAAGAAAACATGGCTGATGGCATCCTTTCGGATAATCAATAGAAGATTTTATGTATATCCGCTTCTCTGCCAGCAAAGAAACAAAAGCAATATAGGATTTGGTAAACTCTAGCTACTTCTGTCTTCAGTCTCCCGTCTTCCTGCCAATTAAGCCAAGGCACTAAGGAGCCTGACATCATTGCGGATAATCATAAAAGATTTTGATACCTTCGCAATTCCTCTCTAATGCAGAAGCTCAATAGCTATTCATGGATAACTTCCTAGCTTTCACTCTTTCAGTTTTTACGGGTTTTTTCGCGATCATGAACCCGATCGCAAACGTGCCTATTTTCGCTTCACTGACGGATGATCTGGATAAGGCCACCAAAAGAAATATCAGCAAAAGGGCGACATTAACAGCTTTTGCGATTGTGGTGGTTTTCGTGGTTTTGGGAAAGTTTATTTTTGAGCTATTCGGGATCACCATTCCTGCATTCAAAATCACCGGTGGCATTCTGATTTTCTTCGTCGGTTTTGAAATGCTCCAATCCAAAAAATCCAGTGTCAAGCACATCAAGGAACCTGAGACGGATGAAAATATTGCGATATCGCCACTGGCTATTCCTATTCTTGCAGGCCCGGGCACGATAGTCACTGCGATGAACTTTGCCTCTCAGGGAGATTACATTAATATTTTAATAGTTATCGCAGTATTTGCCGTGCTGTGCCTAATGACCCACATTGCCTTTGAATTGGGAGACCAAATCGTGAAGAGATTAGGAAAAAATCTGATTGTGGTGATCGGAAAGATTATGGGATTGATCATTGCCATTATAGGCACCAACATGATTATATCAGGCATAAAAGCCGCCTTTTTTGAGTAAACCAATCTAGTGTGGATTAGCCAAAACCTATCAGGTTTACACCATCAATTTTTGATGAATTACCCGATTTGTGCGGATCCTATCGCAAAATCCAACAGGTTTATCGGGGTCTTTTTCACTTACTTCTTCCCCAGAATATAAAATAAGTCAAGGCCTTTTGCAGGATCATCCACTATTGGGTAATCTTCATGCGTAATATCCACTACGATTTTTCCCTGCTGCTCATGAAGTTTATTTCTGTTTCTACGATTTAGAATTTCATAAGGTATCCTCAGAATGGAGGCTGGCAGCTTGTGCTGCAGGTCAAAAATATCAAAGCGCATGATTTTCTGTACAGATTTCCTGTTGGCCTCATGATAAGCCCAGACCTTCCCGTTTCCCCCCACTCCTTTTGCTTCCACCGAATCAAAAATAGAAGAACACAAGTCAACCAACTGCTTGGGAGTGTATTCACGCTCATGCCAGGGATTTCTCGAAAGTGTGTGGTTGATATTCGGAGTAGAAATCACGGCTTTCCCGCCGGGTTTCAACACACGGTAGATTTCTTCCAAAAACAACCGGTCATTTGGGATATGTTCGATCACCTGAAAACTCACGACGGTGTCGAAAGAATTATCGGCTATTCCACTGAATGGGGGGATCACCGCCTGCTGAAACTCAACAGCCGGAAATCTTACTTTCAGCTCGTCGATAACTTCCTGAATCTTATCCAGCCCCAAATAACTTTCAGCCAAAGGCAAAAGTGTCTCCACTCCACGCCCTTCGCCACAACCTACTTCCAACAATTTGCCGGAAATCCAAGGCTGAGCTGCAATGTATGCTTTCAGTAAGCGTTGATGAATAGGATTGTCACTGACCAACTTGTCAGAGGCGATTTCCGTTGTATAGGTAGCCATACAAAAATTTACTATTTTGGCAAAAGTAAGGTTAATTTTGAAAAACCGAGATCAATACCCGATGAACTGTAAAACAAGCCGACTCCTGATTTTTTTGATCCTCTTTGCAGGCACTACATTACCCACCCTTGCTCAGAAAACCTTAAGTAGTCTAAATCAGACACTTCGCTATTCTAGATACTCTAGACTTTCACTTAAGATCATCCCGATCAAAGAATCTGACACAAAATTTACCCTCCAGTTTCAGGCTGAGAAAATCGAAGAAAGTCCGGAGTTCAATTCCTTTAGCTTTACCTATTCCATCCTGGGCAGCTATGAGGAGGAGATTTTGTCAGACAATACTACCATGCTTACCTCAGATGACCTAAAGTACGATACAGATAGGCATTGGGTGTTTGAGAAAACAATAGAAATACCGGGTAGTACCGAAACTTCTATCGCATTGTTTACAGTATTGGACACCAGACAGGGCGACGAATACTATTATTCTACCGATATCAAGAGCAGCTTTGTTTTCGATCAACCTAATTTCGGCACCTATTATGCGAATAACATAGCCTTCGATCAAAACTATCTTAATGTAGGAGAATCACTACTCTTTAAATCCAAGGGGGGACCAAATCTTCATAGCTTTTATTATCCTGCTACATTGGAGGTGCCCTACCCTCCCATGGAAATCAAGCCAGCTGCAGTACCCAGAGAATTACAGGTGGTCGATCAGGGAGATTTCCTGGAAGGTGTTCCTAAAGCATTTGACCAAATTGGATACTATTTCATCCAGAGTGACACGGCTGCCAGCTCAGGTCTTTTGCTAAAAACCACGCATGAAGCATTTCCTAAAGTGAAGGATTGGGAAGAAATGGTGAATATGGTTACTTACATTTCTACACGAAAAGAACATGAAAACCTCATGGCCGCTGAAGACAAAAAGAAAGCGTTGGATGCCTATTGGATCGGACTCACCAGAAATGAGGATGCTGCCAAAGAGCTCATTCGGGAATATTTTCGGCAGGTAGAGTTTGCCAACATTCTATTCACGGACTTCAAAGAAGGCTGGAAAACTGACAAGGGCATGGTCTATATAGTAATGGGACCTCCGGAAGAAGTCAACTTTTATTTGGATCGGGAAGTGTGGAGTTATGGCGGAACCAATGAGAGTTCAAGAATTCGCTTTACCTTTGGGCGGGTTAAAAACATACTTAGCCCAAACTATTACACCTTGAACCGTTCACGGGCTTATCAGCCGGTCTGGTTCAATAACATATCCATATGGAGAAGCGGAAAGATGGCTTTTTGATTGAAAAAGGCGAACACGAAAAAGATTATATTTTTGGTACCAGGGCGGTCATGGAATCTATCCATGCCGGCAAAGACATTGACAAGGTGTTGGTTCAGAAGGAAATCAACAATGACCTGATCAAGGAATTGATCAAGCTTTGCAAAGATGAAAAAATCCCCGTAGTTCGCGTCCCTGATGCAAAACTCAACAGAATCACGCGCAAAAATCATCAGGGCGTAGTAGCTCAGATGTCTTCCATAGAATACGCTTCTTTGGATCACGTCATAGAAAGCTGCTTCAACGTAGGCAAAGCACCGTTGATCCTTATTCTAGACAGAATCACCGATGTAAGAAACTTCGGCGCGATCGCCAGAACGGCAGAATGTGCAGGTGTAGATGCAATAGTAATCCCGGAAAAAGGAAGTGCACAGATCAATTCTGATGCTATCAAAACTTCTGTGGGAGCCTTAAATTTCCTTCCTGTGGTACGGGTGAGAAACCTTTTCTACACGTGTAGAGACCTGCAAAAATCCGGTTTGGTGCTGATAGCGATTACCGAAAAGACAGATAAAACCATGTACGACGCTGACTTTTCAGTTCCCGTGGCTATGGTGATGGGTTCGGAAGAAGACGGGATTTCCACCGAACTAATGGGGATCGTGGACGAAAAAGTCAAAATCCCAATGGCAGGAAGAATTGAAAGTCTGAATGTCTCTGTATCGGCGGGTGTAGCTATTTATGAAGCTATCAGACAGCGTAAGTAAATCCAAAAAGCACTAAGAAGGGGGAATTCTTTAAATAAAGTCTTCCCCTTTCTTTTTTGCATTTGACACAAATTCACGGAATTTTTTCTCAGCATCCAGTTTACAGATCAGAAGCACGTTGTCCGTCTCGTTCACCAGATAGTTATCCAAGCCCTGCACCACCACCAACTTATTATTACTTACTTTAATGTAGCTGTTTTCCGTGTCATAGAGAATTGCATTTGCCTCCACTACATTGTTGTTTTCATCCTTCTCTCTCATGTCATACAGACTATTCCAAGACCCCAGATCCGACCAGCCAAAATCACCCAGAATCACATAAACCTGACTCGATTTTTCCATGATTCCGTAATCAATCGAAATGTTTTTCATCTGGGCATAGGCACCGGCTACAAAATCAGCCTCTTCGTCTGTACCATAAACACCCTTCCCCTCTTCAAACAGTTCTGCCATATCCGGCATATGCTTTTCAAAAGCCCGCATCAGGCTCTTGGCTTTCCAGACGAACATTCCCGAATTCCAGACAAAATCCCCACTTTCCAAAAATGTCTTTGCCAATTTTGAATTTGGCTTTTCGATAAATGTCTTTACCCTAAACGCATGGGCATTCGGCTTCTCAATGTATTGAATATAACCGTAGCCAGTCTCGGGCCTATTTGGCTTAATCCCCAATGTAATCAATTTCCCCTCTTCAGCTGCTTCAATGGCTCTGTTAAGTGTGCGTGCAAATTTCTTTTCCTGTAAAATCAGATGATCTGCAGGAGTAACGATTACTACCGCATTCGGATCTTTGGAGTGAATACTATAAGTAGCATAAGCTATACAGGGAGCAGTGTTTTTCCGCATCGGTTCGGTAAGGATCTGATGATCCTTCAGTTCCGGGAGCTGTTCTTTGACCAGGGTCAGGTATTTTCGATACGTAATGACTACAAACTGCTCCGGCTCGGCAATTTCAGTGAATCGATCAAAAGTCATCTGTAAGAGCGAGCGTCCTGTACCCAGTATATCCAGAAATTGCTTGGGGCGTTTTCTACGACTATATGGCCAAAATCGAGAGCCGATACCTCCGGCCATTATTAGGATATAGGGTTTAGTGTGCATGCCAAAAATTAAACGATTCCTTCTTTCATCAATTCATGAATATGGACAAAACCGGCGATTTTATCCCCATTCATGGCCACAAGTTGAGTGATATTGTGATTTTTCATCATATTCAATGCACGAATGGCGTATTCTTGGGTAGAAATAGCCTTCGGATTTACACTCATAATGTCCGAAGCTTTAAGCGATTGAATATCAAGAGATTTCTGAAGCATTCTTCGTAAGTCTCCATCCGTAATAATTCCTTTCAGATTTCCACCGGTATCTACCACGGCTGTAGCCCCCAGTCTTTTGCCTGATATTTCCAGAATTACCTCAGCCAATCCGGCGTTTTCATCCACAACAGGAATCTCTCCCCCTCCCAACACATCTCCAACTCTCAGGTACAACTGCTTGCCCAATGATCCACCGGGATGATACTTGGCAAAATCCTCGGAAGTGAACCCCCTTGCTTCAAGTAGGCAAACCGCCAATGCATCGCCCAGTGCCAAATGCGCCGTAGTGCTTGTAGTGGGAGCCAAGTTATTGGGACATGCCTCCTCACTGATAGTAGCGTTCAACACATAATCTGAATGCTCTGCCAAAAAGCTGTTGGTATTGCTCACCAAGGCTACGAGTTTTGACCCTAATCTTTTGAGCAATGGAACCAGAACTTTAATTTCGGGCGTACTACCGCTTTTGGAAATGCAAATGACTATATCATCTTCCAATATCATCCCCAAATCCCCGTGTATAGCATCAGCCGCATGCATAAACAAAGCCGGTGTTCCCGTTGAATTTAGTGTAGCAACTATCTTGTTAGCTATGATCGCACTCTTTCCAACCCCGGTAATTACTACCCTGCCTTTGGAAATCAAAATATGCTCTACGCACGCTTCAAAATCACCATCTAAAAAATCTACAAGATTTAACACGGCCTGAGCCTCGTTTTGCAATACTCTTGTGGCTGTATTTCTAATATTTTTAGCTAAATTCAATTTTACCTGCGTTTATAACTAATTTTGAACCTGGGTATAAATGTAATAAATCATTCCTGTTTACAGGCTTTAGTTACCCTTTTAGCCCCTTAAAACAAGTGGAAGAAAAAGTAAAAGCAGAACTCAAAAAAATCTTTGGATTCAGTCAATTCCGGGGAAATCAGGAATTGATCGTTGACAACTTGCTTAATAAGCGAAATACGTTCGTCATAATGCCTACGGGCGCCGGCAAATCTTTATGTTATCAATTGCCTGCTGTAATCAAGGATGGTACTGCGATAGTCATCTCTCCGTTGATAGCTTTGATGAAAAATCAGGTGGATCAGTTACAGGCACTGGGAATCAATGCCCACTTCCTGAATTCGACCTTGAATAAATCAGAGGCTGCAAGAGTGAAAAGTGAAGTGCTCAAGAAGAAAACCAAACTTCTCTATGTAGCACCTGAATCTTTGACCAAGGAAGAGAATGTGGAATTTCTGAAGTCTGCAGAGCTTAGCTTTGTGGCGATTGATGAAGCGCACTGTATCTCAGAGTGGGGACATGATTTCCGCCCGGAATACAGAAGGATCAAATCAATAATAGCACAGATCGCTCCCAATCTGCCCATAATAGCATTGACAGCGACGGCCACGCCGAAAGTACAGCAGGACATTCAGCGTAATCTGCAGATGGAAGAAGCGGATTTGTTCAAATCTTCTTTCAACAGAACCAATCTTTTCTATGAGGTCCGCCCCAAAGTAAAGAATGAATCGAAGAAAGATCTGATCAAATTCATCAAGGGACACAAGGGAAAATCCGGAATCATCTATTGCCTCAGCCGCAAAAAAGTAGAAGAAATCGCACAGCTACTACGGGTAAATCAAATCAATGCCGCCCCATATCATGCAGGACTGGATTCTTCAGTTAGAATCAAGACTCAGGATGATTTTCTCAACGAAGAGCTGGATGTGATTGTAGCTACGATTGCATTTGGGATGGGAATAGACAAACCGGATGTCCGCTATGTGATCCATTACGATGTACCAAAATCCCTGGAAGGATATTATCAGGAAACCGGACGCGCAGGCCGTGATGGACTGGAAGGGCACTGCCTTATGTTCTACAGATACGAAGACATCGTAAAGCTGGACAAATTCAATAAGGACAAACCGGTCACTGAGCGGGAAAATGCCAAAATCCTTTTGCAGGAAATGGCAGCCTACTCAGAAACGGGCGTGTGCAGAAGGAAATTTATCCTGAATTACTTCGGGGAGACGATGAATGATGATTGTGGCTTTTGCGACAACTGCAAGCGGGCTCGCGAGACCTTCAAGGGAATGGATCTGGTAAGTACTGTACTGGAAGCGGCACAACAAACCAATCAACGCTTTGGACTTGATCATCTGGTGAAAGTCATCGTAGGCGAATCGACAGATTATGTATTGAGCTACTCCCATGACAAATTACCGGTGTTCGGAAAAGGCAAAAAATCCACAGAAAAGACGTGGATAAGTGTCATCCGTCAGGTGATGATCCTGAATATGCTCGAGAAAGACATCGAAAATTACGGAGTACTCAAATTAACGCCAAAAGGCAAAGATTTTCTAAACGCCCCGTTTGAACTTGAGCTCCATCATGATCACGATTTCGCCGCAGAAGTACAGACAGGGCAAGCTGAGATAGATATTAGTACAGGGATTTCTTATGACGAGAAGCTATTTGAACTGCTAAAATCAGAACGGAAAAAGGTAGCCCGATCAAAGGGACTTCCTCCTTATGTCATCTTTCAGGATCCTTCGTTGGAAGAAATGGCCACAGTTTATCCGACCACCCGGGAAGAGCTAGCGCAAATCATTGGCGTGGGTATGGGAAAAGTCGTTAAATTCGGGTCTTCATTCTTGAAATTAATAGCAAACTACGTAGAGGAGAATGAGATCGAGACCGCTTCCGATGTGGTAGTAAAATCATCAGGAATCAGATCCAAAGTAAAAATTTCAATAATCCAGCAGATCGACCGCAAGGTAGGCTTGGATGAGGTCGCAGAAAACCTCAACATGAGTATGAGTGAACTGCTCCATGAAATAGAGCAGATCATTTATAGCGGAACAAAACTAAATATAGATTACTACATAGAAAACATCATGGATGAAGACAGGGAGGATATGCTCCACGACTATTTCATGAATGCTACGAGTGATCAAATCAAAGCAGCGCTCGAAGAATTGGAAGATGAGGACTTTGCAGAAGATGAATTGCGGGTCTATCGAATCAAATTCATCTCTGAGCATGCTAATTAACTTGAACTGAGTCAATGAATATACTCTTATTAGGAAGCGGAGGCAGAGAACATGCTTTCGCCTGGAAAATCGTACAAAGTGCAAATTGTACCCATCTATACGTAGCTCCCGGCAATGCCGGCACAGAAGACATAGCTACCAATGTCAGCATCAGTATTACTGATTTTGAAGCCATACACGATTTTATCACCTCTAAAAACATCGATCTTGTAGTCGTAGGCCCTGAAGAGCCCTTAGTAAAAGGAATCGTCGATTTCCTTCAAGCCCAACCGGAAACCGCAACAATTCCTGTGGTAGGCCCTTCTCAGCTTGGTGCTACCTTAGAGGGAAGTAAAGACTTTTCCAAGCGATTTATGCAGCGGAACAATATCCCTACTGCAGCTTACGAGACCTTCACCGCAGATCAGCTGGATGTAGGACTGGCTTATCTGGACTCCCAAAGTCTCCCGATTGTATTAAAAGCAGATGGGCTAGCCGCGGGAAAAGGAGTACTTATTTGCTTGACTCTTGAGGAAGCCAAAACTTCTTTGAAAGAAATGCTTTTGGATCAGAAATTCGGCGAAGCCTCTTCCAAAGTGGTAATCGAAGAGTTTCTGACAGGAATAGAGCTTTCGGTTTTTGTAGCCACCGACGGGAAAAGCTATAAGATTTTGCCGGAAGCAAAAGACTATAAACGTATCGGAGAAGGAGACACAGGTCTGAATACAGGAGGGATGGGGGCTGTTAGCCCCGTTATTTTCGCAGATGCAGCCTTCATGGCCAAAGTAGAAGAAAAGGTAGTGAAGCCCACGGTAGAAGGTCTTGCCAAGGAAAACATTCCTTACAAGGGATTTTTATTCATTGGCCTGATGAATAAAGATGGGGAGCCGCAGGTAATTGAATACAACGTGCGAATGGGTGATCCTGAAACAGAAGCGGTGCTCCCCCGAATTGAAAGTGATTTCCTAGCGTTGCTTTACGGTATAGGTACAGAAACCCTGGATTCTTATGAACTGAAAATCTCACCTGATTATGCCACAACGGTGGTAATGGTCAGTGGCGGATATCCGGGCTCATATGAAAAAGGAAAAATCATTTCCTTACCGGATTCTGTAATCGGTGCTGAAATTTTCCATGCCGGAACAGGAAGAGACGAAAACGGAAAATTAGTCAACCAGGGAGGTCGGGTAATCGCCGTGACCGGCAAAGGTGGATCATTGCAAGAAGCGCTGAGCAATACCTTTACAGCTGTGAAAGAGATCAACTGGGATCAAGCGTACTACCGCAAGGATATCGGAATGGATATCCTGAACTTAATGTAATTAAACCCAAAAACTATCAGGGGCCTTGCTCCTGTCTATATATATTATGTCTGGATGTAGCACATGCTCGACCTCTTCGGGAGGTACCGGCGGTTGCCAAAGCAACGGCACTTGCGGCACGAGTGATTGTAATAAAATGAATGTCTTCGACTGGCTGTCTCACATGGGAATTCCCGAGGTGGACACCTTTGACATTGTGGAAGTGAAATTTAAAGGAGGGAGAAAAGACTATTATAGAAATGTTGATTTTCTTGCCTTAAATACCGGCGACCCCGTCGTAGTGGACGTTCCCAGCGGACACCACATAGGCTACGTGTCACTGCAAGGCGAACTCGTTCGTCTTCAAATGCAGAAAAGAAAAGTCAGAAATGACGATGAAATCCTGAGAATATACCGTGTAGCCAATCAAAAGGACATGGAAAAATGGGGAGAAGCTCAAAACAGAGAAATCCCTACCCTATACAGATGCCGTCAGATAGTAGATGAACTGGGACTTAAAATGAAGATGTCTGACATAGAATATCAGGCCGACAATTCCAAAGCTACATTCTATTATTCTGCGGATGACAGGATTGATTTCCGGGAACTGATCAAAGTACTTGCAGGAGAATTTAGAATCCGGGTGGAAATGCGCCAAATAAGCCTCCGCCAAGAAGCAGGAAGGCTTGGAGGAATCGGCGTTTGCGGGAGAGAATTGTGCTGTTCTACTTGGTTGGTTGATTTCAAAAACGTAAGTACTTCCGCAGCCAGGTACCAGAACCTTTCCCTAAATCCCGGCAAACTAAGCGGACAATGCGGTAGGCTGAAATGCTGTCTCAATTACGAATTGGACACTTACATGGATGCGATCAAAGATATTCCATCCATAGATCGCCCACTTCAAACTGAATCCGGTCCTGCCAAACTTCAGAAAACGGATATATTCCGAAAGCTGATGTGGTTCAGCTATAACAACGATAACGATTGGCACAGCATCACTTGCGAGCGGGTGAAGGAGATTCAGGCAATCAATGAAAAAGGCCAAAAAGTCTTCAATCTTCAGTACAATGAAGCTTCAGAAATTGAAGATTTGGCAGCCAAGTCAACGAGAGAATTGGAACTTTTGGACAAGAAATTTGCTACTTCGAATCCTAAGCGCAAGAAAAAGCCACGCCCTCAAAACAAAAATGGCGGTGGAAACAAAACTCCACAAGCATCCAACAAACCTGCACCAAAACAAAATCAACCTGAGGCTCAGCAAAATACTCCTCAAAATCAGAGACCTGCGGGAGAGCAACCGAAAAAACGTAGAAACAACAAAAACAGGAATAAACCACGGAATCCTGATGCAAATACCGGCCAGGCTCCTGCTCCGCAGAATCAACAGCCCAAAGCTCAGAATACTCCTCCCAAAAGGCAAAATATTCAGAAACCAAAGGGCAATGGCACTAATAACGGAAATGTAAATACAGGAGACACTCAACCGAAGCCTCAGGGGAAAAAGAAATTTCCCCCAAGAAAAAACGAAGGTCCCAATCCAAATAAACCCGGAAATGAGTAAGGTAAAGCACTGCCTATTCTTATTGCTGGTCCTCTTGGCGGGAGCATGTACAGAAGGAAGAATTTACGAGGATTTTCAAAGTCTCCCAAATCACAACTGGGGGATAAAAGATAGCCTTGTATTCGATCTGCAAGAGGTGAAATTGATCAATTCTCCCAATCTGGTAGCAATAAAATTTAATGAGAAATATCCTTTCTCCAATTGCTACCTTAGAATTATCAGTAAAGATTCATCCGGGGTGATTCTGGACAACAAATTGATAAATGTGACTTTGTTTGACCCTAAATCAGGCGAACCGCTTGGCAATGGGATTGGTGGTTCATACACGCGTTATGACACGCTGCCTTTCTTATTCGATACACAGACCAAACATGTCACCTTATTGCAGTATATGCGCCAAGATCAACTCCCAGGCATAGAAGCAGTGGGGATCAAGATTTTGAAGTAAACTTCAGATTGAATTAGGTTTTCCCGCAGATGTATGCTTAAAAATCACGCAGATTCCCTTAGATTTTGATTTCGATCATCTAAAAATATTCAAATATCATTTAAGAAGGTCTGAGTAAATCTGCGAAAGTTATCTGCGGAGATCTGCGGGAACTAAAATCACTATATCAACTTTTTCTGAAAACATAAACTATTCTCAATTCCGATATACTGTGCATAATTCGGGATGATGGAATAGCCTCTCTTTTTATATAATTCTACCGCCTCTACTTGTCGCTTGCCCGTTTCGAGCACGCAGCTTTTATATCCAAGCTCTGATGTCCAGCTTTCCAACTCCTTCAGCACACGGGAAGCCAGCCCCTTTCCCCTAGCCTCAGGTTTGGTAAACATCCGCTTCACTTCCATGGTATTCCCATCAAACTCTTTGATAGCTCCACACGCTACGGGAATCCCATTTTCTGAGCAAACTACCACATTTTTCAGCATATCGATGGTATTGAATTGATTGTAATACCCGTGGTCTTGCCCATCTTTTTCTGCCAGATAGGCATCCAGCAGCTTTACCAAGACAATAAAATCCGGATTGGAGGAATCGGTGCGAGAGAGTGTGATCATGCTAAGATGCAGAAAAGGTGAAATAGGTTTAGCTGACTATTTTTCATAAAATGGACATAAATTCTAAATTGAATAAGATTTGCTCTTAAAGAAATATGAAACTAAAATTTGAAGTCAATAAAGGTGATGTACACGAATTTTATAAATTCAATGGGTGGTATTCACCGGAAAAAGAAGATTTCAGATTTAAACAAAGAATTAATTTTGGATTCATCTCATTCCTTCTTCCATTCACTTCATTTATCTTCTCTGATCAAAGCTTTAATCATATTTTTCTAATAGGTTTAGTCTTTCTTGCTTTTGGTTTTTTCCTCACCAGACCATTGATGATTTTAGTAATCAAGAACAACGTCGAAAAATTTCTCAAAAACGAAAAGAATCAAGAGGTTATAGGTGAAAGGTCAATGACGTTTAATAAGGATAAGATTCAATGGTCTGGACTAAACTCTGAAGGAGAAGTTAGTATTAACGAAATTGATATGATTCTGGATGACCGGCATAACTACTACATTTACTCATCTAATTTATCAGCTTTAATTCTTCCGAAAAGAATTTTTAAACCTGAGTACTCTGCGAGGGAATTTGAAGATTGGTTAAATGAAACCAGATCTAATAGTAGTTCTATCAAACCATCTCGACGTTACGAGTAAGTTTGAATGCTTCACAACCCATACTTCTCTCCCATTCCTTTGATCAACTCATAGCCTTTCTCCGCCATATCCCAAGGCTCGGAGAAATTTCTCCACACTCCGATGGAATTGGCAAAAGCAGGATCGTTTCTCGTAAAACCTTCGATGGTCAACCAGCCTTTGTACTTCACTTCTGCCAAAGCTTTGAATGTCTCATCAAAGTTCACATGACCCGAGCCGGGAGTGCCCCGGTCATTTTCGGAAATATGAAAATGGCCAAGCTGTGGAGCGATAAACTTAATCGCATCACCCAGACTCTTCTCCTCGATATTCGCATGGTGTGTGTCAAACATCGCCTGCACATTCGGATGGTCTACTTTCTTCAGTAAATAAGAAAGCTGTTCCATGGTATTGCAGAGGTAGCACTCGAATCTGTTCAGCGCTTCGGGAGTCAACAACACTCCTGCCTGCAAGGCATAATCACCCATCCCATGCAGGTATTCAGCAGACCAATTGTATTCTTCCTCCATGGGTTCCCGGGCTGCAAACACAGTAAACCCGGAATGAAATGGGCCGCAAAGCACTTGCGCATTTAGATCCGCAGCACGGTCGATTACCCATTTGAGTTGCTCACCTGCCGCCTTACGTACTTTTGCATCAGAAGAAATCGGGTTCTGCTCAGCCCCCATCACCGTCACCGCAGTGACTTCAAGACCTATATCTGCACAGTGCTTGCCTACCAGCTTAAACGATTCCTCAGGTGAACCGCCGATAAAAAACTCCGCTCCGTCGTATCCGATCCTTTTCAACCGATCCAATACCGGCAGCAATGCTTCCGACATCTCCGCTGACCATGCCAGCACGTTAAATCCTATTTTGTTCATGAATTATTCTCCCTCTTGTTAACTCAAATTATTTTGAACTTCATTTTTCAATATTCGATGTTCATCATTCATTATTGAAAATATCGAAGTCCGAATGATGAATTTTGAATACTGAAATTGCTTACTTAAAATCACTCACTTTCATTCCTTTTCGAAAGCTGTCAAACCCAAACATCGTAGGCTCATATTCGCCCACAATATCCACATTCATATCAGCTGTCACCGACTCCGGCATATCAAGCAGCCAAAATGCAGCGTTTACGATCAAGCGTCGCATATCCTCCACCTGGAAGTCTATCGATGATCCCAATGTACTTCCCAGTACCTTGCCCGTTTTCCCGCCATCCAGCAAATAGTCCTTCGTCCAGGCAATAGGCATAATCGATTTGTCCCACATCAGCGGAGCCTCCGGAGTCATTCCGGCAGTAGATTGCCCATACAATAAAACATTTGCTTCAGCAGGCAAACTCTTGATCGAATACACATCTGTAGGTGCCCAGATGTCATCCACCCCCCGCAAGATCGGGTGATCTGCATCGCGGTTTCCTCCGTCTATCAAAGCTCGTGTTCCTTCGGATTTGTGGATACCGTGATGTGCGACCCAGGTTTCGCCTACGATCTGCTGACCAAATCCACCTTCCCAACCCGGAACCTCACTGTTCCAAGTCCATTTGGCAAAGGGTGAATTCTTGTCTTTGATCGAGAAGGGATGGGTGGATGTGCGAAGAGCAATGAAAGGCTTTCCTGATTTGAAATAATTGTCCAAATACTTCATCTGGTCTAAAGGCAAATCCCGAAAACGGATCAGCATGATGACCAAATCAGCATTTTCCAAAAACTCCAATCCCGGTATATTGTTTTGGTAGCTAGGGACAATATCGCCTGTTTCCGGCTCGATGGGGAACAACACTGTCGTATTAAAGCCATAATGCGTAGACAGAATTTTAGCCATCATAGGCATGGACTCTTCAGATCTGTATTCATCATCTCCAGAGATAAGCACTACATTCTTTCCCGCACCGGCACCGTCCTTACCTGCAAACTGCAAGAAGGTTTTTCCGTTTTGAGCTGAAACATAAGGGATTAAACCCATCACTATCACACTCAATAAAAGTGCAGACTTATTAAGGAAGTATCTATTCATGGTTATTAGAGTAAGAATTCGGAAAATAGTAAAACTTTTAAGTGTTTTCGTCCTGTAGGCAAATTTCTCTTTCGGTATCGATTCCGTTAATTCTTTCGCCATTCAGCAGAAAAATGAAATAACTAGCAGTAAAAAATCCCTACTTTATCATTCAAAATTCAATCGTACTCCCCAAATAATCTTATATTATGCAAAAGGACAGAAGAAACTTTCTCAAAACCGGCTCACTCGCCGCATTTGGACTTAGCGGGATTTCTATAATTCCCTCATCGGTTTTAGGCAAATCCATGGGACACATTGCTCCAAGCGATAAAGTGAACCTTGCGTGCTGTGGTATTGGAAACAGAGGTGCTCAGATCATCCACGCACTTTACGATACAGGTCTATGTAATATCGTAGCCCTTTGCGATGTGGACTTGGGAGCTCCGCATACTACAGAGATCTTGGAAAAGTTTCCTAATGCAAAGCGATTCCAAGACTTTAGAAAAATGTTCGATGAGTTTGGAAATGGATTTGAAGCTATCACCGTAGGAACGCCTGACTTCTCACACTTCCCTATCACTATGCTAGCAATGTCAGAAGGCAAGCATGTCTATACAGAAAAACCGATGGCGCGGACTTTCAATGAAGTATCTCTCATGATGGATTGTGCCAAAAGACATAATGTAGTCACACAGATGGGAAATCAGGGACACTCTGAAGCCAACTATTTCCAGTTCAAAGCATGGAAAGAAGCCGGTATCATCAAAGATGTGACTGCTGTGACCGCCCATATGAATAGCCCTAGAAGATGGCATGGCTGGGATGTAAATATGCAAAGCTTCCCTAAAGCAGAAGCAATTCCTTCCACATTGGAATGGAACTCCTGGTTAGCGGCAAGAAGTGAGCACGACTATAACAAAGATTTCATCAATGGGCAGTGGAGATGCTGGTATGATTTCGGGATGGGTGCTTTGGGAGACTGGGGCGCGCATACGATGGATACCGCTCATCGGTTTCTGGATTTAGGTCTGCCCTATGAGGTAGATCCGGTAATGCTGAAAGGTCACAATCCCTTTTTCTTTCCGATGTCCTCCACATTAGCTTTCAAATTCCCGGAAAGAGGTGACATGCCGGCTTGTACGTTGACATGGTACGACGGACTGGACAATCTTCCACCACTTCCGGAAGGCTATGGCGTATCAGAATTGGATGCAGATATACCTGCCGCGAGTACCGGACAGATCCAACCTGCAAAACTAAATCCCGGTAAGATTATTTATGGCAAAGACCTGACTTTCAAAGGTGGTTCTCACGGCAGTACACTTTCGATTGTAGGTGAGCAAAAAGCCAAGGATATGGCAAGTAAGCTTCCCGAAGTACCGGAAAGTCCATCCAATCACTTCGCAAATTTCTTAAAGGCTTGTAAAGGTGAAGAGGAAGCGCGCTCAGGATTTGAAATTACAGGACCACTAAGCCAGGTATTCTGCTTAGGCGTATTGGCCCAACAGCTAAATACAACCTTGAAATTCGACAGAGAGACACAACGTATCACCAATAATCCGTTGGCAAATCAATTGCTCGGTGGCGAAGTCCCAAGAAAAGGATGGGAGCAGTATTATACTCTGTAAGAAAACGCCAAGTTTGAAGTTAAGAGCTGAAATGGGAGACCGTTTCAGCTTTTTTATATTTAAACCACAAAGTCCACAAAGATTACACGAAGGAAATAGTTACTCTGATTCTACAGAAGCTGGAATTCAATATTTTCTTTTATGTGTATCCGCTTTATTTGGAGTTAATGATAGAAGTTCAAATTGGGCAATTCCCCCTTTCTAAAAGGGGGCGAGGGGGGATTTCCCCATGACTAACCGGTAATAATTCCAGTACGTGCATTCATGCGGATACACATACTCTCTTTAAATCAAAATGATTGTGGCGATTCAGGATTGTCGTAAATCGTGATTCTGAAATCTTAGTTTAAAACTTAGGGCATGGGAGCAAAGTATCCCTTCTTTGTGGCTGCCCCTGCTGGTTGTTTGGCAAAGTCCAAGACAAACTCAATTCATGCGCTCCACCGGATTGAATACCCAACTGTGAAACGGTGTAGTCAAAACTATAGCCTACATTTAGACCACTGAGCAGATTGAGCCCCACCATCATGACAATCGCATCACGGTTACTTTGTTCCTCCACTTTTTTGTAAGGAAGTCCTCTATACCAAAGTCCAAAAACGATTGGCTCCGCATAAAAATAAGCCCCTACATCTAGCTGCTCAAAAGGTCCCTGCTTTTTATAGTTGACGGTAGGTGTCAAATAATACTGCTTACGTTGATGGGTAAAATCCTGTCTCATAGCACCCTCACCTAAGGAAATCCTATATCCCGCATGCGCAGAAAATTTCGTAGGCAAAGGGCTGTCTCCATCGATAAAAGACTGATTTGGCTGATTCACATGATGTGCCGATCCCCCTATCCAAAAATCCTTTGTGAAAAGCAATCCTCCAAAGGATAGCGAAAGCATATTTACAGGATCTCCCAAACCCGGGATGTCCGAGCCCGGGAAAATTGGCCCAAATGGATCATTCGGATTGATTTGATTTGCAAAAATCAGATTTTCATAAAAACCAATCTCTCTACGAATATAACTTGCCTGGAATCCGGGACGGAAATAAACATTCTTCCCAAGCTTCAACTCGTAGGAATAGATACCCGAAATAGTGGTGGAACGAAGCTTGGAGGCACCCTCTGTATCCTGCATAAGCATAATACCTATCCCTGAATTGTAATCATTCAGATAGGTATCGTAATACGCAGAAAAAGTAGTGAACTGTGCTTCAATACTCGGCCATTGATTTCTGTAATTAAAACCAACTCTTCCGGTCAACTCAGATCCTGCAAAAGCCGGATTTAAGTAAAGAGGTGCCGCATAATATTGGCTATATTGCGGATCCTGTGCATAAGCATTGGAACCATAAAATAGTCCAACCACGCAAAGAAAAACAACGTAAACCAGAGACCGTAGCAAGTATTTGTTCGTTAATTTTGAATATTCAGTAGCTTCTTAACGGTATAGATCGTATGTGGTTTAAGAAGCGGTTCGAAAATTATGAAAAGCAGCCCTAATTCCATAAGGTTAACCTACATTTTTACAATTACCCTACTATTTACAACATTTGTATTTAATTCTTCTGTCTATTCCCAAGGATTTAATGATAACGAATGGATTTTCGGAGCTTGTGAGTCTGGAGAAAGTAATTATTTGTCCTTTGGAAAAGGAAATACGGCGAATGTTCAAACATTGCCTTCCAACGTTCTATTAGGCAAGCATAACAGCGCAATAGCAGTTGACCCCATCACCGGACAGCCGTTTTTCCAGACGAACGGTGTACTTGTATACGATAACAGACCGGAAACAATACAAGGCCTAGCCCCCGGCTTGAATGGAAATATAGATGGAATCCAACAAGTGGCGACGGGATTCTTGGAATATGATCCGGATGGCAACAAACTCTTTTATATTTTCTACCTATCTCCCGGTGGTGCACTACAGTATGCGGTAGTAGACATGAATGCCCCGGGGCAAGCCACCGGCAACGAAAGACCACTGGGAGAGATTACTTCTAAAGACAATGTAATTGGCAATGGAAGTGGAGCACTGTTGGTAGTAAAAAGCCCGGCATCCCCCTCCTACTTAATCAGCTTTGCCAATGGTAACTTAATAGCAAGAAGTCTGGATCCGGGAGAGGGGAATTTCTCTACTACGGATAATCAAGCAATTTCTTCCACCCCAAAGAAGATTGTCTTCAATGAGGACAGAAATCAACTGATCATCATCCCGGAGTCCGGCAATGCCCCAATTTTAGTTTTGGATTTTGATACAAGCGGAGGGACATTCGGTACACCCACTCCTATCCCCCAATCTTCCGGAGCGGGGAATTATGGAGGAGCAGCATTTTCTCCGGATGAAAATTTCATTTATTATTCCCGTGGCAATCAGCTTTATCGGGTTCCTTCCAATGACCTGTCTGCTACCCCGGAGTTAATCCCAATCGAGGGTCCGGGAACACCACCCGCTGATCTTTTTGCCATCCATGACATTAAAGTCGGGCCGGATGGAAGCATCTATTACCTCTACGAAGAGGTAGCCGGTGGACCACAGCTGATGGGCAAGGTCACCAATCCGGATGAAGAAGAATTGGATTTGATAGAAGTGGACGAAGATCCATTTGGAGGAACTGACTTTTGTGGAACGGTATTTCCCACCTTTGCCCCAAATGCGGATATAGACCCTACGGTCGATTTCACCTGGTCTCCCGAAGAACCATGTGCCAACAATCCTGTTCAGCTCACTTCTGTACTGACCCCGGAGAATTACCGCCCGGTAAGCTTTGCCTGGGAATTCAGCCCGGCACTTACAGATGAAGATGGAAACCCCTTAGATACAGATTATTCGCAGGAGCATTTTTTAGTTCCGGGCGACGCAGCCTCAGGCCAGAGCTTAGCCGTGACACTTACGGTTACCTTTGCAGATGGGGAGACTAAGACTGTCAACAAAACCATCCCCCTAGCTGAAAATAATCTGGAAGCCAATTTTTCCCCTCAAGACACTACACTTTGTGAGAGTTGTTTTGATATAGCTCCATTACTCACTGCCCAAAATCAGGGAGGAGACGGTGAAGGTGGAGCCCCGGGTGGAGGAGGCGGTGGCGGTGGTGCAGGAGGTGATGATAATTACGAGTACTTCTGGTCCAATAAGCGGGATGAAGGCTGGGGGCCAAAAGGGACTAACCAGGTCTGCAGCCCTGGACTATACTGGGCCTTGGTCCGTGAGCCGGGCTCTTCTTGCTATGCCTATGCTGAGATCCGTGTGAAGATGTGGGACGTGGATGATCAGACGAATAACATTTGGTACTTTGGTGATGGGGCGGGGCTGGACTTCAATCCCGACCCAAATGATCCCGATGCCCCTACCCCACGACCGATAGCTTCCCGCCACCCTCGAAACATCCCTGCCGGGACTACTACCATTTCTGATCAGACTGGTCAGGTGCTTTTCTATACCGATGGCCAATCTGTCTGGGATCTGAACGGTGACTTAATGGAGAACGGTGAGGATATTGGTGGGGAGAACTCAAGCAGTCAAAGTGTGCTTGCGGTCCCTGTGCCTCAGGAAGAAACGCTCTTTTACCTATTCACTACCCAAACTTCGGCTAACCGTCAAAACGAAGCCAGCTATTCCTTAGTAGATATCAAGTCCGAAAACCCAACCGGGGTGGGCAATGTAGTCACTAAAGACAATTTCCTCTTCAGCCCATCTACAGAACATACCGCAGGATTGGATGCCGGCGATACCACCTGGGTAATGTATCATGAACTGGGAAACAATACATTCCGTGCCTATCCTGTGTCTGCAAATGGTATCGGTCAGCCCGTATTCAGCTCAGTAGGTAGCAGCCATGGATTCAATTCCGGCGTGGGCGCGATGAAATTCAATTCGGATGGAGATCAATTGGCCGTCACCATCTCCGAAGGAGGATGCAACAAAGTTGAGATCTTTGATTTTGACAGCGATACCGGAGAGATGAGTGAATATGCCCGTATTGACTTAGGCTGCGATGGAGATGTGTATGGGATGGAATTCTCGGATGATGGAGAACGGATTTTGGTTTCCTATAGAAATGGAGGACCCGGAATCGAAGAATTCATCATCAAAGCCACCGATAGCGACGATCCTGATGCGGCTGTATGTCCTTCCTGCTTTGAAGGATCAAGCAGCAGGTCAGAGATTGAAAGCTGTATCATCAGCACAAAAAATCAAGTAAGTCAAACATCCGGGCTCAACTTGGGGGCATTACAAATTGGACCAAATGGAGAGATCTATGCAGCTGTGGTGGGAGACAATAGAATTGGCCAGATTAATGTAGGATCCGGTTGTAATTCTGAAAGCACCTTCACCCAAGATGGCGTACAGCCAATGCCTGGCACATCCAATCTGGGGCTGCCATCCTTTGTTCAGAACTCGGGAAGCTCCATACCTGAACCTAGCCTGTCTGCTCCTGTACGGATCTGTTTGGATGAAAACACAAGCGGTGCCTTGCTGGAAGGCGGAGGGGAACCGGATATAGACAGCTATTTCTGGACCATTACCAATCAGGATGACGGAACGGTAATAAGAAATAATTACGGTGGTCCGGGCGAGGAATTCCAGAATCTGGATCAGGTTTTCAATAGCCCGGGCACTTACACTGTCGAACTTCGGGTTGACCGCTGTGCCGATATCGAATACTTCAGGGAAAGCACAGAAATCTTGGTAGAAGCGCCGCCGGAATTGACTTTGGCAGATGACGCTACAATATGTGCAGGAGAACCTGTCACACTGACTGCGATAGATGGGTACGACCCTGCTGACGGGTTGTATGATTTCGAATGGACCAATGCCGCGGGGCAAGTCTTTGGCGACGTGAACTCAAATGAGATCACAGTTGATGAACAAAGTATCTACACGGTCAGGGTAAGCTATCGGATCCCGGAAGGTCTATCGGAAGATGAAGCGGAACTTTACCAAACATGCCCCGCTACAGCAGAAATCTTTGTGGGACCTGCCTTTGAGTTTGACCTTACTCAGACAGCCGAGGAAGTGTGCTATGAAGAAACTTCAGTAATTTTCGCGCCTGACACGCCGATTGCCGGGGAGTGGTTTTATGAACTGAATGGCAATCCGGATAGAGTAGCTCTTGGCGAATTCTTTGAATTGGAGCTTTGGATTAATGAGTTGCCCGGTCCCGGGCAATATGAAATTATCTTTGTTACGGAAGATCCGATTTTGGATGGCTGTGTAGTGGAAAAAAGATTGGATTTATTGGTCAATGAATTGCCTCTTTTCACAGTTCAAAGTAATCCTGCAGAAGATTGTGCAACTGCTGATGGGTCTTTTGAAATCACGATGCAAGCACCCGCCAGCCTTGTCAGGGTACTGGACGAAGGGATAACCTTTACAAATGTGAATCAAGGGGATGTGCTGACTGTCCCGGATTTACTTCCCGGTCTATACGTAATCGAAGCAGAAAATAGCACAGGTTGTTTCTATACGGCAACAGCAACAGTGGAAAACAACAATCCTCCGGCCGGATTCGAATACACAGTCACTACTTCTGATGAGGTATGCGGTCCTTTTGGAGTAGAGGATGGTTTGATTACTATCAACTTCACCACTGCTCCTCCATCAGGAACTTATTATAAAGTGGTAAGACAAGGAGATGGACTGACTATAGAAAACCCATTTCCAACTACAAATCAGGTTGACATCGACGTACCTCATGGAGAATACACAGTAGAAGTCACGGATCCAAACGGCTGTGCCATTCCTGATCCTTTGACCTATACCGTTGCTCAGAAATTCGAAGTAGTATTTTCTGTCCCTTCGAATTTAACAGCTTGCGGGAACTTCACTTTCGCACCTACTTCCCCAGATGAATTGAACTATACGATGACCAGTTCTAACGGAACCGTCATTACTCCGGATGCTGATGGGGAATTCACCATCACTGAATCTGACACCTATACGGTAAGAGGAATGGATCCAACCGGTGAAAATTGCCCGAAAGAAGTGACTATTGTAGCGAATATCACACCGTCAATAGATTTTGATGTCTCTCAACCGATCGTGGACTGTCAGGCAGGAATTCAATATGAAGCAATTCTCAACAACGTGGATCCCGCTGATGTGCTCTTCCTCTGGAAAAATGAACAGGGTATAATCGTGGGAAGAAGACAAACTTTTGTACCTAGCATAGCAGGAGATTATACGCTTGAAGTGCAGCCTCTGGCAGGGGGACTATGCCCCTTGGACAAAAAGGAATTTACGGCTGAAATCATTTCGGAGCGGGTGGATGCCAGATTGGATATCGTGCCATTTTGTATAGATCAAACGAGCACGACTATTACAGTAAATGCAGATTTAACCAACGTAACAGATTTCGAATGGTATTCTGTGGTAAACAACACCCGAACAAGAATCCCCGCTTTCAACGGGCTACCTATTATCGAAGTATCGGAGGAGGGGACTTTCGAAGTATTGCTGAGAAGTAGTGTAGGCTGTGATCTTGGCCGAGCCAGCGGAGTGGTGATAAAATCCACCATAATCCCTCCAGTAGTACCTGAAGGGTTCACTATCTGTGCTATCGAAGGAGTTACCCAGTCCATTGAGCCCGGTATCTACGATAATTATTCGTGGAAATTGAACGGTGTGGAAGTTTCGCAGGATCCCGTGTTTACTCCTACTGAAGGAGGTATTTATGAACTTACCGTTTCGGATAATCTTGGCTGTGAATATATTTCAATCATTGATGTGGTAGAAGATTGTGCATTGAAAATAGTCTTCCCGAATGGTATGGTATTAAATGATCCCAACAGGAATTTTATCCTCTACGCAAACGAATACATAGATGATGTGGAAGTCTATATTTACAACCGCTGGGGTGAGCTGATCTTCTATTGCACGCATGAAAACATTGAGCCCAATCAAGCTTTCTGCCCGTGGGATGGTCAAGTAAGGGGAGAATTTGTCCCAAATGGAACATATGCGGTCGTGGTGAAGTTTACCAGTCAAAACCAAAACAAAAGAGAGAAATTAATCAAATCGATTACGGTAATTCAATAGTATGCTTATCCTTATTTCGCCGGCAAAAACGCTGGATTATAGCACCCCAAATTTCATAGAATCTACTCAACCTGATTTCAAGAATGACACGTACTCCTTAGTAAGGATCATGAAAAAGAAGTCGGCCAGGGAAATCGGCGAACTGATGCATATCTCCGATAATTTGGCAGAGCTGAATGATGGGCGTTTTAAGGGTTTTCAGAAAGATTTCACCACCGAGAATGCGAAGCAGGCCATCTTGGCTTTCAAAGGAGACGTGTACACCAAAATTGATGTGGATACCTATTCCAAGGAGGATTTTGATTTTGCGCAGAACCATTTAAGAATCCTCTCTGGCTTATATGGGTTGCTGAAGCCTTTGGATCTGATCCAGCCCTATCGCTTGGAAATGGGCATCAAATTGGAAAACAAAAAAGGGAAAAATCTGTATGAATTTTGGGATAAGAAAATTGCCAAAGCCATCAATGCCGCCGCGGGTGGCCAACCTATAGTCAATCTTGCTTCGCAGGAATATTTCAAAGCTGTTCATTTGAAGACTTTAAAAAGTCCATTGATCACTATCGAATTCAAAGAATTCAAGGATGACAGCTACAAAATCATCGGATTCTTTGCAAAACAAGCCAGAGGAATGATGAGCAATTTTGCCATCAAAAACAGAATCACTGATCCTACACAACTGAAGACTTTCAATGAAGCCGGGTATGAGTATTCTGAAACAATGAGTGATCAAAACAACTGGATTTTCATCAGGTAATAGCGCAACTTACTGACACTTGTATGGAGAAGCCATTTTTTCACCTGTGTGAAATTATATCTTAGCACATCGTACTAATTTTCAGAACCACACCAAGTATTTCAAAACCCAAATTGGGCTCCATACCGGTCATAGCTTAGCAAGTCGGCAACATCCAGAATTGATTTGGAACATTTTTTGACCGACCATCCTAATATTAGTCCATTGAGGAAAGATATTGTTATCTTTATACGCACCCAAATTTGATTTAATTGAAACCTTATTGCCAATTTTCCAAAAGGAATATTTGGATGATGTTGGTTTGGAGTTTCTTGACTCCCCTGCTTACCCAAGGGAGTTTGGTAAGAAACGCAAGTAAACCCGAAACTAACTATTCTACCGCAGCAGCCTTTGGACTCACGGGGCCTACTCAGCTATGCACTTTTTTTGGTGTAGCCACGGGAGAATATAGTATCACTTCTCCATCATCGGCAGAATATACATGGTTACTTCAGGATCCGGATGGGAGTAGAACCGTTCTAGCAAATGGCGGTTCAGGCACTGTAGGTACGATTCAAATTCAATTTACAAAAAGTGGGACTTACGAAGTAATCTTGCAAGAACGCTCCACGCCGACAGCTACTCCCAGTATAAATAGCATTAGGGTAGAAGTAAGCCCGGGACCGGCTATTGTCCTTAAGTCGGATTACCTTCTTTGTGGGGAAAACACTCCTGCTTTATGGGCTATGGACCCATCTGATCCTGATGTAGGGAACTATGAATTTACTTGGGCTAGAGATCAGGAATTTTCAAGTGTTGTAAAGCGAGGGGTCGGCAGTGCAGGAAATGAGTTGATTCCTACTGAAGAAGGTCTTTATTTTGTAAGACTTACCCCAACGGGCTCAAGACCGGGATGCCGTACAACATCTTCCACATATGTCAGTTCTTCAGCAGATTTTCAATTTATCCAAAGCAGAGAGGAAATGTGTGATGGGGAATCAGTCAGAATTGAGTTGGATACCCGGATTAATGGAGAATGGTGGTATAGAACGCAGGGAGAGTCCGCCAAAATAAGTTTAGGGAGAAATAATGAAATTACCTTAACCAGCAGTCAGCTTGGTGAGCCCGGTATATACGAAGTAGGATTTATAGGTAATCGGGAAAATTCTCCCTGCCCTTTAGAAAAAATCACTACAATCAGGCTAAATGAAGGGCCTAAAATAAATACTTCAATCGTGAGACAGCCTACAGCTTGCAGTGCAAATGACGGCTCTTTTAGGATTGTAGTAGAGAAAGACTTGGTTTCTTTAAGGGTTTTAGAATTAAATCTCGACTTGGGTCCTCAGGCAGCCGGTACAGAAGTGCCCATTACCAATCTTGATGCCGGAGTCTATACTATTGAAGCTGCAAATACTGAATGTAGAGCACATTTTTTCCAAGCGGTGCAACTATCTGCTTCAGTTAATGAAACAAATATAAGGACTTACAAAGAAGAATGTAATTTAGACGGCACCAATATGGGAAAAGTAGAAATTACCTTCCCTAATGGAAATGTCACCGGCGATTACCGCATACTTTCCAGAAATAGTAGAAATTCAATAGTTGGCTCATTGAATGATGGTGATTCAATTACAGTAGACCTTCCGTCAGGAAACTATTTTTTTGATTTCAAACACGCAGGAGACGAATGCAACACTAGAATAAAAACCTTTACCATAGATAGGAAAAGAGATGTGCCCTTCCCTATGCCTAAAGCAATTGAAATATGCGGCAGCTATGAACTGGACTTACAGTCTGATCTGAACCTGAGTTTCACCTTAACACAACCTGACGGAAGCGATATTTCAGCAAGGGCCGGAGAAAGCATAACACTCACGGATGGTGGGCAGTATAGCCTACTAATAGATCCCAGTGACAATGAGGATTATTGCCCTACAATCAAAGAATTTACTGTTAACAAACTAGACTTTGAAGTCGAGTTTAATTATGAAATTGTCGATGAAAACTGCTTGGGGGATCAAATATGGAGGGCAGAAATACAAAACCTGGCTGCTGAGGATGCAATATTCCGGTGGTACAACAGCTCCGGGGAAATCGTGGGACGTTCACAGGAATTCAGCCCGACTCAGTTTGGGGAAGTATATCAACTCACAGTACAGTCCAAAGCAGCACCGGAATGCGGGGTTACCCCTATTGACATCCCATACAACCAACCTGCTTTTAGCGTTGAGGCTATCCTAGATTTTGAAGAAGCATGTAGATTGTTTAATATCTATCTGGATGTATCGGAAAATGAAGATCAAGTCACGTGGATTGAGTGGAATCTGTATATGGAGGATGGCAGTACAGAAGAACTGCCAGGGGGACCTGATCTATATGAAGTGTCTGATGATAGGGAAGGGATTTACGAAGCTATACTTTATCGTGACAAGCAATCGGGGGGACGCTGTGAAATAGAACGTTTCAATATTTCCATAGAGGCTAGCGTCTTAACCCCCAGTCCGGATCTTGAAGAGTCCTATCCATTTTGCTCAAAAGGAAACGGAATCCCGGCAATTGACGCGGGGAAGCATGAATCTTATACCTGGCATTTTCTTACAGAGGATGTAGTAGTAGGCACTGACCAAACATTCACCCCCTCCCAAGCGGGAGACTATGAACTGACAGTACTTTCCGTAGAAGGCTGTATCTACATCGAAAAATTTAGAGTCTATGACGTTTGCGATGTTGACTATGTATTTCCAAATGCAATGATACTTGGAGACCCTGCTAGGGATTTCCGGGTAACTGTCAGCGAAGGGGTCTCCGAGGCCGAATTGTATGTATTTAACTCGACCGGAGAATTAATTCACCATGATGTAGAAACTGAAATAAGCTTTCTATCCCCTATACTAATTTGGGATGGGGTAGAGACCGGAAGATCTGTCCCGCAAGGAACCTACGCTATAGTTCTAATACTTAAGAATGAATTTGATTTGAATGAAAAAGTCACCGGTTCCCTTTTGGTTTTGGAATAAACGGATATTTCAGTAGAACATTTTTTATCAGTGGGAAAGTTGAATGCGATATTTTTCCTATTTTTCCACCTTTGGAATTATTCTTTCACAACCCAAAATTCAAAAACCTATCCATATGACTCAAACCATTAACAGAAGTGCACTCTTCAACGGAAGCTGTTTTGCATTGATTACCACCGGACTATCCTTCTCTATCAGAGCTGGAATTCTTTCACAACTTGGCTCTGAATTCGATTTATCAGGTGAGCAGCTTGGACACATAAACTCCATGTGGTTCTTCGGTTTTCCAATTTCCATGATTATTGGCGGATTATTCTACCACTCTGTTGGACCAAAAAACATCATGAAGATTGCTTTTGTAATGCATACACTTGGCGTTCTATTAACTGTTTTCGCAGGTGGATATGTAGCATTACTTATATCCATGCTATGTATAGGGCTTGGAACAGGCTGTACAGAAGCTGCCTGTAACCCAATGATTGCAGATATGTATTCGGGTGTCACAGTAGATAAGATGCTTAATCGGTTTCATATGTGGTTTCCCGGCGGCATCGTAATGGGAGCATTAATATCCAAGTTTATGACTAGTATGGATCTTGGCTGGCAAGCTCAAATGGGAGTAATTATGATACCTGCGATCACCTATTTTGTTCTGTTTTATGGAAAAAAATTCCCTGAATCATCTGTATCAGAAGCGACTTCATTGAGTAGTAATCTAAAAGCGATGATATCTCCTCTATACATTTTCTTGATCGTATGCATGGCTCTGACTGCTATTTCCGAGTTCGGACCAGGACAATGGGTTGAAGTAATTCTTGGTAGTAGTGGAGCAGATCCGATGATCATTCTAGCTCTTACAGCAGGATTAGTGACAATTCTTAGGTTCTTTGCCGGACCGGTGGTAGCTAAGTTAGGTCAAACCGGAGTTTTACTTTTCGGAGCCATTTTTGCCGCAATAGGAATTTATTTATTTAGTGTAGTAGAAGGACCAATTGCCTATGCTGCGGCCGTCATCTACGCTTTGGGATATGCTTATTTTTGGCCTGTGATGGTTGGAGCAGTAGCTCAGAGAGTACCTTTAAGCAGTGCACTCGGTATGTCTGTAATTGGTGCAGTGGGAATGTTTTCGTCTGGGATTTTCCAGCCTATAATTGGGAACTGGATTGATAATTCCACTATTGAAAATACTGCAAAAGGACTTACCGGCGAAGCATTACAGCTAGCCACTGGACAGGATACTCTTCAGAAAATGATGTTGTTTCCGATCATTTTGATCGTATTGTTCACAATATTCTACTTCTGGCAAAAAGGCAAAAGACCGGCTGTCACAGCAGCAGCACACTAAAACTTAAAAGCAGCCTTCGGGCTGCTTTTTTTATGTCCCAATATCACTTATTTACCCAGATCATCAACTTCCTTCCCTTTCTCAAGATCAACAGGCTGAACTTCATCTATTATTACTTATTTTAACGTCCAAATTTTCAAACCCTATTAACCTTTCTTCTTATGTTTAAGAAATTTACGCTTCTCAGTCTCCTGGGATTTTTACTTTTTTCCTGTGAGAAAAAACCTGAACTACTCACAGATGAAGAATACGCCAAACTCAGTGATGAGCAAAAAAGAGCTCCCGAACATGCCTTGGATGGAATAATCGTAACAGACGATAGACTGGAACTCACGCTCTTTGCTTCTGAACCCATGATGTCAAATCCTACCAATATGGATATAGATGACAGGGGGCGTATCTGGATTGTAGAAGCATACAATTACAGAACTTCACTTAATCCCCGCAATCCTACTAAAGCAGAAGGAGACAGAATCCTGATCATGGAGGATACCAACGGTGATGGAGTCGCTGATAAATCAACAGTTTTCTATCAGGGAAATGACATCAACGCCGCCTTGGGTATCGCTGTCTTTGGCGACAAAGTATATGTATCCGTCAGCCCTTATGTGTATGTATTCACAGACGCAGACGGGGATGATATCCCTGAGAAAAAAGAGATTTTATTCGAAGGTGTAGGTGGTGAACAGCATGACCACGGTATGCACTCGTTTACCTTTGGCTCGGATGGCAAACTGTATTTCAACTATGGAAATGAAGGAAAAGGAATCCGTCACGCCGACGGATCTCCTATTCTAGACCCCTTGGGGAGGCCTGTCAACAGTGACACTCCCCCTTACCGCGAAGGAATGGTGTTCCGCATGAATCCGGATGGTTCAGATGTGGAAGTCCTGGCTTGGAATTTTAGAAACAATTATGAAGTCGCTACTGACAGCTACGGTAGAATGTGGCAATCTGACAACGATGACGATGGCAATCGTAGCACCAGAATCAACTATGTGATGGATTATGGCAACTATGGCTTCAAAGATGAAATGACCGGTGCCGACTGGAGAGCCCGAAGAATCAACATGGAGGACTCGGTCTATCAACAACACTGGCACCTGAATGATCCGGGCGTAGTCCCCAACCTTCTTCAGACTTACGCAGGTTCGCCTACGGGAATTTTGGTATATGAGGGCAACTTACTTCCTGAAGAATACCGGAATCAGGTAATCCATTCTGATGCGGGGCCAAATATTGTGCGTGCTTACCCTGCTGTTCCTTCAGGAGCCGGATTCGAAGCTAAAATCATCAACCTACTCGATGGAAATCCAAGGGACAATTGGTTTAGACCTTCCGACGTCACAGTAGCTCCGGACGGATCCCTCTTTATTTCCGATTGGTACGATCCCGGAGTAGGCGGTCATGCCATGGGGGATCTGGACAAGGGAAGAGTGTACAGGCTTGCGCCAAAAGGCATAGATTATACCGTGGCCAAGCCCGACTATTCCAGCATTTCTTCTTTGATCAATTTACTTCAAAACCCAAATCGTGCCACACACTTCAAGGCATTTATGGCGTTGGCAGAAAGAGGCGAAGAAGCAAAAGATGCTTTGGAGAAACTTTTCACCGAAGGTGACAGTCGAATGAGAGCAAGAGCCTTCTGGGTGCTGACCAAACTGCCCAATGGCAATGAATACATCAAAACAGCGGCTACTGATAACGACGAAAACATCCGTGTAGCCGCTATACGTGCCTATAGAAACAATAAAATGAGTGATGTCTCATTCTTACTGGAAATGGCGGGTGATGAATCGGCTCAAGTCCGTAGAGAAGTAGCTTTGGCTACGAGGTATAAAGCCACCCCGGAAGTATGGCTGAAACTTGTAGCCGGATACGAAAGTGGAGACCGCTGGTACTTGGAAGTCTTGGGAATTGCCGCAGAAGGCTTTTGGGACGAGTACTTGCCAAAATATCTGGAAATCAAAGGACAAAACTGGACAGGTTCGCAAGAAGCCAAGGACATTGTATGGAGATCACGCGCATCCAATACCGCTGATTTGCTTGGAAAAATCATCCTTACTCAACCGGGAAGGAACAATCAGGCTTACTACAGAGCTTTGGATTTCCAATCTCCTACCGCAAAGAATGAAACTTTAAAATCCCTACTGGCAAATGCTCCGGAGGAAGATCAGCTAATAATTTTGAGACAGATCAACTTTGACCCTAAGAATCCGGATGGGCAAATACTTTCCTTGGCGAAACAAACGGCAGGAAGTATCGCTGATGATAGAGACTTTATGGATATCGTAGGCAAGTACGGTTTGACGGATCAAAAAGAAAGGATTCAGAAGCTTGTGTACCAATCGGAAAACAACCAGTATTCCCAAATGGCTGCAAACATCTATGCTTCCCTATTTGGGATGTCTGACATA
Organism: Algoriphagus sp. 4150; assembly: GCF_031457395.1. Classification (NCBI taxonomy): domain Bacteria; kingdom Pseudomonadati; phylum Bacteroidota; class Cytophagia; order Cytophagales; family Cyclobacteriaceae; genus Algoriphagus; species Algoriphagus sp. 4150. Next base: position 297,153 of record NZ_JAVDWS010000003.1, read on the forward strand.
GAGAAATCTTTTGGAAATCCTGATCAGGAAAAATCAATGCTGGCTATCAAGAAATTTGGAGCCATTGACAATGAAAGCATGGCAAAATCTCTCTCCAAAATCTACTTAGACGGATCTAAACCTCTAGAAATAAGAACTGCCGCTATGGAAGCTGCCAAGGGTTACAATTCCGAACCTTACCTGTGGGAGCTCGCAAAAGCTGAAAAAATTCCTGCAGATATGCTTCCCATTGCTCAGAAAATCCTTCTTTCCTCATGGAATGGAAACATCCGAGCCGAGGCAAATGAGAAATTTGGCAGTGATGATTCCAATTCTACCATTGATCTGCCTAAGCTTCTTGCCCGGCAGGGAGATGTGGAGAAGGGGCTTCTTATTTCCGATAGTTACTGCCTAGCCTGTCACAAAATAGGAAACAAAGGCATTGACTTTGGCCCCGGACTATCAGAAATCGGCGACAAACTTTCCCGGGAAGGACTTTTCAATGCGATCATAAATCCATCGGAAGGCATGGGCTTTGGCTACGAAACCCAACTGGTAAAAATGAAAGACGGGACTGAATTTACCTGTATAGTCAATTCCAAGACTGAGAATGATCTGGTCGTAAAACTAGTCGGTTCGGGAGAGCAGAAAATCTACAAATTGGCAGAGGTAGAAAGCGTCACCCAACTTGATGAATCCCTGATGCCAAAATTCCCGCTATCGGAAACTGAACTGGTGGACTTGGTGAGCTATTTGGAGACATTGAGAAAATAATTATTGTGATTATCGGCAATGATGCCAGTAGCCATATTTCCCTTGTTTTACTGGACCGACAGGTGACCCGCCGCAGCGGACTGGCCGAAGTGGCCGCTCCGCTAGCGTTTTCCGAATATTATGACACCTTTCTCCTATTACTGGCAGAAAAAAGGCAACTAGAAATCCCGGTTTATGAAAATAGGCCGGGATTTTGTTTTGAAGGAAAAACCATAAATCCCCCTTCTTTCCAACCTCATTTTCTATGAAATTCTTTGCATTTATCGCCCTACTCCTTTTCGCAATTCAGCACCAATCTGCCTTCAGTCAAGACAATGAATGGGCTTATAATTCTGAAACCCTACAGATCCGGCAAATCAGTCCAAACACCTTCGTCCACATCAGCTACCTAAATACAGATGATTTTGGAAAAGTGAGCTGCAATGGCATGATAGTCATCAATGATGGAGAAGCGCTGGTTTTTGACACCCCAGCAAATGAGGAGGCTAGTTTAGAACTGCTGGACTGGCTGGAAAAAGATCAACAAACAACCGTAAAAGGAGTGGTGGCTACGCATTTTCATTGGGACTGCCTAGGTGGGTTAAATGAATTTCATGCTAGAGAAATACCTTCCTACGCCTCCTCCAAAACTATTGGATTGGCCAAAGTAGCAGGGTATCCCATTCCTGAAAATGGCTTCAAAAAGAAGATGACTCTGAAGGCAGGAAATAGTACAGTGATCAATCAATTTCTGGGTGAAGGTCATACCAAGGATAATTTCGTGGCCTATGTTTCTTCAGACCATGTGTTATTCGGAGGATGTATGATTAAGGAGCTTGGTGCCGGAAATGGTTACCTAGGAGATGCAAATGTTGCAGCTTGGTCTGGCACAGTTCGTAATGTAAAATCAAAATTCCCAGAAGCCGCAATTGTAATTCCCGGTCATGGAAAGATTGGCGGGACGGAGTTGCTGGATTATACAGAGGAGATGTTTAAAAAGCAGAGTAAATGATATAGCTATATGATTATCCGCATCCGAGAGCTATCGGATGATCCCAGTAGACATATTCTTTGCTTTATTGGAGGACCGCAGGTAAGTGAAGTGATCTTGAAACTAAAGTTTACCAAATCCTATGTGGATTTTGCTTCCTTATTTGTAGAAAAGTGGATCCAGCTTCAGGAGAAGCAGGACAACCTTAAGATACGCTTAGCAGAAAGACCGCAAAAAAGCCCTTGCAGATATCCGCAAGGGCTTTTCCGATTTTAAACCATAATTTATTTTTTCTCAATAATCCGTAGATTCGCTTCACCGGAATGTACCTGGCCAAAGCGATCTGTAGCCTGAACGTGGATTACATGCTCCCCTGCTTCCAATCCGTTTGGTATAGCTCCCCTCCAAAGGTGCTGGCTCTGAGCGGGATTGGAAGGTCTTCTTCCATCGATCAATTCTTCCGTAATATCCCATTCGAACAAGTCTATCAAATAGGAAGGGTCATAATCGTCCACTTTTCTCGCAGTTTTCCATTCTCCCTCATCAAACTTGATCAGCACCTCATCACCTTCTCCGCCCATGAAGAAGTTCACAAAAATTCCGGCTGTAGTCCTTTTGTCCTTTTCCAAGACTTTCGGGGCAAATATTTCCATCTGATAATCGCTGGATTTACCGGCGACCTGATAGCGGATTTTATATTGATTTCCTTCGAAATGAATCAGCGCATAGCCTTTTGGCGTACCATCACGCATGGTAGACACCGGAACTCCATTTTCATCCAAGGTTCCCTTGTACCAATCTCCTGAGGTAGTGCCCACATTGTAATGATGATGCGGCTTATCCTGCTTCCATCCATCTGCCCTGTAAAACATGTCCTGCTTCTGCAGGTGCGTGTGGGCAGAAAGAGAAAGCGTGTGAGGAAAATCCTCCAATAAATCAAAAATCTCTTGCCTATCCTCATCACGGAAAGAATCTCCCTCCTCTGCCAGTGGAATATGCATTGCTATCACGATCAGGCGGTCTTTTGGGACAAACTTCAAATCGTTTCCCAGGAAGTCCAATTGATCTGGCCGAAGGCCTCCCCAGTAGCCTTCGTTATCTCTGGGATCAGGCCATAAAATATCGTCTATCACAATAAAATGGACCTTCCCCACATTGTAGGCATAAGCGCTGGGGCCAAAATGAGCTTCAAATGTTTCGTCTGCAAACTCATCCTTTTCCACATCGTAATTCTGATCGTGATTGCCAATGACATTGTACCAAGGCAAACCAACTTTCGCAACAGCTTTGGCATACGGAGTAAACAAATCCAGATCATCACCCACCAAATCTCCAAGTGAAAGACCAAACGCCACATCTTGAATTCCCACCACTTCGCTTACTATTCCACGCTCGAAGAAGTCGACTTCCTCTAGCGTGTAGGGCTGCGGATCACCGAAAATCAAAGCCGTAAAATCATCAGGCTCCTCTGTGGCAGTCATTGCAAAGTTGATTTCCTTTGGCAACGCTCCCGTGGGGGCAGACCCTGCATACTTTAGCTTGGGAGAGCCGCTTGGCTTGTGGATGTAGTAAAACTGAGGTTTATTTAAAGAGTCCAGCGCAACTGTAAATCCGCTTGGCTTGATTACAAAGAGTAGCTGACCATCTTTCAGGCCTATTTCGTAATAGCCTTTTTCATCTGTCTGAACCACCTCTTGGCCATTGGACACACTGACTGCCGGAAGTCCGACTTCTCGCCGCTGTTTCTTTCCATCTCCATTGGCGTCATGATAGACATAGCCCTTTGCCAGTTCTTGCGAAAAGGCAGTGAAACTTGTGAGGACCAGAGCAGCTGCCAGCCCTATTTGCATAATTTTTCTCATTTTTCCCACCATACTTTTGTGTTGATATCATCTGCACCCATTCTGGCTACAGCGGCACTGTAATTTTCAGGATTGTTGATCTGTACGCTCACAGGATAACGAAACCTTACCGGAGCTTGCCTGTTATTGAGCATACCTTCATTCTTTGGAAGTACCGGGAGCCCGGTTCTTCGATACTCATACCACTGCTGGTAATCATTGAAATATAATCCCAAATATTTCTGAAGCATAATCCGCTCCAAGGTTCCGTCGTAAGCGGCTTCCGGATTTTCGAAATAGTTTTCTGCAACTTCCACTTCCCACTGTTCCATGGCAGCTCTTACACCATTTTCATAATGAGTCGCCGCATCTGAGTCTATCACCGCACGCTGTGCTAATTCTGCCTTGATAAATTCTACTTCCGAATAAGTCAAAATCAAAGAAATCATCGGTGCCTCTACCAATACTCTATTATGATTGCTTGGAATAAATTGAAACTGGTTTTCATTGCCGTCAAAGCCGCTAGGAACCCCCTTGTATCCAATGAAAGTCGTTCCATCCATTGCTCTGGCTCTGGTCATGAACCGCTCCCTACGGGGATCTTCCAAAGCATTCAGATTATCGACAAAAAACGCTGACATAGAACGGAAAGTAGTGAAGTCAATCGCTCTTCCCCAAGGAGAAAGATTCGGTGTCACTCCCGTAATCTGAAGAATTGCTGATTCAGCCGTATTTTCAAACACCGGATACTGATCCGGATTATTGATTATGGTAGAAAGCTTTGCAAAGGCATTTATTTCCGGTCTATTGGAAATCCTCAACAGCAATCTCAGGTGGAGAGAGTTGGTAAATTTCCGCCATTTTTTCACATCATTGTGAAAGAGAATGTCATCCCCGTAAATCATTGTCTGCGTATCATCATACAAGCTATTTGCCCGCTCCAGATCTTCGAGAATCTGCGTATAGACAGCCTCCTGTGTATCAAACTGTGGTTGGAAAATCCCTTCCTCGGCACGGCTGGCCTCCACCATTGGAATATCCCCAAAGCTATCTGTCAACTGACTTAGGCTGTAAGCCCGCAGTGTAAGTGCGATTGCTTCATAATTCACATCGGAATTGGTGATTGCGGATGCTTCCATTTCCTTGATATTGATCAGCCACCGGTAATAAGTGTTCCATGTGGAGTTTCCCGCAGCTTCTGAAATATCATAGCGGTGAATACCTCCATTGGCACTGGGAAACGGCAATGCCACCTGCATAACCTGAAAGGTAAATGCATCTGCCCTATCCGTCCCAAAGCTGGATAAACCATAAATAATAGGATTCAGCAAGGTACCGGGACTGATCTGATCGATTCTGTTTGGATCAGTGTTTATTTCTTCAAAATCATCGGTACAGGAAGTAGAAGCCCACACCAGCGATCCTAATAGTAGTGTTGCAATATATTTTTTCATACTGTTCATCAATTAAAACTTAAGGGTAAGGTTCACTCCCATATTTCTGGTGCTTGGCAACTGCCCCATTTCTATTCCCGGAAGCAATGTTCCACCATTCAAAGCGGCTGTTTCCGGATCAAACATTGGGAACTTGGTCCACATCGCCAAATCTCTACCATACAGTGCAATAGACGCTTGGCGTATACTTGTTTTCTGAAGGAGTTTGGCAGGAATCCCATACTCCAATCTCATCTCCCGGAGTTTGATAAATGAAGCATCAAAGGAATTGGATTCCACATTTGCTCTACGATACGTTTCTGTATAATAATCTGCAATATTGACTTCTGTGGTATTTGGAGAGAAAGTACCATCGCCGTTGTCTACCACACCTTTGCCTACTATCATCCCGGTCTCCCGTCCTTCCAGCGTATGGGTTAGCTTCCCTTGCTCGCTCATTTTGTGGTGAGTCTGAGAATAGACGATCCCTCCGTATTGTCCATCGAAAAGAACACTCATTCTAAGATTCTTGTAGACAAATTCATTTCTAAGTCCACCTTTCCACTTTGCATAGGCATTTCCTTGGTATTCTATTTCCGAAGGTCTAAGAGGCAGTCCATTGCTTCCATAGACGATCTCTCCATCAGGAGATCTCACGAAACCAAATCCGTAGATATCGCCGGTGGTACCGCCCACTTTGGCTATAATGGATGCATTTCCTCCATTTCCGATGACCTGGCTTCCATCCACTTCATCAGGGAGGGAAAGCACTTCGTTCTTATTTTTTGCCCAAGTCACGAAAGAATTCCATTGGAAATTATTGGTTTTGACGGGACTTCCGTTAAGCAAAACTTCAACTCCCCTGTTCCGCACCTTTCCTGCATTGAGAATTGCACTGGAATATCCGGTGGTGATATCCACGGGAACCTGAAGAATCTGGTTTTTAGTCTCAGAGATGTAAAAATTGACATCAAAACCCAGCCTTCTATTAAAGAAAATCATCTCCAATCCAGTTTCAAAACTGGTCGTGATTTCGGGCTTGAAGTCTGTATTATAAAGCGTAGACGGTACGGATGCAGACCCCGGAAATTCACTTTGTCCGTAGTACTTGGACGTGCGGTATGGATCGGTGTCATTCCCTACCTGCGCACCTGATACCCGTAGCTTGGCAAAGGAAATCTCACTAGGCAAGACAAAAATGTCCGACAACACAAAACTTGTGCTTACCGAAGGATAGAAGAAACTATTGTTTTGGATGGGAAGCGTACTGGACCAGTCATTTCTTCCCGTGAGATCCACAAATACTTTTTCGTCAAAATCCAACGTAATCAATCCATAAAGAGAATTGATCACCCGGTTATTATCATTGGTTGTAAGCACCGGATTGTTGATACCGTTAGCCAGTTTGTACACACCCGGAATCACCAATCCGTCCACATAAGCAGACATCATCCGGTATTTTCTAGACATGTGGTTTCCCCCTACACTTGCCCTCAAAGAAATTTTCTGAGCCAATTTCCCTGTATAAGTGAACAAGAAATCTGAGTTCTGCTCGTAGTTGGTGACATTTTGCTCCTTGAAGTATCCTCGCTGGAAATTTGCCGTGCTGTATGGCCTTTGTTGAGCACGCTCTTCCTGGCTCATTGCCAAGGTGGTTCGCATCATCAATTCAAAATGATCACTAAATGTATAATTGGCAGACAAATTCCCAAACACTGTGTTATTATTCACAGAGTTGGTCATTTCGTAAGCGATCAAATAGGGATTGTCTATGAAAGAACTGAAAGGATGGACCTGATCCACATTTTCCATTCCTTTTTTCCAAATTGGCCTGTACCATTCCAAGTCAATGCTAGGATTTTGGAAGATCATGAAATAAGAGATTGATTGGTTGTTATAACCGGTAGCGGGAAGGTTATCCGAGTTCTTATTCGTGTAGTTTACTTTTGTATTTAGTTTCAGTCGTTTGCTGATCTGCTGGGAAGCCGAAAGAGATGCTACCAGCCGCTCAAAACCTGTGTTGGGCATGATCCACTCGTTCTTGGTATGGGTGATAGAAGCCCTCAAGGCACCTCCATCATTTGCTCCTTCAAGAGACACACTGTTGACCATATTGAAACCTGTTCTCCAAAATCCTGTCACATTATCCTTATAAGGTCTCCAAAGCTGGCGTTCAGCAGACTGTCCTTCCAGCGTAGGATCGTATTGGAAATAGTACTGACCGTCGAACTTCGGTCCATAGGCACTACTGGTACCACCTGTACTCGCACCATCCTCGGACACACCATAAGAATAATAAGGATCTCCGTCTGCATTGAAAGACTTGCCTGTCCCCTGCCCATATTCGTATTGTCTGTCAGGCCACTTCAATACATTCTGAAAACTAAAGTTGGAATTGACAGTAACTCCAAGTCCTTTGTTTTTTCTAGATCCGCTTTTTGTAGTGACGATCAAAGCTCCATTCGCCGCCCGGCTACCATAAAGTGCGGTGGCACTTGCTCCCTTCAGTACCGTAATATTTTCTATATCATCAGGATTCAGATCTGCTATTCCATTTCCAAAATCCACCGGCACATCATTTCCGGATCCTGCACCATAGGCATTACTCACGCCTGAGGAAGTCAATCCCGAATTCATAGGAACTCCATCTACTACAATTAATGCAAAATTTCCATTGGGATTAAGGGAATTATCCCCTCTAAGGCTGATCTGTGAGGAATTCATAGGACCCGAACCTGCAGACAGCACGTTCAAACCTGCTACTTTTCCCCGCAAAGCGTCTGACCAGTTGTTTGATCTGGCATCGAGTAACTGCTCAGAGTCTACTTTTTGGGTAGCGTAACCCAATGCTTTCTCTTCTCTTTTGATGCCCAAGGCGGTCACCACTACTTCTCCCAATACATCGCCGTCCAGTCTCAGCCGAATAGTAAGGTCAGTCTGATTAGTTGCCTGTACTTCCTGCCTGTCATAACCCACATAGGAGAAAACCAACGTTGCACCTTCGTCTACAGTGATTGAAAATTTACCGTCCAGATCCGTAGTAGTTCCGGTGGTAGTTCCCTTAATCACAATATTGACACCCGGTAGCGCTTCGCCTGTTTCCTGGTCTATTACTAAGCCCGATAGTCTTACCTTTTCCTTTTGAGAAGAGGGAATTGAGGTTTTCAGTTTAGTACTTACCGCAATTGTACTGTTGATCTGTTTGAATTTCAGATTGGATTGGCCGGAAATTTCTTCCAAAATGGATTGAAGATCCGTTTTCCGTTTGGAATAGCTCACTTTAGTAGTGAGATCCAATCCTGTTTCATAGGAAAACTTAAATCCTGACTGCTTCTCTATCTGGCTAAATGATTCCGAAAGTGCAAGTTGAGCTGCACTGAATGAGACAATGGTCTCTTCCAGTTTCTGTGCATTCACTCCGCCGGCAAACACCATGGAGTGCATCCAGCAACTGAGTAAGCAAGCCGTAAATAATCTCATAACAAAGGTTTTTAAGGCAGGTAACTTTTTCTTCATAGATTTGAATTGTTCATGTGATAAAATGTCTCAAGCGTTTTTTACTGGAACTGGGTGGATTCGTTGACGCGGATCCATTCTTCTTTTAAGGGCAATTTTTGAAGGATAGGGTTACATTTTTTCCATCTATATGATAAGACATCGGTATGGAGTACTGGATCAGCTGCAGGAGATTTTCCAGACTTTGCTTTTCGTATGTCCCGGAAATCTCGCAGGAATTGGCGACCGTGAGGTTATGGGTGATTTTCACCCCATACCAATCTTCAAGCGTTTTGATCATCTCAGCCATTGAGGTAGTATCGAAAACTATCACGTCCTTAGTCCAAGCGAATAGGGGATCATTTTCAGGCATGCTCGAAACTGAGCCAACTTGATCAGAGTAATCTAGTCGCAGATTCGGCGTAAGCATAAAAACTGAATCGACCTGATCTGAAACTTTTACCTGGCCTGTCTTGACAGCAATCAATTCTGCCTGATTGACTAGGTTTTTGATTAAAAATGAGGTACCGAGCACCTCGGTAGTAAGATTTGCAGACTCTACCCTAAAAGGATGCAATGTGTCTCTCTTCACTTCAAAAAATGCTTCTCCGGAAAGCTTGACCAGTCTGTTTTGAGAGAAGTTTTCTGCCACTTGGATATTAGTATCATGAAACAAACTCACGATTGAGCCATCAGGAAGCCGTACTTTTTTGATCATCCCTTTTGAGTTTTCAAAAGCCAGGTAGTTAATCTCCACGGTCTCTGGGACTGTTGACTGTACACTTCTAATAGCCACAAACCCAATACCTACGAGCAGAGCAAGACCTGCCGCTATCTTCCAAATGGCAAACTCTTGCTTTGGCGCAACGCGTGGTAACTGCGCGCGGGTAGCTCTCTGAATATTCTGAAGCATTTCGGATTCCACCTGCGCTTTGTTTCGCTTCTTATAATCATGAATGTGCCAAGCAGAGTCAATTCCCTTCCCGTACCAAGAATTGAACTGTTGTAATTCTTCTTTAGAAGCTTTGCCCCGGAGGATTCTGGAAATGATGCCCGAAAGGACAGAAGGTATTCTCATGCGTAATTGTCTTTCACTTATTAAGTGCCAAAACAACCACCCGACTACCACCCATTTTGATTATGTAATTATGAATTATGGCGCTGAAAAAATTAATCTCCCCGTAACAAAGAAGGAGTTAAGCCAAGATATAGACAGCAATAGCAGGAGCTAGATGCTTCAATTCACCACGCATAATCTTAAGCGATTTGGAAAGCTGATTATGTACTGTCTGCGGTGAAATATTCATCTTTTCAGCTATTTCATCTACTGAGTAGCCTTCCAGTCGACTCATCCGAAACACCAGCCGGGCTCTTGGAGGAAGCATCTCCACAGCAATTTCTATCTCTTTGTAAAGTTCTTCAAATCCAAACACATCCTCTTCGTAAAAGGATTCAGGAAGTGTATTCTTGCTGTCTGACCTAGTTTTGGCCAACTCATCAAAGTACCTCATGACCTGATATTTCACTGCGGTAAGCAGATACGCTTTGATTCCTGATGTGATTACTAAGGATTCACGCCTCTGCCAGATGTCAATAAAAATCTCCTGTAGAATATCCTCCACGACGGATTGATCACCGATTTTGCTGTATGCACTCTGGTACATCAATTCCCAATTGTCCTTGAAAACCTGTTCGAAATGTGTTGAATTCTGAAAAGTGGACATAATCCTGAATCGGGGTATATCTCAAAATTAATCCTACGCAGATGCAAAAGGGAATTCGGGAGGTTAAGATATTATTAAGAGATTACCCACTACAAAGTATTCACGCTCCTAACTATTTATTAGGTCCACTGATCTATTAAAATAGAACAAACTCATATTTTAGCGGTATGAAAAGAATACTACCATTAGTTATTTGTCTTTTATCGCTCCTATCCTGTGTGGACAATGAAAATCCAGATTCACCGTCATCTGAAAAATTCAAAGTTACATCTGTTGACTACATCGGAGAAAATGAATCAATGTATATCATCCTGCATGATTCAATTGGCAGAGCGATAGGCTATAGCGCTATTCAAAATGGGGAGACCATCGAATTTTTGGTAGACAAAAGCAAAAAATATTTCGTGAGCACCTATACGATCAGGAAAGGTGAATATGGTCATCAGGAATATATGAGCACATTTACTAATCGTGATTTAACCTTTGACATGATTTTAGAAAGAAGCACCTCACCTACACCACCTCAGACTGGTACTTTCAAAGTAAATGTAACAGATGACGAGTCAGTGGGAGCTTATGTAACAGCTGAGGGTTGGATGTCTGATCTTTCTCCTTATACAAACCTATATGACGAGAATGCGAAATTGTTCTCCGGAGTGACACGATATATGGTGGTAGCAAGCGGAGCTTCTGGAAGACGATATTCCTATATCGATAGTCCTCAGAAAGACAAAACCTATACACTTAAGTATAAGCAAATGAAGGCGTTTGACATCATACTTGAAGTCCCAAAAGCAGATTACTTATTTTTCAACTACAAAATCCAAAGTATGGAAAAGAGAAATGGACTCAATTTTCCAAATTATATTCTCGCCAATAAGGGTTTCTATGACACAAAAGAAGAAAATTATAAACTTGGGTATATTAGTGAAATTGATACTTATATAACGCACATCACTGCTTACAAAGCAGCTAATCAAAATTTATTCTATTACTATTCGAAAATTGGAAGTCCACCGGACAAGATTACTTTCCTGGATATAGAAGAAATAAAAATTGCTAAAAACACGATCTCTGATTTTCAATTTGAAACAACAGTAGAAGACGCATGGTATTACAGTGTGGGATTTCAGTCTACTAAGAGTGTTATTAATGGACTGCCTTCTTCTCGCTCCTTCAACTGGAGCATAAATGGCCCAGCAAGTTCATTTTCTATCACACTTCCAGAAGAATTAAAGGCGGATCATCCTTATTTCCTTTCTGATTTCTCACATCTTTATTTATCCGGTGTTGGAATTACTAAGAAATTGAGCGAATCAAACTCCGCGGGGGTGACAGAAGACGAATCCATATCAGTAAATCAACGGTATCAAAATTAGCGCATCTTATTACCCAACTCCTTCTCCTTAGACTTGAGGAAATACTATGAGTAAAAACTTATTCCAAATGAACTCAAATAAACTATAGTTGATTTTATCCTCAAATGACCAATATAAGACAATGGAATCACTAAAAGGAAAAATAGCGCTCATCACCGGCGCAGGAAAAGGATTAGGCAAAGCCATCGCTCTCGCACTCGCCACAGAAGGCGTCCATCTGGCACTGCTCTCCAGAACTGAATCAGACTTACTGGCTGTCAAAGAAACAGTAGCAGACATTGATTCCTCACTGAACGTAGCGATAGCTGTTGCGGATCAGTCTGATTTCTCAAGCATCAAGGCTGCCATCGCTTCATTGATCTCCGAAGTAGGTGTCCCTGACATTCTGGTGAATAATGCAGGAATAGGGAAGTTTGGTAAATTCCTGGACTTGGAGGTTAACGAATGGGAAAATATCATCAAAGTCAACTTACTGGGGGTTTATTACGTGATTCACGAAGTACTTCCGGGAATGCTCGCCCGTAAGTCGGGAGACATCGTAAATGTATCGTCCACCGCCGGGCAAAAGGGAAATGCAATGACAAGTGCATATAGTGCCTCCAAATTTGGACTGAACGGGCTAACCGAATCATTAATGCAAGAAGTGCGCAAATCAGACATCCGTGTCTTCAGTATGAGTCCGAGCACCATTGCAACTGATTTGGCTATCGGCAATAACCTGACAGACGGCAACCCGGATAAGGTACTCCAACCGGAGGATTTCGCAGAATTACTGGTAGCCCACTTGAAATTGCCTAACAGAGCTTTGGTGAAAGAGGTAGGACTTTGGTCCACCAATCCATAATAGACATTCATAGATTTCATCAAGTGGAAAGTGGTGATCGATACAATAATACTGTATTGATCACCACTTTTTTTTGCCTCGGAAACGCCCATAGAGAAAAAACCGCATCAATCCGGACAATACAATTTCATTTTCTCTTTCCAACCCCCTTTTTTGACAAAAGTCAAGGCATAAAGCCGTATAACTATTTAGCTTTGAAAAGATTATCAATCCCACCAAAAAACCATGAAACAACTCAATTACTCCATTCTACTATTATTTTCGACCACAGTACTCAGTTGCAGCACTTCTTCCAATGAGCAGACATTTGACAGTTCTGATCTCCCCAGAATGACACAGGACCAGACAGAAAAGCTCATTGAAGATTTTATTATGGCAGAAGACGGAGCCATTATAGAAATCCCCCCGGGCTTCTATGAGCTAAGCACCCAGTTAATACTTGATAATAAGTCAAACATAACGATCAAAGGTGCCGGAATGAAGGAAACAGTTCTTTCCTTTAAAAATCTGAAAACCGGAGGAGAAGGCGTGAAATTGGTTGGCAATAATATCATCATTCAAGATCTGACTATCGAGGATGCACCCGGAGACGGTGTCAAAGCACAGCATACGGATGGAATTACTTTTCGAAGGCTCAACGTCACCTGGACAAATGGAGACAAGTCGAAAAACGGCACTTATGCGATTTATCCCGTTCAGTGCAGAAATGTCATGATAGACGAGTGCGTTGCCTCCCACTCCCGCGATGCGGGAATCTATGTGGGGCAATCTGAAAATATCATTGTCAAAAATTCGCTTGCATTCGGAAATGTCGCCGGGATAGAAATCGAAAACTGCGACAATGCGGAGGTTTTCAATAATGTAGCCCGCCATAATGCCGGTGGAATTCTCGTCTTCAATCTTCCCGGATTGCCCAAAGCCGATGGAAAAGGCACTAAAATCTACGACAATGACATCATCGAAAACAACCACGAAAACTTCGCCACGGCAATCGGTGAAGGGCCAAATGGCAATACCGTAACGATGATCCCTCCCGGATCCGGAGTGATACTTCTAGCCGCCAAGGAAGTGGAAATCTACAATAACCGAATCCTTCGCAACAAAACAACCGGTGTAGCCATAGCCAGCTATCAGATCACCGGCTTTCCCAGTGAGGCACCAAACTGGTCTCCCTTCACTACGGATGTATACGTACATGACAATGAATATGACCGAACGAAAGGCTTTCCTGATCTGAGCAGAGAATTGGGACAACTGATCAGTCTATACAATGCGCATGGCAAAGCCAAAACCCAGGATATCATCTATGATGGAATCTGGGATGAATCCATCAGTAATGATATCACGACCAATCCTATGAGGATCTGCCTGGCAGAAAAAACACTGAAAGATCTTTTCTTCACGCGCTTTTCTCTCATGGATGGAGAAGACAATATCGAAGCATTTGCGGATACCACACCATTCCAAAACTGCACGGTAAGTGTAGATACAAATGTCAGCGCAATGGCTGAAATGTAATGAGAACTACCAAATTTTTATGGCAAATTAACCTATTATTGGGTCTGGTGATCCTCGTGGTTTCCTGCCAAAGCGAATCCACGAGTTCCAAAACCAAAGTCATCGTGTTGGAAGATGCGCTTGCTGATGGCAATTTCCCCTACAAAAGATTATCTACTTATGGTTTTTTTTCAGGAAAATTGAATGAGTTAACCCCTGCGGAAGAGGTGATCCCATATAGCCCTGCATCTTCTCTTTTCACAGATTATGCACTGAAGAGTAGATTTATTTTGTTACCTGAAGGTGAAAAAGCAACATTGACCTCCAGTGAACTTAACTTTCCGACAGGCACAGTTTTAATCAAAAATTTCTACTATCCAGCTGATCTAAGACAGCCCGAAAGTGATAAAAGAATCATCGAAACAAGGCTATTGATTAATAGAGAAAAGGGATGGGAAGCTTTTCCATACATCTGGAATGATGAGCAGAATGAAGCTGTCCTGAAAATAGTGGGAGGAGAAATTGAGGTTTCATTTACCGATTATGAAGGAAAAGATCAAGTGATTAACTATATCGTTCCTAACAAAAACCAGTGCAAAACCTGTCATAGCAAAAACGAAACGCTGGCTCCGATCGGCGTGAAAGTCCCCTACTTAAACAGCGAATTTGAATACACTTCCGGTAAAGCCAACCAATTATCGCATTGGACGAAATTGGATATATTGGAAGGTTTTAAGGGCAAAGAAGCACATCCTGCCATGATCAATTATGAAGACCGAAATCTTCCCTTAGACGAGCGGGCGATGGCTTATTTGGACATTAATTGTTCCCATTGCCATAGTGCGGAGGGACCTGCGAGTACTTCGGGTCTTTTTCTCACCTATGATCAGACAGACCCAAGAAAATTAGGTGTAAACAAAATCCCGGTGGCGGCAGGAAATGGAGCTGGAAGCTTTGACTTTGATATTGTTCCGGGCCAAGCGGATAAATCCATTATGACACATCGAATGAATTCCAATGAAGTAGGAGTCGCAATGCCTGAGCTTGGAAGAACGACAGTACATAAAGAGGGGGTACAGCTGATAAAGGACTGGATTAACGGAATGAAATAAAAAAGGCTCCGCAACTGACGGAGCCTCTAATTCACTAGTGAATTTCCCTAGAAAGTATAACCTGCAGACAGCTTGAAGCCTCTGTTGTAGACATCTGCATCACTGTCTTTGAAAATCGGAGTAAAGCCATAATCATACGATGCCTGAACGTTAAAGCCTTTCGGCAGATTGTATCCAAGTCCCAGCACTAATCCAAAGTCGGTTTCTTTGATAGCATCTGAATCATAGGAAATCGTATTACCGAAGAAATCACCTTCAAACTTAGAATTTGCAAGGAAGGAAATCTGAGGTCCTGCGAAAACATTAAACCCATCTGCCGGGTAAACCCTCAACAGCACAGGAACTTCTACATAATTCAAAATAGCTCTGCTGTTCGCAAAGTCGTCATTTTGGGTGCCTTTTACAGAGTAGTAGACTCCTGGCTCCAACGCCAAACGATCAGTCATAAACAACATGGCATACCCCCCAACATGAAACCCTACCCTATTTGTGTAGGAATTTTCCGAAACATCATCCCCTCCAAAATTGAAAAGACTGGCACCACCACGGACACCAAATCCTCCCGGTTTATCAGATGATTGCGCTTGGGATAGCTGAACCGTTCCGAGTCCAAGGGCAAGAATTAACAATACTTTTTTCATAATCGAATACTAGTTGGTTATACACCCAGTATCCCATGACCATGCCAAAGACCGATTACTCAGTCTAATTTCTCAATAACTTTTTTATCGATATAGTCCGAATTCAGCAAACTCAAAGCACCCATATATTTCATATCGAAATTCAAAGTATCGCCCACTTTGTAGTTGTTGGGGTTCTTCCCAAGATTGATAATCAACATATCAGAACTGGCTCCAAGCACCTCATACTTCTCATCGCTTGGAATCAAATATTTGGGATCAACATCCAAAAGTCCGATATCAATGATGGCTCTGAAGGAACTTTGTCCGTAAAGAGACTGATCGATCGCAGCGATTTCTCCTTGTGGGTTAGCTGCCAGATTCCCAACGGGTAATAAGGGTTTCTCCTGCATTTCAATAATCTCAGCATGCAGTTCAAATACATCCCCATTCATGCCTTCTATCACTTTCTCCTCAAATAAATCAACTCCAAAATACAAGGTCTCCCCTACGCGAAAATGATTGATCCCCTTCGGAAGCTGGTGAGTAAGCATCAGCGGAATCGTAACCGATGTTCCCGCAGAAACCCAGGGAATTTTCTTGTTGAATTTCAATTCTATGATTTGCTTGTAAAGAGACAGCTGAATAAGCTTGTCTGTGGAAGGCATTACACCATTGAGGCAATTCAGATTTGTGCCCAGTCCTATTACTTCGATGTTTGGAAGCTGGAAGATTTGGGAATAAAATTCCACCAATTGCTCTCCCATCACACCTTCCCGAAGATCTCCTGTCTCTACCATAATGATGATCTTATGGTTTTTGCCAAGGTCTACAGCTTCATTGCTGATCCATCGTATGGTTTCCAGCTCGCTGTTCAAACTGACATCTGCAAACTGCACCATTTTAGCCACGTTCCTTTTCGAAACCGGCTTGATGTAAACAGTCTGAACTTCCGGATAAAGAGACTTGACCATGGCTAGATTGGAGATTCTACTGTCATGCACCTCCTTCACGCCCAGATCTATAAGTTCTTGCAGAAAAAGCTTGTTTCCGCAGAGCAATTTTGAAACTACTCCCCAAGAAACTTCATTTTTCGCAAATGTATTTTTGAGAAACTCAAAGTTCTCCTTGAGCTTGGCTCTATTTAATGTCAGATACGCCATTTTACTTAGTCAACCTCATTTCGAGGTATTTATTGGTAAAGCCTATTCGTTCATAAAGTTTCCTTGCAGGATTATCCGGTTCCACATGCAATGCAATAGAACCATTGGCCATTTTGATTGCCATATCCATGAGTTTTCCGCCTATACCTTTCCCCCGCTGTGATGCATCCACAGCGATATATACGAGGATGTTTTCAGGAATATAGCCTGACATACCTGTTTTGTTCATAACAAGCACCCCGAGAAGTTTTGCGTTCTCCCGAGCCATTACGACAAATCCCCCCGCATGGAGACTTTGATCCAAGGCATAATCCAGGCATTTCATAATATCTTCCTTCGGATCACCATATTCTCCAAGGTGAACAAACAGGAAGTCTGCGATTTCATTTTTCTGCAAATAAGTAGCAGAATCAATAGTGGATAGAGTTTCTAGTTTGATCATATAGATTTTAACTTTGAACTGTGATTTTTTTCATAATAGATCACTGACAAAAAGGTCAGTAAAGAGAGTGTCAGCCCGAATAAATTGGCATCTAAGCCAAATGGGAGCACTACTTCGGAGATAATCAATCCGGCAGTCAAAGACCCGCCGGTGATCATGGATGAAGTGGCTGCCTTGGCACTGTTCTGCCCGAAAAACAAGCCTGCCACCACGGGAACTAACAGTCCCGAAACCATAAATGCATAGGAATATAGCATCAAACTGAGGACTTCCGTCATCTGCCATGCAATAATAATTGCCACGATTCCAATCATCAATGTCAATAACTGCGAGATTCGCATTTCTTCCTTAAGGGATTTATCCGTGAAGAATTTGCCCAATATATCCGTCGTCATATTTCCGGAAGCTGCCATCAGGCAAGAATCTGCCGTAGATAGAACCGCTGAGAAATAAGCAGACATCATCAATCCCAGAATACCCGCAGGCAAGATTTGGCTGAGCAAAACAGGAAGCCCCATCTCAGGATCCATAGCTGCGGTGAAGCCTTCCAATGCCCCCTGCTCCACTGCCACTCTGGATAATAAACCCAGAGAAACTCCTAAAAGTGCCATGATCGGCCATTCAAACAGCCCTGCGATAAACCAAGCTTTCTTGGCTGACTTCACATCCCGGGCTGCAAAAATCCGCTGGTAAAGCGTCATACCGACAAACCAGATGGGAATTATCGTAATCCCCCAGTTGGCAAGATCCTGCCAGGTAAGATTGGAAAAAGAGAAAAATTCCTGAGGCAAAGTGCTCTGTATTCCTTCCCATCCACCAACGTAATTATAGGAAATCGGAATTCCGATAAACATCAATCCCGCCATCAAAACAATCCATTGTATGGTATCGGTGTAGATTACAGCTTTCAATCCACCCATCACGGTATATATTACCGCGACAGCTCCCATAATCAAAAGCGCATAGGAAAGATCAAGTTCTACGAATGTCCCTGAAGCGAGCTTGGCTCCGGCCAATAACTGGGAAGAAGTAAATCCCAAGTATCCTAAAAAACAGATGACTGCCGCGACTTTGGCTGTGGTAGAATTATACAGATGACCGATGATCTGTGGAAAAGTAAAAAACTTGGCAAAAGCGGGATCTGACTTTACTCTGGGAATCAAGACCACCGCCGCTAGCCAAGCGCCTAAAAGTCCTGTGAAAAGCATCCAAGAACCGGACAAACCCATTACAAATCCCAGCCCGCCCAAGCCAATGGAAAAACCTCCTCCTACGTCAGTGGCGACAACCGACAGTCCAATATGCCAGTGTCCGATATTCCTTCCGCCCACATAGTAATCCTCCTGACCTGAATTCTTTTTCATGTAAAAAAATCCCACACCCAGCATAGCTAGCATGTAGGCCACAAAGATCCCCAGATCTAAATAACTCATATCTATTTTCTATTTGTAACAAAATCTTCTTGAAATATAATTTTTCAAAGTTAAGCAATAAGCCTCGCATTCAAAATTTTAATTGGTTTAAAGGAGGATTTTGGTCTTTCAGTGCAATTTTAAGTTGGAATAGTATAAAAATTAATGACCAAAGGAAAGATAGATAACTGCATTAGTGTAAATAACAGAATTAGTCATTCACTAATGTGATTTATAAAAATCGAAGGAAAGTATCTCGTATGAAATGAGCTCAGAGACGTATTTGCCTCCCTGACTCCAATAGCATCATAGTAAATAATAAAAATCCTTAGTTGATATATCTAGACACTCAATTTTTGTTATGCTTATCCAAGCCAAGAATTTCAAAAGCAAGCTCCTCGCTCTGTCTTAAATGTTGTTTTTGCTCCTTTTCGGAATCCAGCATGCTGATGAAGTAATAAGTCCCATCCAATAGGGAGAAAATCAAATTGGATGATTGCTCAGGGTCTTTGCAATCTATGTAGCCCAATTCATCACATTCCATTAAAAGTTCGCTGAATTTTGATCTTAAGGTTTTGTGGATTTTATTGAATTTTTCCTTTACTTCCGCTTCACGGAACACCAAGGCATACGCGCTGTAATACACCCCATCGTCAAAAAGCTCATTCCAATCTTTGGAAAACATTCTTTGAAGCAGTGCATACAGTACATCGGGTGATTTTTTCTTTTGGGTATATGCCTTTTCAAAAATCTGTAAATACAGTTCAAGACAGTGATCGATCAAGGCAGTAACCAACTCACTTTTGGATTTATAATAATGAATAATCAAACTTGGAGGTATTTCCAATGACTTGGCAATTTTGGCAATAGAAGTACTTTCCAAACCTTCCTTGATGGCTGTGTTATAGAAAGCTTCGACAATTTCCCTTCTTCTCAAATCTGAAATGTTAGATAGTCCCATGTCGGTAAAGTAGCAAAAAAAACAGTATGAAATTAATTGAACAATTGTTCAATTAATTGAATTAACATTAAGTAAACTGATCGTATGTTTAATTAATAAAAACATAAAAAGCACTTCCCTGTAAAGCAACCTCTATTGTGCTTATTTGCCCTGAATTTCAAATAAATGAAAGGGCATAATATGAAAATTATTTACAAAAGAATTTTGATTCTAGGGATTGTGGCATTCTGGTGCCTTCTCCAACCTGAATCTCTTCTGGCACAGACCAAAGAAGTATCAGGCCAAGTTTCCGATGACATGGGAGACCCCATTCCCGGTGTAACCGTCATGGTAAAAGACACCTCAATCGGTGTAGTCACTGATTTGAATGGTAAATACGAGATATCAATTCCTGATGTCTATGATGTCTTGAGATTTTCTTATATAGGGTATATCAGTATTGAAGAGACAGTCGGTTCGAGGTCTCAAATTGACATTCAACTTTTCCCGGATGTCACCGATTTGGAGAGTGTGGTTGTTACAGCTCTTGGTGTTGAAAAGAGCGTAAAATCTCTTGGTTATGCTGTTCAGAAAGTGGATGGGGAGAAATTCACAAAAGCAAGAGAACCCAACTTGATGAATTCCCTTACCGGGCAGATTGCAGGGCTTCAGGTAAACAACTCTACTGCACTTTTCCAAGATCCTGCAATCAGACTTAGGGGGGCTGTTCCATTGATTGTGATTGATGGAGTCCCCAGTACAGACAATGATTTTTGGAAGATAAATGCAGATGATGTCGAAAGCATCAACGTACTCAAGGGAGCTACAGCTTCGGCATTGTATGGTGCCATAGGTAGAAATGGAGCTTTGATGATCACCACCAAAAGGGGAGGGAAAGGAACGAAGGTAGAGGTAAATTCAAGTACGATATTTCAGCCAAGCTATCTGGTAATCCCCGAAGTACAAACTACATACGGCAATGGTGACAATGGCCAATACGCCTATGTAGATGGTTCCGGTAGCGGAACGGAGGGCTTTGGTTGGATCTGGGGCCCTAGAATGGATGTACCGGATCCTACGACTGCCAGTGGTTTTGTGGAAAGACCACAGTACAACAGCCCCATAGATCCGGCCACGGGAGAGCGTATCCCAACTCCATTCATATCCAGGGGTAGAAACAACATCAGGAATTTTTTCCAAAGCGGACTGATTTCTTCCAACAACATCAACGTGACTTCAGGAAATGATCAGGGGAATTTCAGGCTTTCTGCCTCCCATGTTTATCAGAAGGGACTTGTTCCGAATACGGATCTGAACAATACCTCCTTTACTGTCGCAGGGGGATACAAACTTTCCGAAAAGCTCAGCGCCGATGCTTCCTTGACTTACAACAGACAATACACGGACAACTTTCCCGAAACTCCATACGGTCCCGAAAACTACCTATACAACTTGGTATTATGGACAGGACCTGATGTTGATGTCAGGGATTTGAAGGATTATTGGGTAGCCGGGCAGGAAGGTTTTAGACAAAAGCATTTTAATAACTCTTATTACAACAATCCATATTTTCAGGCTTATGAGTACCTGAGGAGTTACCACAAGGATAATACTTTTGGCCAGGTAAAATTGGATTACCAGGCAAACGATGACTTGGTATTTACATTGAGGACTGGGATGAACGTATACGCACTGGACCGTACCGACAAGGAACCCAAGAGTTATATTAAATATGGCCGTGTCTCAAGAGGAAATTTTTACATCTACAATTCGGGACAAATCAACATGAATACGGATTTTTTCGCCAGTTACAAAAAACAGATAGGACAAAACCTTGTGATCAATACAAATGCCGGTGGATCCAACAGGTTTATCAGATTTAGAAGTGAGAGTTTGAATACGGACGGTTTGGCAATTCCCAACTTTTATAACGTAGCCAACTCGGAACAACCCCTACAAGGAGCCAACAGATTATCAAATGAACAGGTCAATTCTGTGTTTGGAACAGTTGATTTCGAATTCATGAATGCCATATTCCTGACCGTTACAGGCAGAAATGACTGGGTATCGACTTTACCGACAAACAACAATTCTTTCTTCTACCCTTCGGTCACCCTTGCAGGGACTATTTCCGATTTGGTCACTATGCCAACAAACATAGATTTTGTAAAGGTTAGGGGTGGATGGTCGCAAGTTTCGGATGGCAGGATTAGATTAAATCGAAATAGCGATATATATAACCCATACGAACATATCCAAGCTTACAGTCCGGGGATCAGTTGGGGCGGCAGTCCATCTTTGGTATTTCCAGGGGCATTGATCAATCCCGACATCAAACCTGAAACCTCCGATAGTTTTGAGTTTGGTTTAGATACAAGATTTTTCGGTGGAAAATTGGGGCTTGATTTCACCTATTTTCAGATTAGGGATTTCAACAATCTGATAACTGTGCCTGTGTCCCTGACCTCAGGACACAGTTCCAGATTGGAAAATGGAGCAGAATATACCAGAAAAGGTTGGGAGCTGATGCTAAACACCAATCCGGTCAGCACTAACGATTTCAATTGGAATGTTGGATTGAACCTTAGTACCTACAAAAGATTCCTGACCAAAAGTTTTGATGGATCTGACAGATTTGGGGATTTAAGAGTAGGAGAAAGGGCAGACCAAATGTTTTCCAACAGTCAGTACCAAAGGACTCCGGAAGGAAGATTGATCATTGGACAAAATGGCTTCCCAATCCGTGACCCATACCAAAGAATGATGGGACACAGGGATCCAGACGTCGTGTTTGGAATCCAAAATACCTTCAATTATAAGCATTTCCAATTGGGCTTTGGGTTTGACGGCAGGATTGGGGGAACGATCTATTCCTTGACACATGAGAAAATGTGGTGGGGAGGAACCCATCCCGGTACTGTGAACCAATACAGGGATGATGCAAACAACGGGATCAGCAGCTATGTGGCAGATGGAGTGGTAGTGACAGGTGGTACTGTGAAGTATGATGACTATGGAAACATTCTGGAAGACAGTAGGACTTACGCTGAAAACGAAACTGCGGTAAATTACATAGCTTGGAATAAAACAACACTGAATGCAGAATACAACCATTATTTTGACGCTTCATTTGTCAAACTCAGGGAAGTAAGCCTGACCTATCAGCTGCCAAACTCATTTCTGAAAAAGACTTCTATCCAAAACGCATCTGTTTCACTGGTAGGAAGGAACCTAATGCTATGGTCAAAAGTGGAAAACATAGACCCTGACTCGGGCGTGGATAATCTCCAGACACCATCTGTCAGAAATATAGGCTTCAACATCAACCTAAGCTTCTAATTCCAAAAGATATGAAATTCAAAAACATACTATATATCGTCACTTTGTCTATCCTTTTGTTGGCATCATGCCAATCCTTTGAAGACCTACAATTTGATCCGAATAGGCCTGTTCAGGCTGAACCCGGACTCATTCTTACCAGTATAGAAGCCAATGCTTTCTCTACTGTCAGTGCGGGAGCAGCTCTTGCCTCAAGACAATTGATCTATACCAACTCAATCTCCGACAATCAATACTATGGTTGGCAAAGGGGCAGTTTCGGAGATTATGACCAACTCAGGCAGGTGTCCAAACTGTCTGAAGAGGCAGAAAGAACGGACAACAACAGCTATAGGGCCTTGGCAATATTCTTTCGGGCATACTATATCATCAGGCTTACCAACACATTTGGCGATGTACCTTTCAGTGAAGCCGTAAAGGGTGGTGAAGGCAATTTTCTGCCTGTATATGATACACAGGAAAGTATCTTCACAAAAGTACTGGAAGACCTGAAGACTGCAAATTCCCTCATGGGGTCTGAAAGTGGTGAGATACTTGGTGACATCATCTACAACGGAAACCAAGACAAATGGAAACGATTGATCAATTCTTTTGCATTGCGCATCTTGATGAGCATGTCCATCAAGACAGATAATCCGACTCTGAATATCAAGGGGAAATTTACCGAGATTTACAACAATCCCTCAACTTTCCCTCTTTTGAGAGGAAATCAGGACAATGGCGCACTTGTCTTTTTGGATGTGGAAGGAAACAGGTATCCATTCTTTAATTCAAATGAATTGAAGACAGCTTACTATATGGAAAAATCATTTGTTGACATGCTAAAAGCAAGGAAAGATCCCCGGTTGTTTGTTTATGCAGACAAAACTGCAAATGGCAGCAACCTTGATGATCGTGATTTCAATGCCTACGAAGGTATGGGAGGTGCCGAGCCTTTGGCAGAAAACACCAACCAAATCCTATCGGGGGATGGATCCCCGATTGACAGAAGGTATCACAGTGATCCTGAAAACCAGCCCTCACTATTAATGGGGTTTGCTGAGCTATCCTTCACAATAGCAGAGGCGGCACATAGAGGCTGGATCACTGCCAATGCAGCCGACCATTATCATGAGGGGATCAGGGCATCCATGTTATTCAATAGTATTGGGAATTCTGACATTGACGCTTACATTACCCAGGAAGCTGTACAATATTCTGCGGAAACAGGCTTAATGAAAATTCTTGAGGAAAAATATATTTCACTCTTCATGAATACAGGTTGGGAGGCGTTTTATAACCAAAGAAGAACGGGGATCCCGGCTTTCAGCCTTTCAAACCAAATCGTCAATCCCGGAGGAGTTCCAAAGCGATGGATGTACCCTCAAAATGAAATTCAGCTCAATCTAAACAATATGAATGAGGCCCTTCAAAGACAGTTTGCCGGCAATGATGATATAAATGCAGAAATGTGGCTTCTTAATCCTTGATAGTTACCCTTTATCAGTCAATTGAAGACTGTCATTCAGAAAAAGTAAATAGACATTAACTTGATTAAACATGAAGGGCCGGTTGGAATACACCGCCCTTTTTGAATTTTATAAGATGAAAAAAATACTTTTACTCATTATATGGTTTTCCCTAGCCATAAGCGAATCATTCGCACAGGAAGCTCCCAAGAAGGTGGTGTTTATCATATTGGATGGTATAGCTTATGATGTGATCAAAGAGGTGAATACTCCAAATATTGACCGTATAGCGTCTGCCGGTGGCTTTTCAAGAGCCTATGTGGGAGGAGAAAAGGGAGGCTATTCGGAAACACCAACGATCTCTGCTGTAGGCTACAACAGTTTGTTGACAGGAACATGGGTGAACAAGCACAATGTATTTGGAAACAATATCAGAAGACCCAATTACAACTATTGGACAATTTTCAGGTACTTGAGAGAAGCTAGACCTAATGCGAAGCTGGCAGTTTTTTCAACATGGCTTGACAACAGGACTAAACTTATTGGAGAAGCACTTGAGGCCACAGGAAATATCACAATTGATTATGCCTTTGATGGGTTTGAATTGGACACCATGGCCTTTCCACACGACGAAAAGAAGGATTATATTTCCAAAATCGATGAGCATGTTTCCCAAGAAACTGCCAGATACATAATGAGCGAAGGTCCCGACCTCAGTTGGGTGTACCTTGAGTATCCGGATGATATGGGGCATCAATATGGAGACAGTCCACAATTGGTAAATGCAGTCCAAAATGCAGACAGACAGGCCGGTTTGATTTATGACGCAGTATTGAGCAGAATAGAAATGGGTGAAGACTGGTTGATTGTCGTCACCACAGACCATGGCAGACAACCCACTACCGGGCTTCACCACGGGGGACAATCTGATAGGGAAAGGGATATCTGGCTAGCGACAAATGCCCAAAACCTGAATTCATATTTCCATGAAGAGACGGTTGCGATTACAGATATATTGCCCACGATGATCAGACACCTTGAAATCCCGGTTCCGGAGCAAAACCTAAATGAAATTGATGGAGTTCCATTGACTGGTTCAATATCGGTTTTCAATCCTGATGTAAGGAGAGAAGATGGAAAAATTCTGTTTTCATGGAAATTCATAGGAGGTGAAGACGAAAAAATTGAAATTTGGTTTTCAAAGAACAATAAGTTCAGAACAACCGGCAATGCTGATGAATATAAGCTTTTGGCCACTGTGGATGGAACCCAAAAACATTGGTCAGTCAGTGCTTCCGGATTTGACTCTCCACAAATGAAAATTGTCTTTAAGGGAAAACACAATACTGTGAATAAATGGCTTGTAAAGCCAAAAAAGGATAAATGGGAATAGAGCAGTAAAAGGCATGAGTCAATTTCTAATCAGAAAAGTATCGCATACATTATCTTATAAAATAATTGAATGTACGTAAAACACCTGCCCTGAAAGTAAATGAATCACTTAAAAATTTGCTCAGGTAGAGCCACTTTAACCATTAAACTAAATTTGGCTGTTAATCTAAAATGAAATGATCGTGTTATTCGAGTGATTAATAGCATTTGGTTTTTTGAGTTTATTTTCGGTAAGTTTGAAGCTTTGAAGCATGGAATCATCTGATTAGCATATTTAAATTAACTTTTAAGACGGGGAATATTCTTTATTCTCCTAAAAATCTATTGTTAGAATTTAAATATGTTTTATAATGAAAAATTTCTTCGAGAGTCCTTTTAAGGGTGAAATTATTAAGGATCACATAACAAACCCCAATATAGTTGTAGGAAAATATTCTTACTATTCAGGTTATTATCATGGACATTCATTTGATGATTGTGCACGTTATTTGTTTCCTGACAGAGGTGATGTGGATAAACTTATCATTGGTTCTTATTGCTCCATTGGTAGTGGCGCTAGTTTTATTATGGCTGGAAATCAAGGCCATAGACATGACTGGATATCAAGCTTTCCCTTTTTTTACATGCCAGAAGTTGAAAGTTTTAAAAAGGGGCAAGATGGTTTTAAAAAATCTGCAGATACAATAATTGGGAATGATGTCTGGATTGGTAGTGAAGCTATGATAATGCCGGGAATTACTATTGGTGACGGGGCTGTGATTGGGAGTCGAGCTTTGGTAACAAAGGATGTTGAGCCTTATTCAATTATGGGTGGAAATCCGGCTAAGGTTCTAAAAAAACGGTTTCCAGAGGATGAAATTCAAAAATTGCTAGAGATCAAGTGGTGGGAATGGGACGAAAAAATACTTTCAGAAGCTATTCCGATTCTGTGTTCTAGTAATATTAGCTTACTATATGAATTTTATCTAAAAACCCAATAAGCCTTTTCAATCCTACTATTTGATGCTACCAAAAAATGACAAAATTCACTTAAAAATCTAATCGGATTCATTAGTAAACCCCACTCCAATTACCTGAAAATACTCCTATGCCTTTGACTCGTAATAAATGAACTTAGAGTTGTGGACATTTCAGCATATGATTCCGTTTTTAGATTAGAACCAAAAAAGCCGACTCTCGCCGGCTTTTTCAATTCTTTATAAATCTTTGATTTAATCAAACATTCTCACTCTTCACTGAAGCGGAGAAGTACTCTCTGTTCATCCTTGCGATATTCGTCAGACTGATACCCTTTGGACATTCTGCTTCGCAGGCACCTGTGTTGGTACAGGCACCAAAACCTTCTTCATCCATCTGAGCCACCATCTTCTCTGCTCTGGTCATTCTTTCGACTTGACCTTGAGGGAGCATGGCTAGCTGAGAGATTTTCGCAGAGGTGAATAGCATCGCAGAGGCATTTTTACAAGCCGCCACACAAGCTCCACAGCCTATGCAAGTAGCCGAGTCAAAGGCTTCATCAGCAATTCTCTTAGGAATGGGAATTTCATTTGCATCAGGTACACCTCCGGTGTTCACAGACACATAACCGCCCGCTTGGATGATTCTGTCAAATGAAGCGCGGTCTACCACCAGATCTTTTATCACTGGAAAAGCTGCTGCTCTCCAAGGCTCGATTGTAATGGTATCTCCATCAGAGAACGAACGCATGTGAAGTTGGCAAGTGGTAGTCTGCTTAGGACCGTGTGGATGTCCATTAATATAAAGTGAGCACATACCACAGATACCTTCACGGCAATCATGGTCAAAGTGCACGGGATCCTCGCCTTTCTCTGCAAGTTCCTCATTCAAGACATCCATCATCTCTAGGAATGACATGTCAGCGGAAATTCCATCAATAGGATAGGTGACAAAACCGCCCTTATCGCCGGCGTTTTTTTGTCTCCATATTTTTAATGTCAGTTTCATACTAGTATAGTTATGAATTAAGTCTTGAAATTATTTGTAAGATCTCTGTGTCAGCTTCACGTTTTCGAAAACCAACGGCTCTTTGTGTAATGTCTCAGGTGCATTTTCTGCCATAAACTCCCAAGCTGCCACATATGCAAAGTTCTCGTCATCTCTAAGCGCCTCACCTTCCGGTGTCTGGGATTCTAACCTAAAGTGTCCGCCACATGACTCACTCCTGTTCAGTGCATCATCCACCATCAATTCGCCAAGCTCCAGAAAATCAGCTACACGACTGGCTTTTTCCAGTGTCTGATTCAATTCTTCATTGGCTCCAAGCACTTTCACATCAGCCCAGAATTCTTTTCTAAGCTCCTGGATCATGCCTTTTGCCTTTTTCAAACCCTCCTCGCTTCTTGCCATACCACAATAATTCCACATAATATGTCCCAGCTTCTTATGGAAATGATCAACTGTCTTTTTACCATTGATACTCAAAAGCTTTTGGATGGCATCCTTCACTCCTTTTTCAGCTTTCGCAAATTCAGGATGGTTTATATCCACAGGACTTGGTCCTATCTGGGCCAAATAATCCCCTATTGTGTAAGGAACTACAAAGTAGCCATCTGCCAATCCCTGCATCAAGGCAGAAGCACCCAATCTGTTTGCTCCGTGATCTGAGAAGTTGGCTTCGCCGAGTGAATAGAGTCCCGGCACAGTAGTCATCAAATTATAATCAACCCAAAGTCCCCCCATTGTATAGTGAACAGCAGGATAAATCATCATGGGAGACTGATAAGGATTCTCACCGGTGATCTGCTGATACATGTCAAACAAGTTGCCATATCTTGCACGGATAGCAGCTTCGCTGTCACGGTTGATAGCATCCCGGAAATCAAGGAATACCGCCTCTCCGGTTTCATTTACCCCACGCCCTTCGTCACATACATCTTTGGCATTTCTGGAAGCCACATCCCGTGGTACCAGGTTACCGAAAGAAGGATACTTTCTCTCCAAGTAATAATCTCTTT
The DNA here is from genome assembly GCF_031457395.1 of Algoriphagus sp. 4150. NCBI lineage: Bacteria > Pseudomonadati > Bacteroidota > Cytophagia > Cytophagales > Cyclobacteriaceae > Algoriphagus > Algoriphagus sp. 4150. Next base: position 325,932 of record NZ_JAVDWS010000003.1, read on the forward strand.
CCTCTTCCTTGATATCTTTAGCCTTGATTTCTCCTTTTCGAAGCTTCTCAGCCATCTCTTTGGTTTTCGGTACCCATACACGTCCATCATTTCTCAGTGATTCGGACATCAAGGTCAACTTGGACTGATGATCACCCGACACTGGAATACAGGTAGGGTGGATCTGCGTGTAGCAAGGGTTCGCGAAGTATGCACCTTTCTTATGTGCTCTCCATGCTGCAGTCACATTGGATCCCATCGCATTGGTGGATAGGAAAAACACATTTCCGTAACCGCCTGTGCAAAGTAGTACTGCATGGGCAGCGTGGGTTTCGATGGCACCAGTGATCAGGTTTCTGGTCACAATACCTCTTGCGTGGCCGTCGATAGTGACTACATCCATCATTTCTGTACGTGGATAAAGCTTCACTTTGCCATTGGCTACCTGGCGACTGAGTGCAGAGTAAGCTCCCAAAAGCAATTGCTGCCCCGTTTGACCCCTTGCGTAGAAGGTTCTGGATACCTGCGCGCCACCAAATGAGCGGTTGGCAAGCAATCCGCCGTATTCTCTGGCGAAAGGAACTCCCTGCGCCACGCACTGGTCAATGATATTTACAGAAACTTCCGCCAGTCGATACACATTCGATTCACGGGAACGGTAATCACCGCCCTTGATGGTATCGTAGAAAAGTCTAAAAACGGAATCACCGTCATTTTGGTAATTTTTCGCAGCATTGATACCGCCTTGCGCAGCGATAGAGTGCGCACGACGCGGACTATCCTGAAAGCAGAATGCTTTCACTTTATAACCAAGTTCTGCAAGTGAGGCAGCGGCAGAAGCTCCGGCAAGCCCGGTTCCCACTACAATCACCTCGTATTTTCTCTTGTTTGCCGGATTTACCAGCTTACTGTTAAACTTATGCTTAGTCCACTTTTCGGCCAATGGGCCGACTGGGGATTTGGAATCTAGTATCATAGGTGACTATTGATTAGCTCTGTGATGTAAAATAGATGTAAACAGGCATGCTGGCGAATAGAATCGGTACCAGAATGCAATAGATTTTTCCGATCACGAGAATGGCTGGAGAGTATTTCTTATGGTTCAGACCCAGAGTCTGAAATGCACTGGCAAATCCATGAGAAAGGTGAAATGCCAAGAATGCCATTGCCACTACATAGCCTATGACCATCAGTTCATTTTGAAAAGTAAAAGAGACTATACTGAATAAATCTTTGTACTCTTCACCATCGTAGTTCACTACAGGAAGATCTCCCCAATGCATCTGAGCCCAAAAGGTCTGCATATGAACCACAATGAATATAAAAATGATTGTTCCCAAGATCCCCATATTTCGGGAAGAAAAGGTAGTAGATGGAGGAGTAGACACTCCATAACCAATAGGACGTGCTGTCTTGTTTCTCTTGGTAAGCCAAATAGAAAAGATGACATGACCTATGATCGAAATATAAGTCACATAAGAAAGAAGTTTTACCGCCGGATTGGTGGTCATAAACTTGGCATAAATATTAAATGCCTCACCTCCATCGTCCTTAAACAACAGTAAATTACCCGAAACGTGGCCTATCAAAAACAGGATCAGGAAAAGTCCGGTCAGCGCCATGATCAATTTCCTGCCTATTGTGCTACTCAAGGTTTTTGTAACCCAGCTCATACAATTTTTGCGATTAGATTAAAACGAAATCTTTGATTATTACTGCCAAATTTACACGCGGTAGAACTAGCAAACAATCCATTCAAAAACACTTGCCTTATTTTAATCGGTTCTAAATAAAAACCACGCCAGTTGCCCAAAAGAGCAGATTAACCGTTTGAGCAGATTTAATGTTTGATTTTGCGGAGATTTTCTACTTACTTCCATTTATTTCGTATAGGAAGAAAATGTATGTTAAAAACCTTAAAAGAGGATAAATTCGTACATTCTATTTCTCCCAACAAATGAACTTGACCAATATGAAGCTGAAAATTACCCTTGGACTTTTTCTAATCTTTCTGGTTGCCGGGATTTCTGAAGCTTGGGCCACACACATTAGAGCAGGTGAAATTGTCGCTGAGCGGGTTTCTGTTCAAAATCTGACTTACAAAATCACTGTAGTAGGCTATACAGATACCCGGTCAAGCGTGGTCTTCGGACCTGGTGAAATCAACTTTGGCGATGGCAGAATAGTAGAAGGACTAAATACAGAAAGTGATTTTTCTTTAGTGACTGATCTGGGGAACCAAATCGAAAGAAATGAATTCGTCATTACGCACACCTTCCAAGGGCCCGGCACCTATACCATCCGCTTTCAGGAATTCAATCGAAATGATAGAACACTGAATATGGATAATTCTGTGGACACTCCTTTTTATGTAGAAACTACCATTACCATTGATCCTTTTTTCGGCGTAAACAACTCCCCGGTATTGACCATACCTCCCGTAGACAATGGCGCGGTCAATGTAAGATATATCCATAACCCGGGTGCTTATGATCCTGATGGAGATAGTCTTGCATATGCAATGGACGTCCCTAAGCAACAGTTCCAACGACCGGTCAACAACTATAGAAGTCCTGCTTCTTCTGAATTCAGTTTCAGAAAGGAAGACGGAAGCACACCGGCTACCCTGACTTTAGACCCTATCACGGGAGATTTGGTTTGGGATGCTCCCGGCACCGCGGGACAGTTTAATGTGGCATTTCGAATTAATGAGTATCGAAAACTTAATGGAGAATGGATACTCATTGGCAGCGTGGTGCGCGACATGCAGATCATTATAGAAAATTCGAATAACAGACGACCCGAATTAATTTTGCCTCCTGACCTCTGCGTAGTAGCAGGCACCAAAATAGAAGAAATCATTCAAGGCCAGGATCCGGATGGTGATCCTATCAAAATAGAAGTATTTGGAGAGCCTATTGAAATAACAAGTTCTCCTGCTACTTATTCTCCTAAGGGTGATTTCCAGCCAAGTCCAGGCATAGTCAATTTTGACTGGCAGACAGTCTGTAACCATGTCCGGGCAAGGGAATATGAAGTACGGGTAAGGATTACGGACCAACCCCGCTCGGGTCCCGCTTTGGTAGACATCAAGACTTGGAGAATTAAAGTAATGGGGCCTCCGCCTGTTTTTGATGAGATAGAACAAATGACGGGCAGGTCAGTGGAATTAAAATGGGATCCATATGTATGTGCCAATTCCGCTAATGAAATGCAAATCTGGAGAAGAATTAATTCTGATCCTTATGAGCCGGACAGCTGCGAAACGGGTATCCGTGCAGGCTATGAATTGATGGGAACTACCAATATGCAAACCCGGAACTTCATCGATACGAATGGAGGAGACGGCTTAGCTCCCGGAAATACTTATTGCTACAGACTGGTGGCCGCCTATCCTGAGCCTAGACTCGGCGAAAGCATAGTCTCTGAAGAGATTTGTGTTACCATAGATGTGGATGTGCCTATCATCACCAATGTAAGTGTAGAAGAAACTGATCCTTCAGCCGGAGAGATTTTCATTAAATGGACACCTCCATACGACATAGACAAGGTGCAGTATCCAGGACCTTACACATATGAATTGCTGAGAAGCACGGGTTTCACAGGTAACGCCAGTCAAGTTTCCCTAGGGGTGACATCAGACACTCTTTTCAATGATACCGGGCTGAACACCGAAAATGTCGTGTATAATTATGAAGTAGTTTTGCTGGATAGAAATACCAAAATTGACACTTCTTCCAAAGCCTCCTCAGTCTGGACAAATCCCACTATAATTAATGAAGCCATTGAATTGAACTGGGAATTCACTGTTCCCTGGAACAACGCTGTAAGCGAATACAGACATGAAGTCTATAGAAACAAGACAGATGCCGCTGCTGAAGATGAAGATAATTTTGAGAAAATAGCAGAAGTCAATGTGACTACAGAAGGATTCACCTATTTGGACGATGGCAGTTTTAATGGGGCACCACTCCAAAAAGAGATAGAATACTGCTACTATGTGATTACCAAGGGCTCTTACAACGTAGCGGGACTTGTGTATCCACTGGAAAACAAATCTCAAATCATATGCGCCAAGCCTGATGACAACCGCTTGCCATGCCCTCCTGTATTGACATTCGAAGGCCCTGAATGCGCTGCATATGTAGCTGAATTACCGTGTAACAACACCAACTATGAGCATGATCTAAGTTGGACACCTGATGTATCAGGAGAATGCGATGATGAACTTTCCGGGTACAGGCTATACTACACTCCTGATGGCGAAGAAAGTCAATTTGAATTGATCTCAGAGCTTTCTTCCTTAAATCTCGCCACCACCATCCGTAATCTGACCACCTACAAAGGCTGCTATTACATTACCGCCGTCGACAGATCCGGCAATGAATCCGACCCGAGTAATATCGTCTGTGTAGACAACTGCCCTAGCTACAATCTGCCCAATGCGTTTACTCCAAATGGTGATGGGATCAACGAGACCTTTATGGCCTTTGACAATCCATTCGTTCAGTGTCCGCGGTTTGTTATTGGAGTTAACATCTTTATCGTAAATCGATGGGGAGTGGAGGTATTCTCATACAATAGCCTAAAAACTTCCGAAAATGACATCTACATCCGATGGGACGGAAAAGACAAAAATGGCAACGAGTTGCCGGCTGGCACTTACTATTATTCCGGTACTGTATTATATGATGTACTCGATCCTTCGCGAAAGGAACAAAATTTAAAAGGAACGATTCAGCTACTTAGATGACTCAACCCAAATCCATCATTTTCTTTGATGGGGTTTGCAACCTCTGTAATACTTCCATTGATTTTGTGATCCAAAGAGATAAAAATGATCACTTCTTAGTGGGAGCATTACAAGAGGATTTGAGCAGGGAAATCCTCTCCAGATTTGAAGTTAGAGAAGATTACCTAGATTCGCTTGTACTTTTGGAGAAGGGAAAGATCTATTACAAAAGCACTGCTGCGCTTAAAATCGCCAGAAATCTCACGGGCCTATGGCCAGCACTGTACATTTTGATTTTACTTCCGAAGTTCCTTAGAGATCCTATCTACAATTGGATAGGAAGTAACCGCTACCGCTGGTTTGGCAAGAAAAGCACCTGCCGCCTCCCTACTCCGGCCGAAAAAGCAAAATTTCTTTCCGCAGACACACTTTTCCAAACAGGACTCAAACTAGCTCACTGATTTCTTAAGTGCAGGCTGACTTTGGGAAAAGGCTTATATTTGTTCCGAACAAAAAACACTAGTTAATGAAGGCATTTGTTTTTCCGGGCCAAGGCGCCCAGTTCCCAGGAATGGGAAAAGCACTATATGAAGAAAATCACCTAGCAAAAGAATTATTTGAGCGGGCTAATGAAATTCTGGGGTTCCGTATCACAGATATTATGTTTGAGGGAACGGCTGAGGAACTGAAGCAAACAAATGTAACGCAGCCCGCTGTATTTCTTCATTCTGTGATCTTGGCAAAAACAACACCTGATTTTGCTCCGGATATGGTCGCCGGCCACTCTTTGGGCGAGCTTTCAGCCTTAGTCGCCAACGGCACCCTTACTTTTGAAGATGGTCTTAAGCTGGTATATCAGCGAGCACTTGCCATGCAGGAAGCCTGCGAAATCAATCCATCTACCATGGCCGCAATCTTGGGACTGGCAGATGATAAGGTAGAAGAAATCTGCGCCGAAATCACAGATGAAGTAGTGGTCCCGGCAAATTATAACTGCCCGGGTCAGTTGGTAATTTCAGGCTCCAACAGAGGAATTGATATTGCCTGCGAAAAAATGAAAGAAGCAGGTGCCAAGCGTGCATTGCCGCTTCCTGTAGGAGGAGCTTTTCACTCTCCTCTGATGGAACCTGCACGCGAGAAATTACAGACAGCAATCGAGGCAACAACTTTCTATACCCCTAGCTGCCCGGTTTATCAAAATGTAAGCACCACCGCAGTGACGGATGTAGCGGAAATCAAAGCCAATTTGATCGCACAACTCACTGCTCCCGTAAAATGGACTCAATCCGTGCAAAACATGGTGGCTGATGGAGCCACAGAATTTGTAGAATGCGGACCTGGGAAAGTCCTCCAAGGTCTGGTCAAAAAAATCCATCCTGAAGCTGAAGTTTCAGGTCTTTAACCACGGAAGTCCACTAAGATTTCACAGAGAAGCACAGAGAAATTAGTGTATAAGCTTGGTTCAAATCTTCATGATTTGAACCAAGCTTTTTTATTTCGACAGACATGAGGAGAAGCAGCAGGGCAGAAAATCACTTAACATTTCCACACCCTCACCTCACTCCTATCTTCACATTCCATCAGCATCTGTCGATTGGTTTTCCCCGTCACCGGATGAACATAATCAGGTAAAATCTCTACCAAAGGAACCAGAACAAACTTTCTCCCGGCCAAAAAAGGATGGGGAATCTGAAGTTGCGGGGTATCAATTACGCTGTCTCCAAAATAAATAATATCAATATCCATCGTGCGATCTCCCCAATGTTCATTCCTTTTTCTCCCAAGATCTGCTTCGGTTTGCTGGATAAAAGCCAAGATCTCGGAGGGAGAGCAGGCAGTTTTGATTTCGACCACCTGATTTAAAAAAGCCCCTTTAGCCACTCCTCCCCAAGCTTCTGTTTCATAAATCTTGGACTTGTGCGTCACTTCTCCCAATTCCATAACAGATTTCAATGCAGAATTTAGCAGTGAAATTCTATCCCCTTTATTTCCTCCCAATATCAATACTGCTTTCTCAAACATTCTCTGTGTATAATTGCTTTTGTAAACATGCCCCAAATTAGGTTATTTTGGGCTTCAAATAATTTGGCTTATGAAATTCTTGGGAAATGTGCTGGCGGTAATCGTCGGGCTTTTTGTTTTCAGTATACTGGGTGTGCTTCTTATGCTTGGCTTGATCGGTATGCTAGCCGCTACGGGAAACAAAGAAGTGACCGTAAGTGAGAATACCGTATTGCACCTGAATCTAAACGGCAGAACACTCGTGGAGCGCACATCAGAGAATGATTTGGATCTTTCCATGTTTGGAAGCCCATTCGGTCAGGAGTTAAATGCCGGGCTAATCAATCTTAAAAGAGCAATTGCCGAGGCAAAAACTAATGACAACATCAAAGGAATCTACCTGAACACAGGCTTGGTGATGGCAGGACAAGCGAGTTTGCTTGAGCTTCGCGAAGCATTAGTGGACTTCAAGACTTCGGGGAAATTCATTGTGGCATACGACGAAGCCTATACTGAAGGAGGTTATTTTGTCGCTTCGGTGGCAGACGAGATATATCTTAATCCTTTGGGAGGAATTGATTTTAACGGATTTTCATCCGAAGGGATATTCTTCAAAGGGCTTTTCGAAAAAATAGGAGTGAAACCTGAAATCTTCCGAGTTGGGGAGTTCAAATCCGCAGTTGAACCTTTCATTCTAGAGAAAAATAGTCCGGAAGCAAGATTACAGACACAGTCATTTTTGGATGACATGAACAGCTTTGCGCTGCATAGTGTGTCGGAATCAAGGGGAATTGCCTACGACAGCTTGAAGAAAATCAACAACTTGATGTTGGTCCGCAAGCCTCAAGATGCGGTGACATACGGCTTAGCTACGGATTTACTCTATTTTGACCAAGTGCTTTCCAAACTAAAAGAAAAAGTTGGAATCGATGAAGATGATGACATTAAGACAATTAATGCAACAGACCTAACCAAAGCAGCAAAATCCAAAAACATTACCTCTTCTAATCGGATTGCAGTGATTATAGCAGAGGGTGAGATCATGGGCGGAAAAGCTGAGGGTGTGATCAGTTCCGAAAAGTTTGCCAAAGAAATCCGCAAAGCCCGTAAAGATGACAATATCAAAGCAATCGTCCTTCGTGTGAACTCACCGGGAGGATCTGTGGTAGCTTCTGAGGTTATCTGGAGAGAAATGGCTGAAGCCAAAAAGGCTAAGCCCCTGTACGTATCCATGGGTGAAGTGGCAGCATCTGGAGGGTATTACATCTCTGCACCTGCAGATACTATCGTAGCACAGCCTAATACCATTACAGGATCTATAGGCATATTCGGAATGATGTTCAATGCTCAGGAATTGCTGAATGACAAGCTTGGCATTACCACTGATGTAGTGAAAACAGGAGAATTGTCCGACTTTATGAATCCTACCAGACCCATGACTGATGTGGAGCGATCCATAATTCAAAACATCATAGAGGATGGTTATGAAACGTTCATCTCACGCGTGTCCGAGGGAAGGGGAATGTCCACTGAAGCGGTAAAGGAAGTAGCATCGGGCAGAGTCTGGACGGGAAATCAAGCTAAAGAAAGAGGTTTGGTAGATGTCTTGGGAGGGTTGAATACGACTATTGAACTCGCAGCGGCCAGAATCGGTGCGACAGACGATTATCGGGTGATTTATTATCCAACCGTGAAATCATGGTTTGAGACTTTAATGGAAGATTTGGGAGAAAATGTCCAAATCAAGCTACTCAAAAGTGAGTTGGGGTCAAATTATACGATTTACAAGCAAGTAGAGAAACTAAAATCCTACGAAGGCATTCAGGTACGAATGCCTCAGGATATTATCATAAAATAGGGAAAGAAGCTGCCTCATAACTCATAATTGTCACATTGAGCAGTTTGCCTCGCTGTGGCGGGAAGTCGAAATGGGCTTAATTAGCGCATAAAAGGCTTCGACTTCGCTACCATTGACGGAATTCAAAAAAGCGTGCAAATGTTGTGTCAGTCCGAGCGGAGTCGAGGACCCTTCGATTTCGAGACTCTCGTCTCTCAAGTGCTCAGGGTGACCCAACTTTATTTCTACATCACTTTCCGTCATTATTCATTTGTAAATCTTAAATTTTTCTTACTCAGCCTGACAAGAAAACCTACTTTTGAGACAGCCTCTTTTCTACAAATGCTCTTTCAATTAGGAAGGCACGAAGGTTTTCCCGTAGAGACCACAGCTTAGGAATAATTTTCTACCCAAGTCGAATTTGTCAGGACTACCATCAAACAATGTACAGCCTCATATTATTTGACTGCTAGCTGATCACTGCGACTGAACACTTTATACGTTTGTCAAACTCCTTGAAGCAAGATCAACCACGCCCGTTCCACATCATCTTCATCCAGTGCTTCCTTGGCCAGCAAATGCAAATGATCAATCAGCGAGTCAGGATCATTTTGAAAGCGGATCTTCATTTCTTGAATCTCCGGGCTTTGCCCAAACTCAGCAACCACAGCATCACTCGGAAATGCGGCCACATTACCCAGTCTCCCCAAGTTATTCCCGCTTAAAATCGTGCTGTTCCTCACCCCTTCGGGAATCCGGTCTATCCCCATGCCCATTGTACGCAATGGCTTAGGAATCTGAAAAAGAGATGATCCACTGGCACGGCTATACCAATCCCCTCCCAATCTGGCTACAGCATCCAGCTTCCTAGGATCGATCACTCCCGCTTCATCCAAAATTCCTTCATTTACATGGGCCACCAGCACCTCACAAATCACTAAGTTTCCCGCTCCTCCACTTTCTCCCAACGGCTTCACTTCAGTGACCTTGCACTCAAATGCAACATGTGCTTCTTTAATTCTCGGGGGCTTCACCTCTCTTGATGCTATTGCCGTAAAACCGGCTTTCTCAAATTCGTTCACGCCTTTTTCATACTCCGTACTCGCCAGTGACATCTGCTCCACCATACCAAAGTGCACTATATGAATTACTGCTTCAGGAACCTCCAAGACATTTTCCAGTGTATGCTTGGTCGTATTATCACGCATTCGTCTCAGTGGAGAAAATATTAATATTGGAGGCTGGGAACTTACCAGATTGAAAAAACTGAAGGGGCTCAGATTTACACTTCCATTACCATCAATCGTACTTACAAATGCAATCGGTCTCGGAGCCACTGCTCCTTGCAGCAACCCATAAAATTCAAGCGTAGAGAGGTCTTTGGGATAGAAGGTTTTCATTTGATGAAATTATGATTCATTTTTAGATTCTTAAACCATTTTTCAAGAATAAGTTCTGAAATCATGATTAGAATCCTTAGAAGTATCTTAAAAACTAGCGTGTTTCTCATTGCTATAACGATAGGGACAAATGCCCTTTCCATAGCGCAAACACACAATTTCGCCACATTCAATATCCGCTATGCAAATCAAAATGACATAGGAAATCTATGGGAAGACCGACTTCCTCAGGTAACCAGTCTGCTCCGGTTTCACAAGATCGAACTGGTTGGTGTACAAGAAGCCTTGAATAATCAGCTGCTGGATGTAAGTACTGAACTTGGGTATTCGTTTATTGGGGTTGGGCGTGATGATGGCACCGAAAAAGGTGAATATGCTGCAATTCTATACGATCCTAAGAAGTTTGTGATTCTTGATGAAGGGACTTTCTGGCTTTCACCCACTCCCGAAAAGCCAAGTAAAGGCTGGGATGCTTCGCTGAACAGGATCTGCACCTGGGGCAAATTCAAAGATAACGACGAAAAAATCTTCTACGTATTCAATGTACACTACGATCACATCGGTCAGGAAGCACGTGAGGAAAGCAGCAAATTGGTAATGGCCCAAGTGTCCAAAATAAACAAAGAAAATGCACCTGCCCTACTTATGGGAGACTTCAACATCACTCCTGAGAACGGCGCATATACCACCATCACCGACAATCCGGAGTGGCAAGATGCCAGAATGATCTCTGAGATTCCAGCTTATGGCCCGGCAGGTTCTTTTACAGGTTTTGACTGGGAGAGAATGCCTGACGGCATCATAGATCATGTATTTGTAAAAGGGAATATAAAGGTAATCCGACATGGAATACTCACAGACAATTACGGTAAGAAATACCCTTCCGATCATTTTCCCGTGCTGGTAGAAATAAAGTGGAAGTAACCACACTGTAAAGCGAGGGCGTGAAAATCCATTCATGCCTTTGCTTTTTTATAAATATTCATTTGGAGGCCCACTCGTAGGCCTAGGGGTTTTGGGTTTGATTTTATTGTGTTTTTTAGCGAGATAGGTTTCCCATTTAGCGTATTGCCTGCCACTCAAAAATCCCGACATCCAATTACCCAGTTCCAATTCCAGCGCTTGGATTGGGGGGCTGTATTGTTTTACCTGCTCAGTATATTCTTTCACCACAGCAAAGACTTGATCAAAGTTGTTTCTATCATCTATCTCTGCCACTTTTATCCAATATGAGCTTTCAATTGCCGCCAACTGTGTTATATTTTCTTGATATATGCTATCCGTCTTGGTCACATACCAAGAAACGATACGGTCTAACTTACGGTATTCCGAAGATTGGTTTTTGAGATGTAAGCGTTTAGCGAGCTCTTCGAGATCGAAATCAATGATTCCCAACATATTTTTGACCGGCAAATCGAAGAAACCGGATACTTTTCCCTCTTTTATTTCTTGGGAATAAGAGGTGTTAACTACAAATATGAATAGCAGTATTAAGTTTATTTTCATATGTTTATATTTTGTTTTAAGAGGTCAGATAGCCTGTCCCGTGATGGAGGAAACGGGATCAGCCTCGATTTCATGGCATCACTCAAATTTTCTGCGGAAAAACCAAGTATCACCAAAGGTGAAATTGAGGGTAATTGTATTAAGGGATTCTTTGGAAATGATATTGACCTCTCCCATATTTCTGTATTTATAACCAATAGCCAACCTGCTGGATCTGTTGAGTGGAATACCTATAGCAGAACTTACTTCATAAGCAGAAACTTTGGCTCCTTCCATCCTAATGGAGCCGGTATCGTAATTGGCTCCAAGCGAGAAACTCATCTGTTTGATGAATTCTGAGTCGAAATAACCGGGGATAAATTCAGCCCCTACACTATATAGTTGATTTGCTATGCTGTAATTATTGTCTCCCGCAGCAAATCCATAGAGAACGTCCGCTCCAATGGTCCAGGATTTATTCTGGAAAGAAAGCCCCGAGCGAACAGTATTTCCAAGCTGTGAACTCAATTCAACTTCTTCAGCCTCATAAATTACTTCCTGCCCTACGTGATTTTCCACCCGAGAAGTCCCCATCCCGGTGAGCTTGGAATACCACTGGCCAGATGCCCCGAAGGTGAGGTTATGCTTTTCATTTTGTAGTAAATTGACCTGAATACCGGCTTCCGATCCTACACCGGTATATGAATTATTCCTGTCGTATAGAAATCCTGCCGCATATTGATCTAGGTAAATGGATTCCTTTTGGAAACTCCCAAAGAGAAACGAAGGTCTAATACCTACAGAAATCCGCTGCCCCAGATTAGTAGCATAGTTGAGATATGCTTTATTGATATTTCCCCAGCCCTTCACTATCCGTGTGTATTTATCTGCCATTCCTTCAAAGTAATAAGTATCGGAATAGCTGTAATCTTGGATAGTAACCGGCATTAATCCCAGTGAAACTGTGGATTTCGGAGAAAATCGAAACCACATACTGAAATAATTGAGATTGGAAAAATTGTTTGAAACAGTCTCATTTCCTGTAGTGATTTTTTGCTGGTTGTAGGACACATCTACGTCTACAATAAAAGTATGCGAAAGACCAATACTCGTTTGCGAAGCAGGATTGATGGTGTTCAAAAAATAAGGCGATCTTACCCCTGCCCCCACTCCACCGAGACGCTTGGCAAGCCCATAATTATCATAGGTAGGCAAGCCTAAACCGATGGTAGAATATAATGACCCATGACCACGCTGTGCTACGCTCTGTGTCACGGACATAAGCCAACAGCAAATCAGCAAGCCTGAAAAATATTTAATCATCTCTGAGTTTTTGTATGCAAACTATGCACAACAACTGGAGGCAGATGAGAATCTAGAGGAACGGCCAATTTTCATAGATCAAAGTATAATTTAACCAGACGTATAAGCATGCTCGTCCAAACTCACATCAGCTCATTTGGTAGATAGGATATAGCCTTTCCTCTAGACAATATGCACGTTGTTCTACTTTCTCACCATGTGCAAGGCAGGTGCGATAGCTTTGGAACAAAAAATAAAATGAAGTCCGGAATTGCTTTCAGCTTGCTGGTTTTAATCCTAAGCTCCTGCTATGAAAATAGCTTTCTGGAGGAAATACCCGAAATAGATCTCGAAGATGATTTTTCCATCCGAAAAATTGAATTTACTGACATCTCCTATGCCAGCTATTTTCAAGACAGCATGGTTACCAGCACGCAGGAGACTTTCCTGTTGGGAAACAATACGAATCCTTACCGGGGAACGGTCAAAGCAAGTCCATATTTCGAATTTGAAGTGAGCAGCGGTGTCACAGGATTTGATCATGACACCCTATTGGATTCTATTGTATTTGTTTTAAAGATAGATGCCTCACACTTCGACACCTTGCCTGAGTTTGACCTTAACATCTATCAGCTCTCACAGCGCTTGGAATATCAAAACGATGACGATGTGTTTTATGACTTTGAGACCTTCGGCGCTTATAGCAATCCGCTGGTCACCACCAAAATCCAATACCTTCCCTCTAGGGATTCGATCAGAATCACTCTACCGATAGAATTTGGGATGGAGCTATTTGAGAAAGCAAAAGGCTCAGACAAAATTTTTGATAGCAACGAGGATTTCCTAGACTATTTTCCGGGATTCATGCTGGAAGTCACTGGTCAAAGTCCTCTTATGCTAGTATCCAAAGACTCCTACATCGTGCTCTATCACAAAGCTCCTTTAGAGCTTAGAGAAGACAATGAGGAATACAAGATCCCCATTGGCCAATATTCTTTAGGATATACACACCTGAAGATTGATCGATCAAATACCCCTTTCTCAGCAGCTCAAAAGTATGTCACTCTGCCTTCTGATGAGAGTCAGGGCCTTGTTCTTGCCGATGATCTTGGATTTGGCGGAATACGGATTGATCTGGGTGATCTAACCTTTATAGGAGATGTACCTTATGACTATTACATCCCGGAAGCTTACCTCTACATGCCTGTCAAAAAAGACACCTATGACGGCAAACTCAATCCGCCTCTCCATGAATTCGATGTATATGTGATGGATAAAAACAATAATATCCAATCCTATCTTACTCAGGCTACTTTGACATCTTTTGATGAGATTTTCCAAGAAGCTACCTACTTCAAAATTCCCATCAGAGACTTTGTTGCTAATCAGATCTCCGGTAGTCGGCAGACTGACGGGCTTTGGCTCGATGTTCCTTCCTCCACTTCATTCAATATGGGCTATTTGGTGGTAGGCGAAAACAATACCCAATACAAATCAAAATTAGAAATCACAATTATCCCTTTAAACTAAGATTATGAAAAAAGTAAACCGGCTTTTATCAACTCTGGCAGCATTGATTATGCTAGTCTCACTCTTTTCTTGCCAAGACTCAGATGATACACCTACAGAAGGCAACTGGGTCAGAAAATCCTACTTCGAAGGTAGCAATCGCTCAAATGCTTCCTCTTTTACCGTGGGAAGTCGCTATTTCGTAGTAGGCGGCTATACAGGCAATGAATATGTACGTGATCTCTGGGAATATGATGCTTTATTAGATGCCTGGACAAGAAAAGCTGATTTCCCCGGAACCGCCAGATCCAATGCTGTTGCTTTTGCCATAGATTCCAAAGGTTATTATGGTACAGGCTACGATGGAAGAAACAGACTGGATGATTTTTGGTCCTATGACCCTAACTCTGATACATGGACTGAGGTCAGCTCTTTTCCAGGGACAGCACGATACGGCGCAGTGGGGTTTGAACTGGCAGGAAAGGGTTATATAGGTACCGGATTTGATGGAAGCGAGCAGAAGGATTTCTGGCAATACCGGCCTGAAACAGACACCTGGGCTTCCTTTATCAGCATGGGTGGTGCAAAACGTTCCAATGCATTTGTATTTACAATCAATGATGTAGCCTACATCGGTGGCGGTGTCAATAATGGCAGGTATGAATATGATTTTTGGGCTTTGGATGGCAGCTCCCAAACATGGACTCAAAAGAAAGACTTGGATGAAGATGATAAGTATACCATCGCCAGAAGTGAAGGAGTAGGATTCAGTATAGGTGCACTGGGATATATCACTACCGGCTCGGTAGGATCATTGACCAATACCACTTGGCAATACAACCCGAATCTGGATGTATGGAATGACAAAACGGCCTTTGAAGGAACAGCCAGAACGGGGGCTTCTGTTCTTTCTGATGGCAACAGAGCTTTCGTCTTACTCGGAAGAAGTTCCGCTTTGCGATTTGATGACATTTGGGAATTCCTCCCATTTGAAGAATCAAATGATGACGATTAAACCTAGTCTGAAGGTTTAATTTTTCTTAAAACTATTCGACATGTTGCTATCGAAAGACCTGACTCAGTTTCATTTGCAACTTGATTCAACTCCCAAATACATGGAAAAAAGGAAACTATTGAAAGGGATCGTACACCTCCTGATTATAGGTGTGCTATTGTCCCAATCAATCCCCTCTTTCACCAGACCAACCCCAGGAGGTAATGTGATCAATATCAGTCTGACTAATATCAATCTGGTACTTTTTTACATTCTTAACATTGCAATATTAATACCTAAGTTCATTGAGAAACGCTCTTATCGTAAGTACTTTGTGAGCGTTCTTATTCTATTGCTAGCCTCCCTTAGTATTCACCACTTGATTGATTATTACCTTTGGGGTCCTGATCAGATGATCCGTATAAGGAGGCATCAGTTTGACGAAATAGAAATAGAATCCTTCCCTAAGCCGCAAGGTTTCCTACTTCCACTCACCCCCTTTTTCTTCCGGACCATATCATTCACTTTCCGATATTTCCTGCTTTTAGGACTGGGCACAGCATTCGAAGTGCTACTTCTTTTCGACAACGAGCGTACCAGAAATGATGAGATGGAAAAGCAAAAAGCTATTGGGGAACTTAATTTCCTGAAAACTCAACTAAACCCACATTTTCTCCTAAATGCTTTGAACAACATCTATGCTCTGGCCCGGAAAAAATCTGAAGACACGACAAACGCTATTTTGCTACTTTCGGATATTCTGAGGCATGTCCTCTATGAAGCAGGCAAAAGTAAAATCCCTATCAAACAGGAAGTAGAGTTCATCCACAATTACATCAAAATGGAGAAGTTGAAATTCACTGAAGAAAATGCGCCGAATATAAATTTCAATGTCAAAATAAGAAACGTAAACTTACTTATCGAGCCCCTTATTCTGATGACTTTGGTAGAGAATGCCTTTAAGCATGGAGTCAGTTATTTAACTCCTTCATTTATTCTTATTTCGCTGGAAGAAAATGAGCGTGAATTAAAGTTCTCCGTAATCAACAGCATGCCTAAGAAGTTTGAAGCCCATGCAGAAAAAAGACATGTGGGACTGGGAATCAAAAATCTGGAAAACCAGATGGAGCTGATCTATCCCGGAAAGTATTCTTTCAGACAAAAAAGGGGAAACAATCTATTCAAAAGCTTTCTGACTATCAAAAAATGAACTACAAGTGTATAGTTATCGATGATGAAGCGCTCGCTGTAGATGTTGTAGAAGATTACATTAGCAAATTTCCAAATTTGGAACTAATAGGCACCTTCGATTCTCCTCTGAAGGCGATGAATACGATTTTGACACAGTCTGTGGACTTGCTATTCTTGGATATCAACATGCCTGATATCAATGGAATTTCATTTTATGAAAATCTGCCTGTGAAACCTAAAGTGATTTTCACCACAGCATATAGTGATTTTGCCGTGAAGGGATTTGAAATCAATGCCATTGACTATCTCGTAAAGCCTTTCAGTTTCGAGAGGTTTTTCATGGCTGTAAATAAGCTTATGGCAGCAGGAATAAATATGCCTATTTCCCAAATTTCTTCATCAAATTTCACCTTGAATGATTCGCAGGATTACATCTTTGTGAAATCTGAATATTCCTCCATCAAAATCAACCTGAAAGACATTGTGGTTTTGGAAAGCTACAAAGACTACGTCAAAATTCACTTGCTGAACGAATCAAAACCTATTTTAACCTTGAGCAGCATAAAACACTACGAAACTTCCCTCTTCTCAAAAGGCTTCGTCAGAGTACATAAGCGACACATTATCTCCATAGACAAAATCGAAAATATCAGTAGAAACCGGGTGAAGATGAAGACCAAGGAAGAGTTCATTATAATCGGTGCCAGCTACAAGGAATTTTTCTATGAATTGGTCGTGAATAAAAATCTGTAGCAGAAAATTTAGAAAAGATTCTTCAACTAAAAAAGGCTGGCAAATACGATATTTGCCAGCCTTTTTCTTAGTTCTAATGACTATTCATCAAGGCACCAATGCAGCAACTCCAGGAAGCACTTTGCCTTCCATATGCTCTAGCAATGCTCCGCCACCTGTGGACACAAAGGATACATCATCAGTATATCCAAACTTATTGACAGCCGCAGCCGAATCCCCACCGCCGATCAGAGAGAATGCGCCTGCCTTGGTAGCAGCTACTACTGCTTCCGCAATAGCTTTTGTTCCTTTGTCGAAAGAAGACATTTCGAATACCCCCATTGGGCCATTCCAAAGTATTGTCTTGGATTTCATAATTTCGGCTGCAAAAAGCTCGCAGGTTTTAGGTCCGATATCCAAGCCCATCCAGCCGTCAGGAATTTCACCTTTATTGGCCATTCCTTGCTCTGCATCATTTGCAAAAGCTTTTGAGATCACTGTATCTACAGGAAGAACCAAATTCACTCCTTTTGCTTTGGCAGTTTCCATCAGTTCCAGAACGAAATCAAGTTTATCCTCTTCCAAAAGAGAATCACCGATTGTTCCTCCTTGGGCTTTGGCGAAAGTATAAGACATCCCTCCACCGATAATCAATGTATCGACTTTGTTAAGCAGTTGCTCAATAATCAAAATCTTATCTGCGATCTTAGCTCCACCCATGATAGCTGTGTAAGGTCTTTCGGCGTTGCCAAGAACTTTATCTGCATTTTTCAATTCAGAAAGCATCAAGTAACCACAAACCTTATCATTGAAAAACTGTGCAATCACGGCTGTAGAAGCATGCGCTCTATGAGCTGTTCCGAAAGCGTCATTCACATAGACGTCTCCAAGTTTAGAAAGCTTTTCGGCAAAGTCCTTATCTCCTTTTTCTTCTTCCTTGTGAAATCTTAGGTTTTCAAGAAGCAACACTTCACCCGGCTTCAAGCCTTCAGCAAGCATCTCCGCTTCTTTGCCTATACAGTCTTGAGCAAATTTCACAGGTCTCCCAAGTGCTTTCTCAAGTGCTACTACAATATTTTTAAGAGAGAACTTATCTTCCGGGCCACCTTTAGGACGACCCAAATGGGACATTAAGATAGCAGATCCGCCATCTTTCAAGATTTTATTGATAGTCGGCAGAGCCGCCTGAATTCTGGTATCGTCAGTTACATTCAATTGATCATCTAAAGGGACGTTGAAATCAACTCGGACTAGGGCCTTTTTCCCCTCAAAACTGAGGTTATCTACATTTTTGATTCTAGGATTCATAAGCAAGGTTAATAGCTATTGATAATATTGATTGATAAAAATCTGGGTGAATTTATCAAAGATTATGGCAAAAATCGACTTTTGGGGATGATCAATTTGCTAAAAATGAAAAGCAAACTATTTTCACCCTTTCGTCGCAGCCCGTTTCAAGCGATCATTAATCGCCCTTCCTAGACCGGTTTCAGGCATTAGCTCAGCCAGAATCACTGTAGCACTAGATTCATCCAGAGTTCTCATGGCTGCAAAAAGACGGGTAGCCGCTTCCTTCAAATCTCCACCAGTACTTAAAGTGATTTGATTTTCTGAGGGAACAGACTGAAATAATCGCTCTAAAGAAAGGACTGCAAAATCAATTCCGTTGCTTTGATACACTGAAATCAACTCATCCAAGTCGCCTATTATAAAAGGTTTGACCGGAGCATAGTGACTTTCCATTAGACCCGGAGCCTGTGGATTCGATGAGCTATGGCTTTTCACAGACACTTTCCCTACAATACGTTCAATATCTGCAATATCCAATCCTCCAAGTCGGTAAACAATGATTTCATCAGCTTCCATCCCGACTATTGTACTTTCCAAACCTACTTTGCATGCTCCGCCATCCAGAATATAGGAAATCTTTTTTCCCAATTGGGCATCCACATGCTGCGGAGAGGTAGGACTGATGTAGCCGAAGGGATTTGCACTTGGCGCTGCCAAGGGGAAGTCTACTTGAGCCAGCAATTCCAACGTCAGCGGATGATCAGGAACACGCACGGCCACACGATCCAAACCGGAAGTAACAATGTCCGGTATGACGTTTTTCCTTGGAAGCAGTAATGTAAGCGGACCTGGCCAAAACTGATCTGCAAGCTTCCGAAGTGGTGCAGGAATATCATTTACATAGTTTTCCGCTTCCAAAAGTGAAGAAACATGAATAATCAGCGGATCAAAACTAGGGCGGTTTTTTGTCTCAAAAATAGAAGCAACAGCCACAGGATCGAGCGCATTTCCCGCCAATCCATAAACAGTCTCTGTAGGAATAGCAACCAAATGACCTGCCTCCAGAACTCTTTTTGCCTGCATTATATCCTGCCCTATCCTTGCCATTTTACTTGCAAAAGTCGTCTATCCAAGTTTTGGCTTCGGTATATCCAAGCTGAAGTGCCATCTTTAGATCAGCACAACCCTCTTCTTTTTCGGCCTCACCCAAAGCAGACATTCTAGTCACACCAAGTAGGTAATAAGCGGCACCATTTTTACCATCGAGATTAATCGCTTCTGTAAGTGACTGCATCGCACCGGCAGGATCATTATTTCCCAGTTGCGCTTTGCCGCGATTGAAGTGGACGAGTGCTTGGTTTGGTTCCACCTGTAGCGCTTTATCAAAATCCAACAAAGCGTCCTCGTATTCTTCCATCCCGAGTAATGCCAATCCACGGTTGTAATAGATATCTGTTTGTGCAGGATCGAGTAAGCTTGCCATATTGTAATCGGAGACAGCGTTTTTGAAGTTCTCCAACTTTAAGTTGGCATTTCCGCGGTTAAACCAAGCTTTATAGCTGCTGGAATCTGCCTCTATAGAAGCGGAAAAAACCGGAACAGCCTCTTGAAATTTTTCTTGCTGGAAGAGCGCTGCACCTTTCGCATTCAATACTTGCCCGTTTCCGGGATTGATCTCCAGCGCTCTATCAAATAGCGAAATAGCCTCCTTCCAATTCTGGGAATCCATTTTCTGAATTCCCGCCTGAAACAATTCCTCTTCACTTGGGCTACAGCCCATCATTCCTGCTATCAGGCAGGTAATTATCCAAAGTTTTTTCACAGCTTAAATTTTGCGCAAAGATAAGGAATACTCCCTTGCTATCACATCAGAGAAGAATTTCTGATTTACTGGTTTTCTCAAGCATACGCAGAATGGATGGATTGTAACCGATCACATCCTGCACAGAGTCAAAAGCTACCCAAGCCAATGAAATACTCTCATGGCTTTTGATCAAAGGCTCATAAAGGTCCGCTTCCAAAATATAGCGTACATCGTAATGAAAATGCTCCGGAACATGCGGGCGCTCCGGAATAATATGCTTATCCAGATCAAAAATAGTCTTGTCCACAAACGCCAAACTCTTCAATCCACTCTCCTCATTCGCCTCTTGCATGGCCACTCCCAGCAAATCCTCATTGCCATCAGCATGCCCTCCAAGCTGCAACCATCTTCCAAGTTTGCGATGAAGTGTAAGCAAGGTGTGCGTACGCTTGCGATTTACAATCCAAGCCGAAGCTGTAAAATGTCCTTCCAATCGCTCTCTCCCATAGGCAAGGGGATCTTCCGTCAAATCCATAAAATCCTGAATAAAACCTGCCTCCTCTTCATAAGGTGTCCTATACCTTCCTAGCTGCTCTCTTAAGTTAATTCTGTCCATCATTGGTTGCTTCAAATATATGATCAAGAAATTGATCAAAAGGTTCCGGATCCCGGTATAGCCTATCCGAATAGAACGTCGCTAATACCTTGAGGTAATTGGGTTGGTTATTTATGGTTATTTTCTCAATGGTAATCCTACCGAATAACTGAGAAATCAATTCATTTGCTGCAAGTGCCTTTAGCGGAGGTTTGAAGTAAAACTTATCAGTGACTTTCACCTGCTCGTTTATTTCTTCCATTTTCCTTTCCAAGCTCACCTGTCTATATCCCAAAGCTAAAACTCGCTGCGCAAAAGCCAAGAAAAGCAGGGAAAATGTTTCTTCATCCAAAGGATCATCGTAAGTAACTGCAAAACCTCTCGCATACCTGGAATCCAAAATATGAATTTGAGGACGCTCTTCGATCTGAATGCTTTTGAAATGGTATGACTTGGAAATCTTGGAGATCAGTTCTTGCCCTTCCTTAGAATTCATCCACTTCTTTGCATGGGTTATTTCCTGCTCTTTGAACTTGATATTCTCCTTGTGGGTCATCGGAGTTTTTTCTGATGACTTGAAGACTTTGCTGAATAAATCGTCTAGAAAATTACTCATAGGCTGTAATAACATAGCTCCCGGAAGGCCGAAGTGTAATATATCCCTGATCCTGCATTATACGCAATATCCGAAGGTTTTTTTCAGAAGAAGGTAATCGGATACTATCAAAAATCTGTCCACCTGTCAACTCACCTGAAGCCGTTAAAGTTTCGAGTATCTTTTTTCTAAGCTTATTTTCTGCCATTTCGGGATGATTTGCCTTGCGTAGCATGATGCAGACATCACAAACGCCACATTGCTCATCCGTCTTTTCTCCGAAGTATTCCTGAATAAACTGTGTACGACAGAGTTCGGATTGCTGTCCGTACCTCACCATACTCTGTGCCTTTTCCAGCGTCAGCGCCCTTCGAAGTGCTATCCGCTTAAAATTAAGAGGCAACTTCCCCGCGTCGTATCGTGGGGTCAAAAAAGTGATCTGCGGCTTATCTTTTCGCTGATCATACACCATCACTTCCAACTGCTCCAGTTGCTTGAGTGATTTGATCAATTCATTTTCATAGATATTCAGAGATTTGGCAAGTTTCCCTTCCTGTATCTTGATGTATTCAGAGAAAACATTTCCTCCATAGGTCCGCATAATAATTTTCACCACAGGATCCAGCTTTGCGTAAGCAATCTGAATTTCATACAGCCGGGACGGATCCACGGTAAAATGAATTTTGGAAGGAGAATAATAACTTTCGCTCAGTCCGATAAAGCCTTCTTCCTCCAATAATTTCAACGCATAAAAGGACTCCAGCACGCCTAATTCGTAGGTGTTTGCAAATTCGTTCCATTCAAAATCAAAACTGCTCAGCATATTGCTACCAACTGCTATTCTATAGTAATTGGCAAGACATTGGTACACTCTCTTCACAAAATCCAGCGGAGGATAGACCAGTTCAGCTCGCTTCAAAACAGTTTCAAAATCCTGCTTATTTGCCAACAGCACCCCATAGGCCTTCTCTCCATCCCTACCTGCACGCCCAGCTTCCTGGTAGTAATTCTCTACATTCTCAGGCAGTTCATTGTGAATCACCACCCGAACATCCGATTTGTCAATCCCCATCCCAAAAGCATTCGTACTCACCATCACACGGATCTTATTCTTCATCCAAGACTCTTGGCGCTCAGCTCGATCCTGCATAGATAACCCTGCATGATAGGCGGAAGCCGATATACCCAACTGCCCCAAGGCCTTGGCGATTTGATGTGTGCTCTGTCGATTTCTCACATACCAGATCGCAGCCCCCTCGATTCTTTTGAGTATCTCCAATCCTTTCTCAAGTTTGTTCTCTACGAGACGTACGCTGTAACTGAGATTCTTTCGGGCAAAGCTCTGATGGAATTCTGCAGCCTTTTTCATCTCAAGCCTCTCCAAAATATCCGCGCAGACCTGAGGCGTAGCCGAGGCAGTCAAAGCCAAAACAGGAACTTTCGGATGGTACGGGCGAATCAAGGCAATCTCCAAATAAGGCGGTCGAAAATCATATCCCCATTGGGAAATACAATGTGCCTCGTCCACAGCGATCAAATTGATCTTCATCTGCCGAAACCGCTCCACAAAAAGTTCTGCTTTCAACCGCTCAGGAGATACATAGAGGAATTTGTAGTCACCGTAGATGCAATTATCCAGTGTGCGGTCAATCTCCCGATAGCTCATTCCCGAATAAATCGCAGCTGCTTTGATGCCCTTCGACTTTAACGCATCGACCTGATCTTTCATCAGAGCTATCAGCGGACTCACTACCAGACAAATCCCCTCCTGAGCCAAGGCTGGGATCTGGTAGCACAGTGACTTACCTCCTCCCGTAGGCAATAGCGCAAGCGTATCCTTCCCAGCCAAGACTGACTCGATTATTTCTTTCTGTACAGGCCTAAAGTCGGCATGACCAAAGACTTGGTGGAGAATCTCTGTGGCTCGATTTAGCATTTACCAGTCCGGCGAGGTTTTGTTGAGGAAGGCAGCAATTCCCCTTTTACAGTCTTCATGTGACCGGGCGTCAGCATTCACCTCAGCTGCAAGCTGTAGGGATTTGTTTCTTTCTATTTCATTAAACTGACGTAAAAGCGTCTTTGTTTTCCCCATCGAAAAGGTCGAATTCTGAGAAATCAGCTTAAGCGCAAATTCTTCCACCGATTTACCCAGAAATTCGGAGGCCTCTACTCCGGTGATCAATCCTAATTCGGCGGCTTTGCTGGCAGAGATAAACTCTCCGGAAAGCAACAGTTCCTGGGTTTTGGCCGCCCCAATTTGCTCCTGCAAAAAAACCGAAACCAACGCCGGCACAAAACCTATTCTCACTTCCGTATAACCAAACAGTGCATCAGGTACAGCAAAAGCAAAATCACAGACCGTGGCCAATCCGCATCCTCCCGCCAAGGCATGTCCCTGAATCTCCGCTATCACGACTTTGGGAAGGCAATAAATCAAATTGAACAAGTTCATAAGCCGAAGGCTATCATCCAAGTTCTCTTCCTGCGAAAACCCCTGAAGTTGCTGCAAATAGGCCAAGTCAGCCCCTGCACAAAATGCCCTTCCCGTGGATCGAAGCACAATGACTTTCACCCTGTCATCGGAATTCATATCCTCAAAAGCAAGATGCAATCCGGCAATCAGCTCAGGATTAAGCGCATTGCGCTTCTCAGGCCTATTCAATGTGATGGTGCCTATTCTATCTGCGACCTCTGTAAGTACTGCACTCATTTGACTTTCAATTTGGGTTTGGGATCAAGTTAGTTTCAATAGCAGGCTTTGCAAAATCAAAGTCAGAAAAGTATTCGGTAAGCTAAAGAATCCACAACAAGTGAATCGGAAATGGGCTTAGCAACCCATCTCCCTTCTGACCAGAAATGGATCGATCTCGGAGTGCTCAGAAATTGTATTTTCTTGTCTTTGGGCTGAAAAGTGAACTCAGTTCCAACAAACTGTATGGTGCCCGAATCCTCCCGGGAAGCCATTAATGATTTTGGAATCTGAGGCCAATGCTTCCGGATACGATTTGGCTCTACGGAATAGCTGATTTCTCCGGCATCCAGTCCTTGATTCCAAGAATAAACATCACCGAATGCATAGAAATCCAGAAGCTGGGATTTCTTCCCCTGATACACAATTAATTCTTTATTAGGAATTATTGCTTCTGAATACAGCTGAAAGCCAGCCCAAAACAATGCAAGACTCAGGGCCTGCCAAGTCAATTTCCTCTTAGATCCCAATTCCCAACCCGCTGCTATCAACAGTATTCCCCAGACCAATATCATCCCTGAAAAATCCATCGTCAATCTATCCAATTTACCTCCGGGAATTAACCGAATGCTCTCCGCAAGCCAATTTTGAGTCCAAATCAACCAACTCAAAATCCAGCCTAATGCCTCTCCCAAAACAGGAACCCATCCAAAAATCATTAAAGGCACGCCAACTTGCATGATCAAAAATGCAAGTGGCAAAATCAACAAATTACCCAACAAAAAGTAGGCAGGAAATACATGGAAATAATACAGTGACAAGGGGAAAGTGACCAACTGAGCGGCTAGACTCACAGAGATTAATTGCCAGATATATTCAAGCACTTTATATCCGGGCAACCATAAGTTCAAAATCAACGGCTGGATCATTACAATTCCCAACACTGCCAAATAAGACAATTGAAAGCCAACTTCATAAATCACGTATGGATTGAACGTAATCATCAGGATCGCCGAGAAAGCCAAGATATTGTAAATGGACAGGCGGCGTTCCCGCATTTGTCCAAAAGTAAGCAATGAAAACATAGTGGCTGCCCGAACCACCGATGGAGACAAGCCTGTAAGAAAGGCATACACCCAAATCACTAAAACCACACAGAGAAGATATATCCTAGCCTTTTCTATCTTAAGCTTTAGAGGCTTCAGCATCAAAATAAAAAGTGCATAAATAATCCCCACATGTAGTCCCGAAACTGCCAAAATATGCATCACTCCAGCCTGTATATAGGCTTCTCGTATAGTCGGATCAAGTTCTTTTTTCTGTCCCAAAAGCAAGGCTAGTGCGATTTGGGCAGAATTTTCGTCAGGGATTTTTGAAGTGAGCATTTGCCCGATGGCATGTCTGAGATGTATCAAAAAGTAACGGGACCCAGTGGCTGTCCCTGACAAAATCACCTGATAGTCCTTCCCTAAGAACTGTCGATAAAAAATCCCTTTCCTAGCCAGATACTCCTTGTAATCAAACTCATGAGGATTAAGCGGCTCGGCTATTTCTTCGGGTTTTTTCTTGACCAACAGTATATCTCCGGGCTTCAGGGGCTTTTCACTCTGGTGATAAACTAAGATTTTCCCCTCCGCATCATTCCATTTCCCCTCGATAAGTACTGATTTCACATCGAGTAAATTCTCAAATGAATTTGGTTTTTGCAGATCATACATCGTCACCTCCCCCAGATAGGATTCAGCCCGCCCCAAGTCCAAATCGGCAGCAAGTTGATCTTTTGCATGCTGGACAAGCAGGCCACCAAAAACTACCAAAGCCGGATAGGCCAAATAGCTCAGCTGAAAACGCCCCTTATTTTGGGATCGGGTTAAGATTAGTATCAGATACCCACCCCAAACTATGACCAGAAGCAATAAAAGGAACTGAGCATCTGGAGACCAATTGGATTGGCCACAAAAAATCCCCAGTAAAATAAAGGGCAAGTACCTTAAGAAAGGGAAATCTGCAAATCTCATCCTTAAAAAATTAAAGACTTAATTTACATTATTTTAGAAAAATGAACAACTGGTTTCTGCAAAGTCCCATAACGAAAAAAGAGCCTGCAAAAGGCTCTTTTTTAAAATCGGGTTTGACAATGTATCAGAATCTATATCCTAGGTTAAAGCCTCCATTCAATTCTACCGCTGAAAAGCGGTCAGCTACATCATCATTGAAATTTCTGCCAATATTTATAAACGGCCCAAAGGCAAAATTCTTGGACAGCTCCCACTTATACCCTGCTCCTGCACCTAAGATGAATGCAGTCATATCAGTAGTGCTTTTCCCGCCATTCGAAGGCTCTTCAAAATCCCCAAAGCGGATTTTAGCCAATGGAAAAAGAAAGAATCGCCCTTTCCCATTATCTCCAAAGTAAAAATTCATTGATGCCTGAATAGAATTAGTCTTGTATTTTTTGCCTTTCCCTTCCGAATTAAAACCAAAACGATCATTTATAAATCCTTTTAGCTCTAATGAATGATCATCACTCAAATAACGTTCGTATCCTATTTCCACAGACCCAAACCAAATTAACGTAAGGAAATTGGCATGAACCTCATTAGAATAGCCTCCACTATATGAATCACTACTGGACAAAACCTGTGAGTATCCTGAGCCGGCGAAAGCCAGCGCTAGTGCTAGCGTAAAAATTAATTTTTTCATGTGTTTATAATTTGTTTTTTAATGGCCACATGGAATCTTTGACGATTAAAATAATCACTGCCCTGTGTGTTTAATGATGATTTTAATCGTGTCGATTTCATGTGTTTATATTTTGATTTTTAATGGTCTTAACTTGTCCCGTAACGAAGGAAACGGGATAGCCTGTCCCGATCCGCCGCGGCAGATCGGGAGAATCTCGCACGGTGAATAATCATCCCAGCGAGTGCCTCAGGCAGGCTCGATTTTATATTTCTATGAATTTTAGAGAAATCAATATCAATACTTAAGCCAATTGCATTTTATAGTGCAAAATATTACACTCTTCAAACATATCTCCCTCTTTCTCAAAACCAAATTTTGAGTAGAGAGGAACAGCAGAAAGCTGAGCATGAAGGTATTTTTTCTTCCCCGCAGTGGCAGGAGCACCTTTGATATCCTCCAACACTGCAGCCACCAAGGCCTGTCCCACACCTTTGCCTCTAGCATCCTTTACTACGGCAAACCGCTCCAACTTCACCCCGTTAGGTGTGATTCTCCATCTGGCAGTGCCTGCCGGCTTCTCATCAAGACAAGCCAGAAAATGTCTGGAAACACTCTCAAACTCATCGTATTCCTCCTTAGGATCTACTCCTTGCTCGATCACAAAAACCTGCTCCCTAATCCAAAATGCAGATTTCAACTGGTCGTCATGGGTTACTTTTTCTACTTTGAGACTCATTTCTTTCCTGTTCTTTGTAATAATGATCCTTTTCGTAAGCTTCTATGATGGATTTTACCAATCTGTGTCTGATCACATCTTTTCCACTGAGGTTTACAATACCGATTCCCTTTACGTCTTTTAGGATTTTAAGCGCCTCCGATAAACCGCTTTTTTGCCTTACAGGCAAATCCACCTGTGTCTGATCACCTGTGATGATCACTTTGGAATTTGGCCCCATTCGGGTCAAGAACATCTTAATCTGCTCACTGGTAGTATTCTGCGCTTCATCCAACAAAACAAATGCATCATGGAGCGTTCGCCCCCGCATATATGCCAACGGGGCAATTTCAATAACACGGGTTTCCTGGTAGTATTTCAGTTTCTCAGGCGGCACCATATCCTGAAGGGCATCATAGATAGGCCTTAAATACGGATCCAGTTTTTCCTGGAGATCACCCGGCAAAAAACCAAGATTCTCCCCAGCTTCCACAGCCGGTCTGGTAATAATGATCCGCTTGACTTCACGGTTTTTCAGTGCTCTTACGGCTAAAGCAACTGCTATATACGTTTTGCCGGTACCCGCCGGTCCCAAGGCAAACACCAGATCATTCTCCATTGCAGACGCAACCAATTTTCGCTGGTTAGCTGACTTAGGCTTTATCACCAACCCTTTGTTACCAAACACAATTACCTGATCCCGATTTGCCTCCTCGAAAGGCACTCCCTCCACATCCAGATAGTCTTTCACATTCTCCGGAGAGATGTGGCCAAACCGGTCAATATGCTCCAGCAAAAGATTAAGGACATCATTAATCCTCAAAATCTCAGGGGCTCCGCCCTGGATTCTGATCTCATTGCCTCGGGAAATAATTTTGCTCTGGGGAAAGGCAGCGGCAATCTGCCGGATGTTCTCATTGGCTTCGCCTAAAAATTCTGCCAAAGGGACATTTTCTAATGTGATTACTTTCTCGACCAAACTTTTCTGTTGATTAGCGGTATTGATTAGATTTTCCTTGAAGGCAGAAGAATAAAATTTCTATTTTTGTCCGCAGCCCTCCTTAACAAAAGTACATAAATTTTAATTGACTTGCTTCTATGGCATTGGTGACATTCCTCTCAGATTTTGGGGACAAAGATTACTACGTACCGGCAGTAAAAGCTAAAATGCTTGCCGTAAATCCGCAATTAAATATCATCGATATTTCGCACAATATCGAGACGTTTGATATTGCCCATGCTGCATTTGTGCTACGTTCTACTTTCAGGGATTTCCCAAAAGGCACCGTGCATTTGGTTTCTATAAATACAACCGGAAGCATTACCCATGGATACATCGGTATAAAGCTAGAAGAACATATTTTTATCGGTCCAAACAACGGGATCTTAAGTCTGCTGGCTGACCATGAACCGGGAATTATGGTTCAGTTTGCCGATATACATTTGAAAGAATCCACATTCCCTACCAAGGACATCTTAGCCCCCATAGCTGCAAAAGTTGCCAGCGGTGCAGCGATTCATGATTTTGGTGGCCCGTTGGCAAGCTTCCGAAAACTCATGTCCCGCCATCCTAAAGCTACCCGGGAGCACATCATTGGCCACGTACTGAGGGTGGACCGCTATGGTAATCTGATCACGAATATCAATAAAGAAGTATTCGATAAGCTAAACCCGGGGAAATTCACCATAGAATTCGGTCGAGAATCTGTCAGCAAGCTGAACAAAGGCTATGATCAGGTAGAGCCGGGGGATTGCTTTGCTTTTTTCAACAGTCTGGACTTACTTGAAATCGGGATTAACCATGGACATGGAGCCGACTTACTCGGATTGAAATACGACAGTGTGGTCTACATAACTTTTCACCCCTGATGTTGATCAGAATTGTACGAATGACTTTCAAGCCCGAGTCGGTAGATGATTTCTTGCAAAACTTCAACGCAAACAAGAATTACATTCGAAATTCTCCCGGTTGTCATCACTTGGAACTCTGGCAGGATGAAAATGAGAAAAATATTTTCCTAACCTGTAGCCATTGGGAAAACGAGGAAAAGCTAAATCAATACCGTGGCTCTGAGCTTTTTAAATCCGTATGGGCATTTACCAAACCGCTCTTTTCAGAAAAGCCCCAAGCCTTCAGTTCGAAAAAACTGGAAGAAGTAGAAAAATGAATTTGTAGAAAAAAAATTCTTTCCTCATATTTGCATCCCGTTACGCAAGTGATGGAGCCAAGTCAGGTGTAAGACCAGACTTACCG
This sequence comes from Algoriphagus sp. 4150, assembly GCF_031457395.1. Taxonomy (NCBI): domain Bacteria; kingdom Pseudomonadati; phylum Bacteroidota; class Cytophagia; order Cytophagales; family Cyclobacteriaceae; genus Algoriphagus; species Algoriphagus sp. 4150. The sequence continues at coordinate 355,721 of NZ_JAVDWS010000003.1, forward strand.
AATGCCCAGATGGCGGAATCGGTAGACGCGTTGGTCTCAAACACCAATGCCGCAAGGCGTGCCGGTTCGACTCCGGCTCTGGGTACATTGCCAAAGCCCCTTCTCAAAAGAAGGGGCTTTTTCTATGGAATAGAATCCAGAGGAGAAGTTTATCCCGATGAAGCGCAACGGATATCGGGAACTCCGGCTCGGGGTACAAAAGCTCGCTGAAAAGCGGGCTTTTTCTTTTTCACCTACCTTGCCTTTCAATAACTTTTTAATCACACAAATCTTCATTTCACAACTTTCTCTAGCCACTTTAGATGCCAAAAACCATGCAATTTGAAAGTCAAACTTTCAAATTGCATGGTTTTTATTACTTTTTTATGTAATTTGAAAATCAAATACAGAAAAGATGATCACAAGAGCACTTGAAGGAAAACTTATCGAAAGCCTAAGAGATATGCCAGTTGTAGTAATTCTTGGCCCAAGACAAGTAGGTAAAACCACCTTGGCTTTAGATCTGGCAAAGACTGCTCTTGACAAGCCCATCCATTATTTGGATTTGGAACTAACTTCTGATTTGGCGAAACTTGATGATGCAGAAAGCTATTTGCGACGCTTTGAAAACCAGCTTTTGGTAATCGACGAGGTGCAAAGAAAACCAGAACTCTTCCCGGTAATTAGAGCATTGGCAGATTTGCGGAAACGGAATGGGGAGCGCGCTGGACATTTTCTTCTGTTAGGCTCTGCTTCAAGAGACCTTTTACAACAATCCTCTGAATCTCTAGCAGGTAGAATCCGCTACTTGGAACTGAATCCATTTTCCGTCAATGAACTTAATCTTAATGATCCTCTAGGCTTTAACTTGGAGAAGCTCTGGTTTCGAGGTGGCTTTCCGGACAGCTATCTTGCAGAATCAGAAATACAAAGTCAAAATTGGCGTCGGGACTTTATTTCCACTTATGTAGAAAAAGATATTCCACTCTTTGGCCCTCAAGTTCCAGCCACAAGAATGAAACGCTTTTGGTCCATGCTGTCTCATTATCACGGACAGCAGGCAGTGCTTTCGGAGATTGCCAAAAGTCTGGAAGTAAGTCACACCACTGCCCGGAATTACTTGGACATTCTTCAGGATTTCTTTATGGTGAGACAAGTACATCCTTGGTCAGGCAACACTAAAAAGCGATTGGTAAAAACCCCAAAAGTGTACATTCGAGATACCGGTTTATTGCATAGTTTGTTGAATATCTCTTCTTTTGATCAGTTACTAGGGCATCCAGCAGTTGGAGCTAGCTGGGAAGGATTCGTGATAGAAAACATCCTGAACCAACTACCTGCGCACTGGAAAGCAAGTTACTATCGATCCAGCAATCAAGCAGAGATTGACTTAGTTTTAGAATTTGGATCAACCGAAGTCTGGGGAATAGAAATCAAAAAATCCAGTGCGCCGACGGTCCGATCCGGATTTCACAGAGCCTGTGAGGACATCGCTGCCACCGCAAAGTATGTAGTTTATTCGGGCGTTGACAGATTTCCGATGAGAGGAGACATAGAGGTCGTTGGACTGATCGAATTTCTGGGAATTATCTCTAAGGTGAAAGAATAGAGATTGCAGGCACTCAATATTCCTAAAGCTTTTCCAAAGTTCAAAACTTTGGAAAAGCTATCAAACCAGTCCATTTTTTCAAGGATTATACTATTCACTCTTCAAACAAGGGCAATATTCACCTAACTCACAGCCATCGGGATTTCCTGTACAAAAATAAAAGCAATAAAACCCATGCTTGAAAATCATCACTGGCCCGACTAAGATATCCATCAGTAGTTCATATCGTCGTGGCTGAGGGAGATCATCAGGGAATACCACTTCCAAATTCCACGAATTCATCATTTCTACAAAAGCCGTTGTCACTTGGGTCAGTTGATCTTCGGAAAGTTGTTCTTTTGGAGGAAAATCATCTCGATTCAAACCACAGTAACCTGCAAACCCTGATCTTCGCTCTTGACTTACAAACATTTCAGACTCGCGAAGAGCCTCTTCCAAATCTTCTTCTTCAGAGTTTTTCCCGGATTTCTCATAGTAATCCTCAGGGCGATGCCCTGCTGCGATATCGGCTAACAGGTGGTTGATGTAAGATTGCATTTGATTGGAGTTTAGCTTTGAAAACTATTTTTTGCCCGAATCCGAACATTATTGTTCATCCTTTCGCTACATGAAATAAAAATAACCCTTTTCAACACTTTACACTAACTTTATTTTGGCATGAAAGTAGAAAACCAACTACCTTTTTTCATCGAAATGTGGAAGAACTACCTGCTTGTTGCCTACCGAAATCTTTTAAAACATAAGATCTTTAGCGCTATCAACTTACTGGGACTTGCTTTGGGAATGACAGCCTGTCTTATCATTCTCCAGTATGTTCGGTTTGAATTGAGTTACGACCGCTTTCACGAAAAATCAGACCGAATCTATCGCGTTCAGCATGACCGATATATTGACGGAGAGCTCCAATACAGAAAAGCCCAAGCTTTCATCCCTACCGGTGAGGCCATGATGGATGAATATCCTCAGGTAGAAGATTACACCACTATGTTCAGAATCAGTGCCGAATCAGATATAGTGATGACTCACTTGGCAGATGATGGAGAAATGCTTCGATTTGCTGAAAAGGAAGTATATCATGTAAAAGGCAACTTCTTTGAGGTGTTTTCTTTCCCTATCGTGGAAGGCTATTCAAAAATCAAACAGTTGGAGCCAAAGACAGTGATGATATCCCAGTCCACAGCATCTAAATATTTTGGAGATGAATCGGCTATCGGCAAGGTCATTAGTCACAACTACGCAGAGAATTATACCGTCGTAGGCGTTTTTGAGGATGTTCCCGAGAATGCCCATATGAAATTTGACTTCCTCTTTGCCTGGCAAGAAGTATCAAGTCAAGACAGCGGCGGAGACAATGAAAACTGGAGATGGGACGGGTTTTACACCTACCTTTTATTAACTCCTGATGCTGATGTTCCGGTACTAGAGGCAAAATTTCCATCATTTGTCGAAAAATATAAAGCAAGCAATGTTAACTCCAGCGTCAATTCGGCATTCTCCCTTCAGCCGCTGACATCTATTCACCTAAATTCCAACTTGCTTGCTGAGGCGGAACCCAACAGCGAAGCAAAAATCGTCTATGCCTTATTGGCCATAGCAATTTTTGTGATGGCTATTGCTTGGATCAATTTTATCAATTTATCCATTTCCCGCTCACTTGAACGATCAAAAGAGGTGGGCATAAGAAAGGTAATTGGATCCGGAAGAGCGCAACTTATCAAGCAATTTCTGACTGAATCACTGGCAATCAACCTGCTTTCATTTGCCCTTACCTGTCTTTTCCTGTATTTTCTGGATCCTTACATTATAACATTTACAGGAGGACAGTCTGTTCTTTCACTCTTTGGCCATACTGAATTTTTACCGGTGATACTCATCATGATAGTTGTAGGCAGCACACTTGCCGGCATATATCCCGCATTTATAACTTCCTCCTTTAAGCCTATTCTTGCCCTAAAAGGCAGTCATTCACACCATGATAAGGGGTCAATTTTTAGCATTAAGCATGGACTGATTGTATTTCAGTTTTTGATTTCCATTGGGCTGATTGCTGCCTCTACAGTGGCCTATAGACAGCTTACCCTAATGAAAACCAGCAGTCTGGGAATTGATATTGAAAGCACTATAGTTGTCAATACTCAAGCTACTTTCGGCCCTCCCGGTTCAGACTCTGTATTCACCCAGAAACTGGCCACTTTTAGAGATAAACTCAATGCAAATGAAAAGGTAAAAGGCATCACTGCTTCACATGATATACCAGGAAAAGAACATCTGAGTTTGATGCCCAATTTTAGGCATTCCAAAAGTCTGGAAGAGCTTGTTACACTATATTTCACGCGAATGGACTATGATTTCATCCCAACGTTTGATGTAGATTTAGTTGCCGGAAGAAATTTTATTGAGGGAGTAGACAATCAGTATTCCATGATCCTAAACAAGGAAGCTGTTCAGGTTTTAGGCTTTCAAAACCCGGAAGATGCCATAGGTAGGGAAGTCAATTGGGGGAATGAAAACTTGGCGAAAGCTGAAATTGTAGGAGTGGTAGATTTCAGGACAGTTTCCTATAAAGAATCCAACTACCCAGTAGCATACACCTCTACTTTCTTCCCCTATAAATTTGTCTCTGTCAAATTTGATGAGATCAGTGGATTGAATGCAAAAGAAAATGTCCAATTGATTCAGGATTCGTGGAACTTGACTCGTCCTAAAAATAGTTTACAGGTTATCGTTTAAATCCAGGTACTGATTGACTGTTTCTGCTAGTCCTTTTATTGGTTTACAAGTGTACGG